>CAZRMQ010000018.1:0-24740 GCA_964601185.1 uncultured Pirellulales bacterium
AAGGTAAGGGATTTACGATTGTCGATTTACGATTGTCGATTGTCGATTGTCGATTTATGATTTTTCAGTTCATCTATTATTTTTAGCAGTCTTACGTGATGCAGCTATAATGGCGGTCAACTCATTAGCTTCTTTAAGCAATTCTGCTACTGCGTTGGATTCCACAACCTTGGCCGCAACAAGCATTTCCAGCCAATAGGCTGATTCATCTGCTTCTTCCTCAACAATACCCAATTTTGAAATAAAATCTGCTTTTGATCTGCCTCTGCAGGCAGCTCGGTAATTGGCACCTACAGATGTGGCACAATTTAATAATTGATTACCAATAACAATTGCGGTGCGGATTTGGGGAAGAGATTCCACTAAGCGAATTACACGCAAAACGAACTGCTGCGTTCTTTTCTTCAGCTCATCTGGTATCACAATGTCAATCGGAAATTGAAAATTGAAAATCGCAAATCATTTTAGAAGCTCCACGATTTGGGGATGTACCTTTTTATTAGCTACTATCGTCTGGAACTTGGCGCCCTCATAGCTATCCAGGTCAACGGGAAAGATTTTCTCACCTTGCCAATTGCTGACTACAGCCCCGGCAGCTTCGGCAATCACGACACCTGCTGCTATGTCCCATAGCTTTGGAGTATTGACAATCGTAGCAATAAGGCCGCCTTTTGCCACGTACGCCATTTGAAGGGCGGTCGTGCCTAAATTGCGGAACCTTGTTCGCTGAATAATCTCACCGGCCCAAGCCGGTACACCTCCACTGCATTCGAAATGACTGTCCAGGCCGATGCTCGAGAATTGGTTTATGTCCTCTTCGCCGGCCATGATTCGTCTGCCATTTAATTGTGCCTCATCGTCTTTAACGGCGGTGTACATCGATTCAGTAGCGGGATCGAAAATTACTCCGACTATCGGCTCGCCTTTGTACACAGCCGCAACACAGACTGCAAACAGGAGCACCTGGTGTGCGTAATTGTTCGTTCCGTCTATGGGGTCTATTACCCACCAGATTGCCTGGTCTCCGCGAGGTGGCTGCTTGAATAGCTTGCCTTGCTCACCCTCTTCAGCGATGAAGCCGTGGTCCGGATAGTTTTCCTTGATTCTGTCGATGATTATCTTTTGACATCGCGTATCAGCCTGGGTTACTAACTCAGTAGCATTCTTCTCCGAGGCCTTGGTGAAATTGATTTCTTCCATAGCCCGTTGGCCGGCCAGCCGAGCCGCCACAATGGCGGTTTCCAACATCCTGCTCAAATCACTCTGTTCTAATACCATTTTTGTAAAGTGCCCTTTACCTTGACATAATTATTAGACTGCCCTATTCTAACGCAGTTATGCAAGCAAGCCAACAGTTAAATAAGCCGAAATTATTTTGCCGGGCATCGTTTCATCAGCGGATTGCCGCCACGGTAGTTTTTTTGGTGGTAGCCGTCTCATTTGGAACAGCCTGGCTGGCGGCAACTGGCAAGTTCGACATAGAACGGCTGCTTGGTCCCTGCGGATTCAAACAAAGATACGGCCTGCCTTGTCCAACCTGTGGAATGACGACCTCGGCGCTGGCCTTTTCGCGAGGTAAGATTTTCGAGTCGTTTTATATCCAGCCGGCAGGAGGTCTATTGTGCTGTGTATTAGTTGTCGTTGCATTTTTGGCTTTATTTACAGCGGTTTTTGGAGTATATTTTTCGTTTATTAAACGCTTTTTTGCAGAAGTTAAATTAAGACACATAATTCTGGCCTTGATAGTTATTATCGCTGCCGGCTGGGCGGTAACGTTGGCTCGCGCACTGGCGGCAAACAGGTAAAGAAAGGTTATTGGAGTTACACAATGATTAAAGTTCTTATCACTGACAAACTTGCACAGGAAGGTATTGATTTGCTCAATTCAATGGACGGGGTCGAGGCCGTTGTTAAAACCGGTATCAGCGAAAATGAGCTTGCCAAAATTATCGGTGAACATGACGGCTTAATCATCCGAAGCGGTACAAAAGTAACCGCTAAGGTCTTGGCTAATCCCGGCAAACTGAAGGGTATCGCGCGGGCCGGCGTCGGCGTAGACAATATTGACGTCCCCGAAGCAACCAGAAAAGGAATCTTAGTTATGAATACGCCTGGCGGTAATACCCTCAGCGCCGCTGAACATACGATGGCCCTAATTCTTGCGATGAGCCGACAGGTTGTCCCGGCCTGTAATAGTCTAAAAGCCGGGGCCTGGGACAGAAAAAAATATATGGGTAACCAGCTAAACAACAAAGTCCTCGGCTTGTTAGGACTCGGCAGAATCGGTATGGCTGTGGCTCAAATGGCAAAAGGCTTCAATATGAAAATATTAGGATACGACCCACTGGCTGCACCTACCGAGGCGGAAAAACTCGGCGTCGAAATAACCACCGACCTCGAAAAGATATTTAAAGAAGCCGACTACATCAGCGTCCACGTGCCGAAGAATCCACAGACGCTGAATATGATTGGGGCCGAGCAAATTAAAATGATGAAGCCCACCGTTCGGCTGATCAACTGCGCCCGCGGAGGAATCATCAACGAAGACGCACTGTACAGTGCACTTGCCGAAAAGCGCATTGCAGGTGCGGCTCTGGATGTCTTTTCCAAAGAGCCGCCTGAAAATGCACGCTTTACCGAACTCGAAAACTGCTTGGTTACACCTCACTTGGGTGCCAGCACGGAAGAAGCCCAGGTCGAGGTCGCAGTCGAAGCAGCTCAGATACTTGTTGATGCAATCAAGGGCGGCCCCGTTAGAAACGCCGTTAACGCCCCATCTATGGCAGGCACTATGCCGCCAATTCTGAGCCAGTATGCCAAACTCGCTCGGCGGATCGGTTCACTGCTCAGCACTATTACACCCGGCCACATCAAGAGAGTTGAAGTTCAATATCGCGGCTCAATCGCCGAAATGGCCATCGAAACTGTGACGCTTTATTTTGCAATAGGCCTGCTCCAGAGGCACTTTGATATGCCGTTGAATATTGTTAATGTCCCTGTCCTGGCCAAAGAACGCGGCATCAGTATCGATGAGACGAAAAACGCCGAGGCCAAGGATGTTGCATCAAGCTTCAGAGCCAAGGTTGTTACGGATAAAATCACAGGTACAGTGACCGGCTCGGTCTTCGGTGAAAAACTCCTGCGTATTATTGAGATCGACGGCTTTAACATAGAAATGACTCCGCAGGGACCGGTACTAATCATCTTTAACGATGACAAGCCCGGTGTCATCGGCGCCGTGGGGACAGTCTGCGGCAGACATAATATCAATATCTGCACTATGGGCGTGGGACAAAAGCCGGCAGAGCAAAAAGCAGCTTTGGCTGTTAGTCTCGATAAGGAACCTGATGCAGAGACAATCGAAGAGATCGTCAATCTCGATTTCGTGAATGAAATTTATGTCTGCAATCTGGACTGATTTATCGTGATGCGTATTGCGTCGTGCGTATTGCGTAATAAAAAAGAATTACCTTAGATTATTTTGAATATTTTTTAATCTACTCAACAAAATTTGACGCAATACGCAATACGGTATTTGACATGGCCGAAAAACTAATAATCAGCATAAGCGGAGTCAGAGGTATTGTCGGTGACAATCTCACACAATCAATCGCCGCTGAGTACGGCTGCGCCTTCGGTACATTTCTAAAAGAAAAAAACTTCGGGTCACGAATTACGGGTCACGGGTCACGATTATCCGTGTGCATCGGCCAGGATTCGCGAACCAGCGGTCAAATGCTGAAATCCGCTGTGTCGGCAGGATTGTGCTCAGTTGGTATCAATGTGGTCGATTTAGGGCTGGTAACTACGCCCAGCGTAGGTGTAATGGTAAAAGAGCTTCGATGCAGCGGCGGAGTGGTCATCACCGCTTCACACAATCCAATTCAATACAACGGCATAAAATTGCAGTTAAGTAACGGTATCGCTCCGCCGGTCGATGACGCAGAGCAAATCAAGCAATATTTCCTCGATAAACGCTTTACTCCCGTAGATGCACCTAATTGCGGCGAAGTGACTTCTAATGACCAAGCAAACGATGTCCACATATCAAAAGTTCTTGCAATCATCGAAAAGCAAAAGATTGCCGAAAGAAAATTCAAAGTTGCCCTGGATAGTGTCAACGGAGCAGGCGGACGGATTACCAAAAAGCTGCTCGCAGAGCTTGGTTGTGAAGTTATCGCTATAAATGATGAGCCGACCGGACTATTCGCTCATACCCCTGAGCCTACTGTTGAAAACGTGAAAGAGCTTTGTGAAGTAGTTAAAGCAAGCAGAGCCGATATCGGCTTTGCTCAAGACCCCGATGCCGATAGATTGGCGATTGTTGACGAAACCGGCAAATACATTGGCGAAGAATACACGTTAGCTTTAGCAGCAAAGTATATGTTCAGCCACAAAACCGGCAAAGCGGCAACCAATCTATCTACTTCAAGAATGATCGACGAAATCGCATCAGAAGCTGATGGCCAAGTCGTCCGTACCGCTGTTGGTGAAGCCAACGTTGCTAACGCAATGCTCGAACACAACTGCATTATCGGAGGCGAAGGCAACGGAGGTGTGATTGATTTGCGAGTAAGCCCGGTCCGTGACAGCCTTGTCGGCATCGTTCTGATCCTGCAACTGATGGCTGAAACCCGAAAGACCGTAAGCCAGCTGGTAAACAAAATCGGCACTTATTATATGAGCAAAGATAAGGTCGCCGCAGACCGGACACAGGCACAGCAAATCATAGACTTGGCAAAAGAGACTTTCACCGAAGCGAAGCTCAACATAACCGATGGCTGCCGCTTTGATTTTGAAGATGGCTGGCTGCACCTGCGACCCAGCAACACAGAGCCTGTGATGAGGATTATAGTTGAGGCAACAGACCCGCGTACGGCACAAAAGTATATCGACGTCGTTTCAAAAATACGTGAGCAAGTTTTAGGTTAAAACGAAATGAATAACCGCAAGCGAGAGACGACGAATAGGCATATCAGATCCATTACGTATATTGGCGCTATAATAAATTTTCTTCTCTCTGTCGTCAAAGTCGTAATTGGTTACTTGGCCGGTTCGCTTGCGCTGATCGCTGACGGGATACATTCGCTTTCGGACTTAACCACTGACGCGGTTGTGCTGGTTGGCCTATGGCTTGGCTCGAGAAAAGCCGACCAAAGTCATCCTTACGGTCATGGTCGTGCTGAGACTTTCGCCGGTGGTTCAATCGCAGTCATTCTGATTCTCATCGGCGGGGCAATGATTTACTATGCCACGATTGCAATAGCTAAAGATGAAACGAATGTCCCCCGCGTTGCAGTTCTCATAGCTGCTGTAGTTTCCATCGTTTCCAAGGAATGGCTTTATAAAATCACACAAAGAGCTGCTATCGAATCTCACAGCCCGTCACTCTATGCCAATGCCTGGCACCATCGCAGCGACGCTCTTAGTTCGGTTGCAGTAGTCATAGGTTTTGTATCATTGTTGTTTGGCTTCGGACATGGAGACCAAGCTGCAGCTATTGCGGTTGGTGTGATGATTATCTGGGTGGGAGTAAAAATAATCAGCGATGCCTTAAAAGAGTTGACGGAGGGTGCTGTTGATCAAGACACGATTGAGCACGTAAAGCAGATAATCAACGCAAACTCGGCGATACACCAATGGCATCAGCTCAGGACACGTATGGTAGGCAGAGAAGTGTTCCTCGATGTTCATATTCTTGTCGATCCGAATTTGAACGTGGCCGCGGCCCACCAAATATCGGAAAGCCTTGAAAAAACCTTAGACGAACAGTTAGCTCGCCCGGTTAATATCACCGTCCACATCGAACCTGATTTGCCCTCACTTAGAAGGTAGGCGCGAAAGACTTAAAACCCAGCGTATTTCCTTTTTTAGGCCTGGTATTATGGCCCCCCTGGTAAAACCGGGGGCAAAATATCTTTCTTTTCTATATTTAGACCTGCTTTCCATGCGTGATTAAAATCTTCAATAATGGCTACCAAAACCTTTGAAATTACGCCTTATATCAAGTAGTATATTTAGTTCTTTTTATTTTGGTGTGACATAGGTGAAAAGCAAAAAACTCAACAGAAAAATACTAATATCGTTGTTTGGCATCATAGCGATTTTTGTGCTTTCAATGCCGGTGCTGGGATTCTATGTCATCAAAAAGAATATTATCGAAAGGGCTCAGGCCAAAGTAAAAAATGACCTGAACACCGCCCGGCTGATATATCAGGATGAAATCGAAATCATCCGTGATGTAATCCGGTTTACCGCTCTGAGATTTTTCGTAAGGGATGCCATCTCAAGTAATGATATAGATACGCTCAAAAAGCAGCTGGAGGAGATAAGAAAAGCTGAATCTCTCGATGTGTTGAATCTCACGGATGAAAATGGAAAAGTTCTCGTCAGATCCCGAAACCCCTTGCTGTATGGTGATAACCAGGCGCATGATGAACTGCTCAGACACGCTATATCAGACAAAAAAGCCGTTGCCGGGACAATGATAGTATCGAGGGATGAGCTTATAAAAGAAGGTCAGGACTTGGCTGAACGAGCCTTTATGAAACTTATCCCAACTCCAAAGGCAAAACCGACCTCGGAAACCGAATTAACAACCGGAATGATGATAAAAGCCGCTGCGCCTGTTTTTGGATACGACGGCAGCCTGGTCGGCGTTCTATATGGCGGCACTTTACTTAATCGAAACTATGAAATCGTAGATAGGGTAAAACAAACGGTATATCAAAAAATAAAATATAAAGGCAGGGACATCGGCACCGCTACTATCTTTCAGGGCGATGTGCGCATATCCACCAACGTCAGGACGGAAGATGGCAGCCGTGCTATTGCGACGCGCGTGTCCGAAGAGGTTTATGAGCAGGTCCTGACAAAGGGGCTCGACTGGGTGGATAGGGCATTTGTAGTATCCGACTGGTATAAAACCGCCTATGAGCCTATTCGTGATATAAACGGCAGGACAATTGGGATATTGTATGTAGGCATATTAGAAAAGCCATTTACCGATATGGAAAGAAACACTTTTCTCGTCTTTCTAATGATAGTCTTAATTGCAACACTCCTGGCGTGTGTGCTTTCCGCGATTCCGGCAGGAGCCATATCCAGGCCTGTCACTAACATGCTGCAGGCAACCAGGAAAATCTCAGAAGGGAACCTCGGATACAAAGTGGATGCGCAAACCGGTATTGAGGAGCTTAATATACTCGCGGCCTCCTTCAATGAGATGTCAACCCGGCTCGATGAAAGAGAACAGAATCTTAAAGTTGCAAACAAGAAGCTGGCTGAACTGAATAAAACTTATTTGGACCTTGTGAGCTTTGTATCCCATGAGCTTAAAGGAATATTAGCGTCAACAACGGCTAATGCCTATTCGCTGCAGGATGGACTCCTGGGAACAATAAATGATGAACAGAAAAGAGCCATTCATTCTATTACGAGAAACCTGGGCTACTTGGCCGGTACCTTGAGCAGGTTCCTCAATTTGAGCAGAATAGAAAAAGGTGAGCTTGAGCTGCACAGGACTGAGGTATCATTAAGAGAAGATGTGTTTAATCCTTCACTGGAGGCCTTTGCCCGCGAAGCAGCCGAAAAACAGATGGAAATTGTAAATAATCTTCAGCCTCAGCTAAAAGCTAAATGCGACAAAGACTTCATGCTCGTAGTGGCAAATAATCTTGTCGGTAATGCAATTCTATACGGATTTAATAAAGGAAAAGTGGTATTAAATTCCAAGGAAGTTGGTGAAAAAATCCAGATTGAAGTTTATAATGACTCCAGGCCTGTTACGCCGCAGGAAAAAGAACGGCTTTTCAAGAAATTTTCCAGGCTTGATACTGCTGAGACTAAGCAAGCTAAAGGCACCGGTTTGGGGCTGTTTATCACTAAGGAGATCATCGCCAAACACGGCGGAGAAATCTGGATTGAGCCGAAGGAACAGGGAAACTCATTCATATTTCAGATAGAAAAGGACATTTAATACAAACACAGATAAATACTCCCATTACAGGAGAATATTATGGCTAAGAAAAAGATTGTCTGGGTCGATGACGACGAGGATATTATCACAGCTTTTCAGCCGCATTTTGAAAAGCGGGGCTGGCAGATACTTTCAGCTTCATCCGCCGAGCAGGGTAAAACTCTTATCCAGCAGGAAAAGCCCGACCTTATTATCATGGATATCATAATGGCAGGAGAACATGGATACGCTGCTATTAAAGACCTTAAGAACGAGCCGGGCCTGGCAAATGTGCCCATAGTCATCTATAGCGGAGTAACTCATAGATGGGGAGAGACTACCGCAAGCCGTTTAGATGCTGTTCGAACTGAAGCCGATGCGTTCGTAGATAAATCAGAGAAACCGAGTGTTCTGATCAACACGGTCGAACAACAACTTGAATGATAAGCAAAGAAATTGTAGGGTGTGCATCGCACATCGATAAAGTAAAGGTGGGCACGGCCCACTCTACAATCTAATTTGTAAAATGAAAGTTCATTAGAATTATGAATCTCGAAAGTTTTTTCAATCCACAGTCAGTCGCTATAGTTGGCGCTTCTCGCCAGAAGGGCAAAGTCGGGTACGAAATCCTGACTAATATGATAGCCGCCGATTATAAAGGCAAAATATTCCCCATCAATCCGAACACCGACAGCATTGAGGGTTTAAAATGCTATCCAGACCTTGCATCTATTGGTCAGGTTCCTGAACTGGTAATTATTATTGTGCCTGCGAAAATTGTCCCGGTTGTTATGCAGCAATGCGCGAAAGCCAAGGTCAAATCAGTCATTATTATCACGGCTGGCTTTAAAGAGGTCGGCAAGGAAGGAAAACTGCTCGAAGAACAAATTATTCAAATTGCAAAACAGGCCAATATCAGGATAATCGGCCCAAATTGTCTCGGCGTGATAGCACCAGCCAATAAATTAAATGCCAGCTTCGCCGGCGTCCTGCCGGCTGAAGGAGTAATAGGCTATGTCTCCCAATCCGGGGCGCTATTAGCAGCGATCCTTGATATGGCCAATGCAAATGATATAGGTTTCAGTAAACTCGTCAGTATCGGCAACAAAGCAGATATAGATGAGCTGGATGTAATAAAAGCTCTCGGAGAAGACCAGGATACGAAAGTCATTGCCGGCTACCTCGAAAGTATTACTAACGGCAATGAATTTGTAAGACAGGCAGAGCGCATCTCTCATAATACACCAATACTATTGATAAAATCCGGAGCAAGCGAAGCGGGAGCAAAAGCCGCCTCATCCCATACGGGCAGCCTTGCAGGCGGTGAAGTCGCTTACGAATCGGCTTTTGCAAGGGCAGGGATTATCCGCTGTAACTCAATAAAACAGCAGTTTGATTTTGCCCAGGCTTTGGCTTTTCAGCCACTTCCCGCGGGTCCCAGCGTTGCAGTTATAACAAACGCCGGCGGGCCTGGCATTATGGCCGCCGACGCCGTCGAAGCAAAAGGCCTTACCTTCGCAAAGCTAAGTGAGGAAACAGTTAACAAATTATCCGCAAATCTTCCCCCTGCTTCGAACCTATACAACCCTATTGACATTCTGGGCGATGCACTTGCGGACCGCTATGAGTTTGCTCTCGACGTTGTCATCAAAGATCCCAATGTCGATACAGTCCTGATATTATTGACTCCACAGGCGATGACCGAGGCCGCAGCGACAGCGAAGGCAATCGTCAAAATAACTCATCAATATTCAGCAAAACCTGCTCTTGCTTGCTTCCTCGGAGCCGAAAAGGTTGAAGAAGGAATAAGGATTCTGCGTGACGGTAAAATTCCGTGTTATGATTCTCCGGAAAGTGCGGTTGCAACAATCAAGGCGATGGCCGATTACGTTAGATGGCACAACAGGCCCAAGAGAGTTGTGAAGCTCTTTCCGGTCAACCGAAGAAAAGTGGAGAACATTATCGAGAGGCATCTGCGGCGAGGCGACCAAGAGATAGGCGAGACCGATTCAAAAGCGATATTGCAGGCATACGGTTTCAAAACGCCCGAAGGCTCAATTGCCAATACTCCCGATCAGGCTGCTAACATAGCCGAGCAGCTTGGCTACCCTGTCGTATTGAAAATCTGGTCGTCGGAGATTGTGCACAAATCCGATGTGGGCGGAGTCAAGCTCGGCTTAAACAGCGCAGAGCAAGTAAGAGATGCGTTCGACCTGATGATGTATCGAATACCAAAAAAGCAGCCGGACGCCAACATTCTCGGCGTGCTCGTGGAGAAGATGTACAAACTCGGAAAAGAAGTTATCCTCGGAATGAATCGCGACCCGCATTTCGGCTCCTTGATGATGTTCGGCATGGGCGGGATAATGGTGGAAGTTATGAAAGACGTCTCTTTCTATTTGGCGCCGCTGACAGCCGAGGAGGCAAAACAAATGCTTATCAGCACTAAAACGTATCAGATTCTAAAAGGCGTTCGCGGCCAGGAAGGCGTTGACATTGATGCAATAGCCGAAGGATTGCAAAGGCTTTCACAATTGGTGACGGAATTTCCGCAGATTCAGGAATTGGATATAAATCCATACATGGTTGGCCCGCCGGGCACAACGCCCATCGCGGTCGACGCAAGAATGAGTGTAAAATAAGATTAGTACCATATCATAAAGTATTGGATGGCATAGATTCATATGGTGTTACTGTAGAAATATTCATGGCAATAGGGTTAAATTCTAAATTCTAATATCTAAATCCTAAACAAATTCAAATGACAGAAATTCAAATCACTAAAACAAATTGTTTTGAAAATTCGAGCATTTAAATTTAGATATTGTTTAGGATTTAGGATTTAGTGCTTAGGATTTTTGATTTCAAGTTTCTGTTTTACCCTCTTACGGGAGTTTCTATGCAAGAATTCAACTGGAAAGAAAAGTATAAAGAAAAAATTGGTACCGCTGCCGCGGCGATGAAACTGATTAAGCCAGGCAACAGCATATTCATAGGGACAGGCTGCGCACAACCGCAGCATTTGGTCAACGCCCTCGTTGAGCACTCCAGCCATATTTATGACGCCCATATCATCCATCTGCTGACAATGGGAGTAGCACCGTATGCCGATGAGAAGTTCCGTGAAAAGTTTAAGATGAATACCTTCTTCATCGCCGACAATGTCCGCGGTGCTCTGCGTAGAGGCATCGGCGACTATACGCCGATATTCCTGTCCGAGATACCTTACGAATTTGAAAGCGGCCGGATTCCCATTGATGTAGCACTGATTAGCATAACGCCGCCCGATGCGAACGGCCTGTGCAGCTTCGGCGTATCCGTGGACATCGTCAAGTCCGCCGCAGCCAATGCCAGGTACACCATAGCGCAGGTCAACAGCAAAATGCCCCGCACGTTTGGCGACAGTTTCATCCACGCCAACAGGCTCGATATGATGGTTCCTCTTGATGAAGACATCATCGAGGTACCGGTGGCCGAATCCGGTGAGACTCTACAACGTATCGGCCAAAACATCGCCAGGCTTGTCGAAGACGGCAGCACAATCGAGTGCGGCATAGGACGCATACCGCAGGTTTTAGCTGAGTATCTCAAAGACAAAAAAGACCTCGGCATTCATACCGAAATGTTCAGCGACTGGATAATCGACTTAATCGAATGCGGCGCTATTACCTGTGCAAAGAAAACCCTCAATCGCGGCAAGGTGGTCGCCAGCTTTTGCATGGGTACACGAAGGCTTTACGATTATATCAACAACAATCCATTTTTCGAATTTTATCCCACAGAATACGTTAACGACCTAAATATCATCAGCCAGCATGATAAGATGGTGGGAATCAACGTTGGTTTGGAAATAGATTTGACCGGCCAGGTCTGCTCCGACTCTTTAGGCTATCATTTTTACAGCGGTATCGGCGGACAGGTCGATTTCATTCGCGGTTCCGCACGAAGCAGAGGTGGAAAAGCCATTATCGCGATGCCTTCCACAGCAAAAAAGGGCGCTATCAGCAGAATTGTCCCGCATCTGACCGAAGGTGCCGGCGTAGTCACCACCCGTGGAGACGTCCACTACGTTGTCACTGAATACGGCATTGCATATCTTCACGGCAAAAACATCAGAGAGAGAGTTCTTGACCTTATCAACATCGCCCATCCGAAATTCAGGAAAAAGCTCTCCCAGGCTGCCAAAGCACAAAACTATATTTACGAAGACCAGATAGAGGTGGTCTCGGATCAATTGCACTACCCTGAAGAGCTGGAACATTACGATACTCTAAAGGACGGCACGGAAATCTTTTTCAGGCCTATCAAACCGACCGATGAGCCGGCCCTGGCGGAAATGCTGTATTCACTGAGCGATCAGTCCGTGCGGACACGCTATATGACACGGACAAAGGCCTTTCCTCATCGGGACGTTCAGCAGCTAACTAATATTGACTACAAAAATGATATGGCCATCGTAGGCGTCGTGCCGGGAGTATCCGGCGATGAGATTGTAGCGGTAGGCCAATATTTTCTCGACCCCAAGACGCAGGCCGCCGAAGTTGCCTTTGTTGTGCAGGACGAATGGCAGCAAAAAGGAATGGGGACGTTCCTGCTGGACTATATCACTCAGATCGCAAAGCAACGCGGCGTAAAACGCTTCTACGCAAAAGTGCTGCCAAACAATAAACCCATGCTGGTCATATTTCACAACTCCGGCTACAAAGTAAATACCGAATTTGACGGTGAGGTCTATAACATTACATACGACTTGACCGGGAAAAAAGGGTAGACTTAACTTCCTCTGTTGTTAATCGTGAAAGGTAATTAATTGATATGGCTATTATGGACAAGTATACATTTATGGACATTAGCTATACTGTGAAGTCGTGAGTAGTTTTAAAAATATAGATATTGTTATGACCTTGTGTAACAATATCTTTAAATCGGAGAAAAGATATGCTTACTTCGGTAATTAAATTTTTTGAAGCCGTAATAACAGAACAGATATTGGGCGACCCCGTCTGGGCAACAGTAGCCTTGATAGGACAGATAATATTCGGAGGACGCTTTATCCTTCAATGGATAGTCAGCGAATACAAGAAAAAGTCTTATGTGCCGACGGCTTTTTGGTTTATGTCTCTGGCAGGCAGCTTAATCCTCCTTAGTTACTCTGTGCACATAAAAAATCCTATTTTCATGCTTGCATTTTCCTTAAACACGCTTATATATCTGCGTAATCTTCATCTGATTTATAGGGGTGCCGGCGGAGGTACAATAACAGCCGTGAGCAGGACAAACAGTTGAGATGTTAGCAAAGGACATGGTATGGCAGGGAACGAAGTCGATAGCAAAATAACAAGGTGGTTTATCACCGGCGGTGTATTGATGTTAGCAGCAATCAACGCATCCTGGATGATTTCCTCGAGAACATTAGATAACCATGAGTGCTTAGTTTCGGTTACCGCACGCGAGATGCTGGAAAGCGGTGATTGGATATTACCCACCTGCAATGGACAGCCCAGGATTAACAAGACACCGCTTAGCTATTGGCTTGTGGCGGGTTTAGCCAACTTAACTGGTAAAATTGATGAATTTACTACGCGATTACCCAGTGCAATTTCTGCGGTCTTATCCGCGATGGTCATTCTATATTTTGTAAGCCAATGGCTTTCTTTCAGAATTGCAGCTCTCTCAACGGCTGTTTGGGTGACATCACTAAGTTATATTCGCTGCTCACATATTGCCAGGCCCGATATGGTGCTTGCGCTTTTCATAATTGTTTGCTTGATGAGCTTCTATTCAGCAATTATCGCCAGCAGTCGCAAGAGTCAGGTTATCTATATGCTGGTTTTCTGGATAAGTCTCGGATTTGGAAACCTTGCCAAGGGGCCGGCGCCGCTGGCATACGTTTTTGTCCCGGTGCTCTCGTATGTTTTGATAAATCGTCAGTGGAAAATGCTTGTAAAATTGCTGCCTATTGCGGGTCCTATTATTGTTATGGTTATCATGCTGCCGTGGCCTTTGGCCATCGCGCATAGAATGAATTGGAATATAATTATATGGAAGCATGAATTTTTTGATCGCTTCTTTGGTGAGTACGCGCGGGGGAACTATACTGTCTATTATTACCTGGGCATAATGTTTAAGTATATCACGCCATGGGTTGCTTTCCTGCCCATGGCTTTTGTTGCCCCCTTTTATAAAATATGGGAGGAAAAGCGGCCGGTAATGAAGTTTTTGTGGTTGTGGTTTGTTGCAGGACTGGTTTTTCTTACTATTGATGCCGGCAAACGTCAGCACTATATACTGCCCTTGATGCCGGCAATGGCTATTCTCATAGGAATCCTGTTAGAAGATATGGCTTTTGGCAGAAAGGCATACACGAAGATATTCGCAAGGAGTATTTTGAAAGGTCATGTTATCGTGATGGTTACCGGTGCGATCGGCTTGTCTGTTTATGTTGCCATTGCCAAGCCACAACTTTTGATATCTATCATAATGCTTGGCATAATCATGATAGCGGCGACCTTCATAGTGACCATACTGTTTGTCAAAGGAAAACCTGCCGCTGCCTGCTGTGTAATCTTCAGCGGTATTACTGTTTGGTTTATGGTTTCTTTTGCGTATTTTTCGACTTCATTAGATGAGAACAGATTCTCCCGAGATTTTGCGAAAGACATTGCCAGCATAGTGCCGCCATCGGACAAACTTATCGCCTACCGAGGCGCCTCCAACAAATTTGTCCAGTATTTTGGGAAGGTTGTGCCAGTAATACAGGATAAATCGCTGCTGTATGAGCGTTACGAGCAAGGGGACTGGGTTGTCTGTACTTCTGCCTTTTTGAATGAATTAACACAGGACAACCGATTAATAGAGGTTTACTACAGAGAGAGAACAATGATAAAAATAGATGACATATTCAGGATGGTGTACTACTCCATAGGCGCAAGGACGGGAAAACAAGATAGCGGCGGGTCATTATTCCACAAATCGGAGACGGCAGTAAAAGTCGGAGATAACAGCGAGTTTGAATAAAAGTCTATTTTGCCAGGTCTTCAATAAATTTAATTTCATCCTGGGTAAATTCACGGTCGTCAATAATTGATTTGACGACCTTTATGGTTTGTTCCACATTGTATCCCTGGCTGTTACGCAGCCATGCCGCCACCAGCATGGCAACTCTCTGATCGTCAGAACCGCCGTGGAGGAGAACCGGCAGATTGTCTTTATCAGACATTATAGCGAGAAATTTATCCTGATTCTGTTTATCAGGGAAACCGCTGTCTTTTTCAATAGGCATTTCAATATAATGGATGCCGGCACTTCGGGTACAGGTTGCTTCTTCACTATACCAATTTTGTTCCCGGTGTTCTGAGGGGGAACGGACATTTATTATTGTAGCAATATGATACTTGTATAACAGACGGATATAATCCATTTTCCGCGGCTGACCACTTGTATAGAGCATACCGGGTTTTATAATGCAAAAATCGTTAATATGAAAGTGTCTGACCAACATTAGCACTGCTGCCGCCGCTATCAGCAGGATTACTACTAATCGAGCCGTGTGGTTTTTCTTCTTCATCTTTTTCACCTGTCGTCAGCTCTGCCTGCGGTGGATTTTGCGCACCGAATATATCTTTTTGTTCGTTGACTCGAAATAGACTCTGCTTATCATTTCTCCTATCAGTCCATTGGAGATGAGGATTAGTCCGACAAGCAGCAGCACAGCCGCCAGTCCTGCCATTGGGCCGTGTGCAACCATAATAGGCACGTTATAGATAAACTTATCGTAGAGTATATAAGCATCCATCAACACCGCTGCAATGATGCAGTACATAGCCGTTCTGCCAAAGAAGTGCAGAGGCCTTGCAGCATATTCCATCAAAAATCTCAGTGTTATCAAATCAAAAATGACTTTGAACGCCCTTGAAATTCCGTAATTACTCGCACCTTTCGGCCTGACGATGTTTGTAATAGGTATCTCTACCATTTTTAAGCCGTTTTGCGATAGTAACGCAGGGATAAATCGGTGTGTTTCCCCATAAAGAGTCAGTCCTTTGACTACTTCCTGCCTGTAGGCCTTAAAAGTCGTACCAAAGTCATGAATGTCAACCCCGCTTATCTTCGAAATAAGCCTGTTTGCTATTCTGCTCGGTATCTTTCTAAGTATTATATTGTCCACCCTGTTTTTGCGCCAGCCGCTCACCACGTCGTAGCCTTCTACAATCTTTTCAAGAAAATTAGGTATCTCTTCAGGACTGTGCTGCAGGTCGCCATCCATTGTGATTATTATTTCCCCTTTGGCGGTATCGAATCCCGCTACAATGGCAGGCGTCTGACCAAAATGACGACCAAGCTCCACGACGACCACACTCTTGTCTTTTTCAACAATTCCCTTAAGCAATTCAAGCGTGTTGTCCTCACTGCCATCGTTTAAAAATACCAGCTCATATCGAAGTCCAGTCTGGTTCATTGTTTTGACCAGCCTGTTGTAAAGTTCCTCTACCGAAGCCTCTTCATTGTATAGAGGCACAACTATCGAACATTCGATGGCGGTGTTTTCATAATTGCCCATAGTGCACCAATTTTATTCCTGCTTCTTTAAAATACCGCTTGGCTTCTTCGCTACAAAGAGCCTCAAGTTCCATCTGACGTTGCCGGACTAATCTGGTTTTGTTCGGGTCAAGCCCTTCACCAAAGCCGGGATGAGTCATAACTTCTATAATTACCGCGAAATTGTAAGAAGTGACAGCCCTAAGAAAATGTACGTCGATTTTACCGGTATGAGCAATTCCAACAAGAATATCGGTTTTTAACAAATCCGGGCATTGCATACGATTTATTCGAGCCATGGTACGAATTAAACTTGACCTTTTTTCGCCACCTTTGGCTGGTAAAGGCCAGGGAGCTTTGCAGATTTCGAGCGGCTCGAAGGCAAAGCGTACCGCTGGAATTTTGAAATGGCCGGCTAATTCACAGACTATGGGAAATATGCTCGGGAAACTATGAATATGTTTATGGGAATCCAAATGAGTGGGCTTTATGCCATTATCAATTACTAATTGAATTTGTGCTGCGAATTCGGTCCTGATTGTCTTTTTAATCTGATTTGCAGCCATAGATAATAGTGCCAGTTTAGACGGCGATAAAGCAAATTGACCTTCAGAATCAAGCAAACAATGAATATGCTCATTCATAGATAGTGGGCGGCCATCGGATATATTAAGATGCACGCCCACGCCCAGTTTAGGCAATTCTTTTGCCAAATCAACAGCTTCTTTAAAGGCCGGCATATTGGTCATAATAGTCGCACTGGTTAATATTCCATCGGTGTGGGCCTGGGCAACAGCCCTGTTTACTCCGCTACACAAGCCAAAATCATCTGCGTTGATTATGATTCGTCTGACCATTGATGGAAATTATATACAGTAAGTAACAACCAGAGCAAAGTAAATTTGGCTTTGGGAAATTTCCAAAAATACAACCAAAATTTTAGTTATAAGCTTTTTCTGAAAAAAAATTGATTTTTAACATTTGTCTATCTATGATGTAAATTCAACTGACATGCCGGGAATGACTTATAAAAAATGATAAAGCCTATGCTGAAAAAGATAATAAAATTCAATGGTTGGACGGCTGCCGCTTTAGTTGCCTTAGCAATTATGGGCAATTATTTATTTGCAAGCACACGCTCGACACTGTGGGACCGTGATGAACCCAGATATGCGCGGGCAACAGTGGAGATGGTCGAGTCCGGCAATTACCTGCTTCCCACTTTTAACGGCCAAATATGGTTTGACAAACCACCACTTCTTTATTGGCTGATGTCTTTGCCAATCCGCCTGCTCGGTCCAACGGAGCTTGCCTGCCGCTTTTTCGGGGTGTTAGGTACTGCGTTGACATGTCTATTGACATTCTTTATCGGCAAGCAACTTTTAGGCACGAAAGCAGCGTTGTGGGCCATGGTTATTCTGGCCTCAACGTTGATGATCCTGGTTGTTGGTTCGTCGGCAATCTCCGATGCAGTGCTGCTACCTTTTATAGTTGCTGTAATGGCTGTTTTTGCACAATCGATTAACTCCGGAATAACTCTATTCCATGTGTTTCTGATGGGTGTTGCGTTAGGATTGGGGATGTTGACCAAAGGACCAATAGGTCTAATGCCTCTTCCAGCAATTGCAGCTATTTTGTGGCTTGGTCGGAAAACCAGAAAAAACATCCGGCGGGACGTTTGTGCAGTCGCAGCTTCTTTAGCAATAGGATTCTTGATTTTTACAGCCTGGGCAATTCCTGCCAACCATTTTACCAACGGCCAGTTCGTGCGCCAGTTTATAGGCCGACACGTAATCAGCCGGGCACTTAAACCGATGGAGCAGCACGGGGGGAATTTCCTGCTCTATCTGCCATACTATCTGCCTGTTGTTATCTTTGGTCTTTTCCCCTGGACGCTGCATTTACCCGGCGCTATTTCGGCTGTTATCGGAGGAAGAGTGGGAAGCAAATACGGCCGAATCTTATTGATTAGCTGGGTTGCACCTACTTTCATCATAATGAGCCTGGCAGCTACCAAACTGCCCCATTATATATTATTCATTTGGCCGGCTTTGGCCTTGGCAGTTGCAGGCACGATTGTCGCCGACCAGCAAAACAGATTGACCGAGCGTGATAAAATCTGGCTGCGACGTGGAGTCTGGTTTTTTGGTCCATTGGCCATTGCAATGGCACTTGGTCTTATAATTGGGCCGTGGTTTATAGAAATACCCGGCTTGCGCTGGTCCGGCTGTGCATCGGGTATGGTGTTATTAGCTATGGCCATAATTGCCATCCCTCAGCAAAGAGCTAATCGACCGCAGGTTTCTGCCAAGGTATTGCTCATGTGCATGCTCGTTTTAGAAATTCCCCTTTTGTTTGGCATACTTCCAGCGGTTGAGCAGGTAAAAATTGCTCCCTTTCTTGCCCAGGCTGTGAACAACAAGACGATAAAAGATGTACCTATAGTAACCTACAATTACAGAGAGCCAACGCTGAACTTTTATATGGGCTCGCAAATTGAGGTGCTCCGGACGGAAAAAGATGTAATTGACTGGCTAAAACGGACGATAAATGGAGTATTGGTAATACCGAAAAACAAGCTAAATGAAATCCAGCAGCGTTACGGTGAGCTGCCATTAGATAAGTTGGTATCAAAGCAAGGTTTTAACTATTCAAAAGGCAGAACACTTGAAGTGGTAGTACTTACCCGTAAAACGGATAAACAATGATTTATCGAAAATTAGTATCAAAATTGAGCCTTCGAGATAAGGATGTATTTTTTCTGGTTTTCATCCTGGTTATAGGACTAATTGCCCTTTGGTCATATTTTAATTTGGATCAGTATGTTTTTTCTTTATTGCGTCAAAAGCCGGTTAATTGGAACAGATTTTTTTGGATTAGAGCATTCACGTACCTGGGCAGAGCATGGCTGCCGATTTGGTTATTGTTAGTATGGTTTCTTGCAACAGGCCGACAGAGGCCGGTTCTAATCACGTTTCTTGCCTTAATCATCGTTGCACTAATGGTAACTTCACTGAAAGTCGGTGTAAGAAGACCACGACCTCGCGAGGTTATCAAAGGCCCATCATGGATAGAAGAACAGCCTTATTTATCATATCATCTTTCATTTCCTTCTGGTGATGCCGCTGTTGCTTTCTCGGCAGCATCAGTAATAACATCTTTTGTCACGTGGCCTTTGGCATGCCTGCTATTGGCTGCCAGTACAATTGTTGCTCTACTGAGAGTGACTGCTATGGCTCATTATCCATCGGACGTACTTGCAGGGGCGGCTATAGGGATTTTTGCCGCCTGGCTTGCGATACAAATAGAACGTCGATATTTAGCAATGCGACAACCCCGATTTAATTTGACCCGCGGTATGGCAATTGCGAGCATAATCATAATACCGGTTGCATTTAGACTGCCTCAGGGAATTGACAAGTTCGTGATGTTCCTTAAAACTTATGGCTTACTGGCAGTATGTATCACCTTATCTACCAAAATAAACCTCGAAAAAATTTATGCTATAATAAATTCTGCGCATTCTAAGCTTTTTGGCTGTATTTTAAACTGGTTAAGAAAAGGCCGGGCATTATCCTTTAAGCCGGCACTGCTGCTGCCAAGGATATTCTTATCGGAAAAGAAACCTCTCCTTCGACCCGGTTCGTCACGAATCCGGCATGCCGAATCGACGGACTCAGGACGGGACGGCCTGTTTTCCAACCACCCACATGAGGAACAATTCACAACATCCAAGCCCGCGAAAATGGCGTTCGGTGCCGAAGTATCCAACCGTACTTATCGCCTGCGGTTAGCCCGCTACCAGGCGTTGGCAGAAGAGGTTGCTACCTTCGTAAAAGAACAAAAATTGAAAAACGATGAAAAACTGAATCTACTGGACATAGGCCTGGGAAGTGGACGCTCTATGCAGTTCATTGATGCTACCGGTGTTTCCGAGCACATTGTCTTCTTTGGCATCGACAACAGTGAAAAAAGACTGGCAAGTGCTTATAGCCCCCAACGATGGGTACTGAAGCGCTGCGATCTCGAGCAGGATGAGCTTCCATTCGAAACAGGAATGTTCGACATGATAATCTGTGAGCAGGTCCTGGAACATCTTTTAAATCCCGAGGCCGTCGTGCAGGAGATTGGCAGAGTTCTTAGGCCAGGAGGTTTGGCAATTATTGGTACAGCGTCGTATGTTCCCGGACTATCGCTTCTGCGGAGATTTGTAGTTCCCCTATTTGACCGGCTCGTGGGGATACGTCGCAGCCACCTGCAGGTCTTTAGCTGCAGGTCGTTTGAAAAACTTATCGAACAGACAAACTCCCTCTCTATACGCCGGACCAGAGGTTTCAGAATCTTCTCAGGTGGTCTGTTGAGCCGGCTGGAGGATTTCTACTTTTGGTATAGGCTTAACCGGTTTTTGGGCAGGGTATTGCCCTGGCTGTGCCCGGACATTCAGGTCGTTGCCTTCCACACACCTTTTGCCAATATTAGCACCACGGACATAGAATACGTTAATACTATTCAGACAATAGGGAAAAAGGCAAGATTGAAAGTTGCGATTAGTACCTTGAAAAAATTACCAATCGGGATTTGTTTAGCTGTATTTTCAAAAGTTTGCCAATTATTTAAGCCCATGTTTGATCATTTGAGCAAAGTAAAAGTACCTTATGCCGAAGGTGCCGAAAGGCGGTGCCATCTCGAATCCGATTGGAGCGAGCGATTAGATTGTATTTTGAACTGGTTAAGAAAAAGGCGAACATTAGCACTAACAATAGCGTTTCCAATTATAATCGCTGAGAATATTATAGACGGAGAAAAACCGCATGAGCTGGGATTTCCTGATATTTCCGTCATGGTTATCATTAGCATCATATTAGTGCTTGCCGGAGCCCTCATCAGGTTCTGGACACGCGGACACTTTAGAAAAGGACGTTTAGTTACTACAGGCCCTTATGCATTGGTTCGGCATCCTCTATATCTTGGCTCACTGCTGGTAATAGCTGGCGTGCTGTTTCAACTCAAGGATCGATTTTTTAACTTGGGTGTAATTATACCCTTGGTTGTTGTATTTTACGGAGCATCGATTATATACGAAGAAAGGTCGTTAGAAAAGAGATTTGGCAGACAGTGGCAATTATATAAAGGTGATGTTCCATGTATTTTTCCATCGCTGCGAAGCTGGTTACTTCCAAGATACAATCGCAAGTGGAGCTGGAAAGCTTACTTAAAGACTGGTGAAATTTGGATAACTCCGCTGCTCATAAGCCTGCCACTGTTAATAGAGCTGATGGAGGACCTTGTATTCGAGAGAATGCTCGGGATTTATTAAACCTGCATGGAAATAATAAGAGTTATCACAGTAAAATTATCATTCGCCTTATGCCAGAAGATAAAAAGCTAAGGAACAAAACCCATGCAGGCCATATTTTACACCCCCGGCTACAAAGAGTAATGGTTGGACAAGCTCTACCCTACCAGATGCCAATGAGATTGTCAGCAAAATGAGATGAAAAAGCCGCATGTCAAAGAGCTTATTCAAATAAGTAAAAATATTATCGAAGACAGCTCATTGGAAAATGGTGCGATTGTCGCCGCTAATTCCGACAAATTAACCTACCCCGCCACTATTCAGGATTACAGGTATGTCTGGATTCGAGATGCATCTTATGTATGCATATCCGCGGACCTTCTTGGCTTAAGGGACATCCCGGAAAGGTTTTTCGACTGGTGTCTTAACAGAGCTGAAGGTTTTAAAAATACCGGCTTCTTTCTCAACGCCTATAACGTAAATGGGACTATCGCCGGCACGTTAATACCTCCTGCTGCTGTGAAAGCACCTCGAAAAATAAGAGACAGGTACATATATGTAATTCATCATGGAACACAGTTTCAGCCGGATCAGAACGGCTCTTTGCTAATCGCAATAGATCATCATGTAAAACATTTCGATATTCGTGATTTATCGAGATTCGAAAAACTAATACGAATAACCGCTTCTGGCATCTGCGATACCTGGCACAACGGCAAATTTGTTCTGCCTTATTTTGATTTGTGGGAGGAAAGATGTATCTTTCCTGCGCAGAAAAGGTATCATACGTACTCTTTGGCTATGTGTATAGCCGGCCTTAGAGCCGCAATCGAGCTAATGGGTAAAAAGAGAAAATGGACACAAACTGAAAAAGAAATGTCAGGCGTCTTTTCCGAGCTGTATTCGTGTAATAAAAATCTGATTCCGAGAACGTACAGTACAGGCAGCATAAGCCGACGCAGCAAAATCAGAAAAGACGATTTCCAGCCGGATACTTCACTGTTAGGATTAGTGTATCCTTCAGGGATATTAAATCCACTTGATGAAAAGATGAAAGCAACCATCAAAGAAATAGTAAAGAAAAACACAATAGATAATGGTGGTTTAATGCGATATCCTGGAGATGTGTATTGCGGCGGAGTCCGAAAAGGCTGGGTAACGTTAACTGGTGCCGGCGCCTGGCCGCTGCTGAACTTTTGGATGGCTATTTACCAATGCCTTTGCAATAATAGAGAAAATGCGGAGAGATACTTTCGCTGGCCCTTGGAAAGGATAGATTTACCCCGTAAGATAGGAATAGACGTTATCTCACGGGGTAAATACATCCCTGAACAGATATTCAAAGATAAAACGAAGTTATCAATATGTCCTTTGGTTTGGTCACATGCAATGTTTATTATAGCAGCAAAGTTTTTACGGTATATGTGATCCTATTTTTAAGTTTAGCTGTCGCCGGTACGACGACCCATTCGGCTGCGCTCAGGGCAGGCGGATTAACTAATTCAGAAGAGTAACCTTAAATAATGCGAAAATCTGCTTTTATTTATTCATCGGAGTTGGAGAAGTATCATTATCCGCCTGAGCATCCTTTTAATGTGGACCGTGCCAAGAGGGTGAGGCAGATTCTAAATTCTATGGGCCTTCTTTCAGGAGATGGGCGATGCGAAGTACCGCCGGAGCCGGCTGATAGAATTACCCTGAAAAAATTTCACTCCGCTCGCTACCTGCACGCACTGAAAAACGCATCAAAAGGAAAGTGGGAAGCCGAAGCCCTCGATATGGGTATAGGCACAGGGGACTGTCCTGTGTTCGATGGATTATATGAGTATGCTGTCCTGGCCTGTGGAGCTACGATAACCGGCGCAAAACTGATTCTTTCAGGCTCAGCCGACATAGCATTTAATCCGTCCGGCGGATTTCATCATGCAGGTCCTGAAAAGGCCTCCGGCTTTTGTTATATCAATGATGTAGCTCTTGCCTGCCAACTTTTTGCAGAGCAAGGAAAAAAAGTCCTGTATCTTGACGTTGATGTCCATCACGGTGACGGCGTTGCATACGCATTTTATGACAGGTCGGATGTAATGACCATTTCATTCCATCAAAATCCCAGAACGCTGTTTCCCGGAACCGGATTTGAAAATGAAATTGGAACAGGCCAGGGTAAAGGCTATTGCGTTAATGTCCCTCTGCCGGTCGGCACTTTCGATGAAGCTTACATGAAGGCATTCAATTCTATAGCACCACCATTGATTACCGCCTTCAATCCTGACGTAACGGTTCTGCAGTTGGGAGCCGACGCCCTTGCAGGCGATCCTCTTGCAAATCTGTATTTAACTAACAATGTCTATGTCGATGTCATCGATTCTTTGCTGAGTTTCAGGAAACCCATTCTTGCAACCGGCGGTGGCGGATATAATGTCGATAACACCGTAAGGGCCTGGGCCCTGGCCTGGGCCGTTTTGAGCGGAGCCGATGTAAGCCAGGATAAAAATCCTGCTGTTAGCGGCGTTATGTTAGGCAGCACTGAATGGCAGGGAGGTTTGCGGGATAGGCGTCTTGTTATAAGCCAGGCACAGCAAGAAATGATAATACCCGCCGTCGAGAAAACGATAGAGACCATCAAGTCAACTATCTTTCCGATTCACGGACTATAAATCGAATTTACACTATTTATCTATCCTCCGTTATCTGTATTCTGTCTTCAATCTGTATGATGTGGATCCTTGACGAAAAGCGTCACTAAAGCCGCCAAAACCAATAGAACCGCTGCACCATAGTAAGCGAAATTGAAGGTGTGATATTGGTCGTATAACTTACCTGCCAAAAGAGCAAGCATAAAACCGCCAACGCCCCAAGCAGTGAACACAAGACCATAGTTCACGCCGAAATTCTTCAGGCCATAGTAGTCCTTCGTCACAGAAGGAAATAGCGATAGATTCGCTCCATAAT
>CAZRMQ010000019.1:0-24654 GCA_964601185.1 uncultured Pirellulales bacterium
TAATTCTAAATCATCGAACAATTTACGCAACTGGCAGTTTAATCGCCAGATAAACATCTCTACATTGGTGCAGCTTTTACTGTTAGCGACTCTAATCGTAGGAAGCTGGGTCAATCTACAAAGACAGCTCGACCTTTTACAGCACGATGTAACTACGCTATTGCAGTGCCAGAAGGAATTTCAACAAAAGGTGGATTTGCTCTCAGAGAAATGCATCTCCTACGAATACCGCCTGCGGGCTATAGAATAGCTTGTATAGTAAAACATATGCACTAGAAAATATGTTTTAGGTAAAAAATAATAACAATATTTTTTTTAGAATTATGGCCTGAAACCTCATTTTTAATATTAATAACAGCATTCCAGCTTTTTTAGGCTATTATCCGTAGAAAAACTGATAATTTCTTCTTTCTTTTGAGGATTTTTTAAAAATTTTCACGTTTTTTTTAATTTTCTTTGTATTTTTTTATTTTTTTAAAGTATTATAGTATTGGTAATCCGATTGTTTTTATGGTTGAGTTTCTATAAAAATTAATAAAATGTGAGTTTCCAGCACTGATAAGGGCAACCTTAAGTTTTTTAGAACTCCTGATTGTTATTTTTTTTCAAACCCTGGGCACAAATTATTTCTTTACTATAACCATGTAATAACATGGTTTTCAATTAAGAAACGACATAGTTTCTCTTTACATATAGAGAAAAACTGCCGAAATCGGAGATATGCCAAAAATGAAAATAATAGAGGTTGAGCGGTTATATCTAGAAAAAGGGTACAACCAAGTCGACCCAGATTACCGTGCTTTGGTGGATATTTTTCGTAAACTAAATGCCAAGGAACCAATACCAAACAGCGATTATCTGCATGGATTATATTTGAATGATCTAATGTTTCGAGGTACCAGCCATCACATTCGTATGCTGAATGGTACTGGTGAAAGTAATTGGCTTGACGTCTTGAAAGATAGCATCAGTAAGGCACTTGCACGCATTAAAGAAAGAAATGGATTTTTGAAGGCCATATTTGTTGGTGGTGGAGAAACTCCTGACGCTATTAGGAAACTACAGCAGAAGTTTGGCGATCAAACTGTAAAGTTTATGATGGCCAGAACCTCCGAACCTGTTAGACATTTTATTGCGTGTGATAGTTCTATGCTGCGTCTTGAAGATGTTCACAGACCAATTACTCAAGAAATGATGTCCAATAGTATTAAAGCTAGTGTCTATTTGAATAATCCTGGTAAAACTAAAACAATGGAAGACGAGTTCGATTATATTTGGGATTATTTGAATACGCAAGATTAAGTAGAAGGACATATTAGTTGGTAGAACTATTCACCATTATTTCTCTGATGATAGGGTTGTTTGGAGGATCTATCAGCACGATTATAGTTATAAGAGCCACTTGTGAAAGAAGAGTCCAAATTCATCTTGGAGAGGCAGATGAAAAAATCAAAGAAATGGGGGGTTCAAATTGTCAAAAGGACACACTCACAGAAGCCGACGTATATCGAGACAGAATTAAAAAATGCCTTGATGCGTTTCAAAATATAGCTTTAATACCCTCCATACTTTTCTTATTTTGGATCTTTTTAACTTCTTTCTATGTCTCATTGAGTACTGACTGTGGCGTCCTGTTTGATCATTCTCAAAAAAACAACCAAAATTTGGAAATAAAAAAACAAAATGAAACTAAAGAGCCCTATGATGCGAAACAATCTTCTGCACGAATGATTATTAACGCTATAAATATACAGTTAGCACGGGTATTATTCTGTAGACTAACGATAATATTAATTACGATAGTATTTGCCTTTTGTGTTTCTTGGGCCTGGAGGAATTTAAGGAGATCTGATAAACAATATATAGAACTTGAAAAACTACATAGAACTGCTATAAGGGAGAAAACAGCTCAATATAAAAAAACTTAAACATACAAACCTAAGAACAATCAAAAATAAAGTTTCCAAAACTAATGTCTTACTAGTTTCCTCCATATCTTAAAATAGATTATTTAGCAATTTTATCAAACTAAGGTAATACAAGCTGAAAAATAATGTGCTTAGCGGCAGCGGAGCAGATGTTCTTGATGGCCGATTGCGAATCATCGCACCGCAAACAAAACAAGATGTCACCCGATTCCACGTCAATGGAGCCAAATACACTTTCGAGATTGCAAAAATTGTCGGTGTCCGCAGAGCCTATTTGAAGGGTGGAAGCCCATCCTGCGACAGAGAAGAAGTAACCGGCGAAATTCTCAAACGTAATGATATAAAGGTTATCCGTGTTCCATAATGGTTATCACCATATTACGCAGTTGCATTTTCCAATGTCACATCGGTCTTTGAAAATGTTCCAAATTTCGGGAGTCTCTCTACAAAGGCTGATAGAGACTTTCTTATCGAAGCTACGAATGACATCGATTAAAAGACTATAGAATTCAACACGCTGCTTTGGTGAATAGCGGAGCTTTCCATCAGAAGCACCTTTAACAAATTCATACTTAAAAATCCCGCGAGATCGATTGCCGTATGCTTGATTGGCAAGGCGAAAATGGCCCGGCAGCAATCTTAACATGCCGATGGTAATGTTCTCAGGCTGGATGGTGGTCAATGTTTCTTCAATTAACTCTGCGTACCCAGCCCTCCAATCAGGATAGATGATACCTGGGTCGATACGCAGCCGAATTCGGTAGCCGTGGTCCTGGCAAAGTTGTGCAGCCTTGATACGTTCGCAGAGATTAGCTGTGCCCAATTCATGCGTTTGGATTATCTGTCGGCTGTTCAGGCTCCAAGAAACAACCGTATGAGCGTTAGGCTTGATGGTCAGCAAGTTATCGATATTACTGCTTTTGGTCAGAAACATCAAAAAGCCACGAGGAAAATCGGAAAAAAAAGGAATCAACATTGTAGAGAGATTGGTCACGTGATCAAGTGCAAGACTGTCAAGCGTCTCGCCCATATTGAAGCTAACCTTGGCGTTTGTGCCGGCTACTGTCTTACGTATCTGTCTGAACATCGTGTCGTAATTGATATTGATTTTGATAAATGGAGCATATTTGCGATAGACATATGCCAAATAACAATATGTGCAGTAATAGGGACAGCCATTTGAGACAGGCACTAATTTATAGTAAGGCCTGCAGTAGATATTTGGCCCGAGCAAGCCATCGAAATGTCCTACAAAACACGAAGTTTGGCCGATCATCAGCGTTCTTTTACCGGCTACCAACGCCTTGCCTGCTGATATATTGGAAGGTGGTAATATACGCTGCTGCTCAACTATGTGAACACTTGCTGACGGAAATAATCCCAAAATTCGCTGGGCTTCGGGATGGTCCGCTACCTTACGCCACAACAGAACAGTGTGAGGTCTGAATGTTTTAGCTATGTCCATAGCTTTGTATACCCACTCAGTATTTACGACTCGATTGTGGGGATTATATCAGAAGAATGACCCGTACATCAAAAGTTAAGGAGGTACACAATGAAAAAGATTGCTGAACAATATAACAGAATAAATAATAAAAGGATAGGACTTTTGTACCCTTCGACCATGCTCAGGGCAGGCTTATGCACTTGTTTTCTCTTGCTCTTTGTTTGTGGCTGTGAGAGCTTGCGTTTTGCACCGAGCGAGGCTCAAAAGAAAAACGCTTGGCTGCATAACCGCACGGCTGCAATGACAGCCGATACCACAAGAGAGGAGAATACATCGGAAAAGTTACAGGCTTTAGCCGAATTGAGCGAGCTGCAGTCGAGAGCCTTTGTCTCTTTCTGTGGCCTGCCGAAGGAATTTCCACTGGCTGAAACAGCCGAAGACATACTGCGTGACACGAATGTGCAGCTTGCCCGCACTGCCTTAGTCAAAGCTGCGGATAGACCGGATACATGGCAGATAGCCGATTCGGCCTTGGAATTAGCTATCGGCATCAGTGCTTTATTAGGTGGCGTCTATGGAACCAGAGCCGTAAGATTCTTGAATGATGCAAGGACGAAGTCGCAGGCGTTAAAGGAGATTATCGTTGGCAATGAGTTTTTCAAGAAGCAGAACGATTCATCCGTTTCCGCATTCAAGGATGCTCACAGCAATCAATCCGCTCAGACCCGCCAAATAGTTACACAGATGAAAGCGTAAATATATTGTAATAGTGCTTGTTTTTTGCTATAATTTTGTATATTCTCCGTTTTAGTCTAAGTACCCGAAAGAATAAAGTTTTCTGTGATTTCTCAAGTCAAGGACGCAATTGGTCGATAACTATTTACTAGTGGAGCACTTATAAATGGCTAGCCATAGCAAAAACTTCATAAGCTTTGTGGCATTAGGTGGACCAAATCCCCAAATTTTGAATATAGATTTTCTTAAAAATAATAAAATTTTACCATTAGATCAAGAGCCTTTTGTTAGTATTTCCGCACAGGAAAAACTTGTCAAAAAGTTCGTCTCTGTACCAGGTTTTACAAATCTAATACTAGATAATATAGAGTTCCTAGTGGATGAAAGCAGATTTCAAATAAGAGAAAAAGAGATCTCAGAGTGGGGAGACACAAAGATACTTGAGATAGCTAAGAAATATTTCGAAATTTTACCTTATACACCACTTAAACTCGTTGGAATAAATCTGAATTCAATAATCACCTTTGATAGTCCTAAGGAAGAAACGAATTTTCAAGAACTATTTATATCTAAAAACAGCAGAATATTAAGCATTATAGGAAAGGGCAAGATCGCTGCTAGCATTGTGTTGCGGTATCCTTATTCAAACCAAGGGGGCCGTATTACCTTGACAGTCGAACAACCAAATAAAGAAAACAAGAAGCGATCAATCAATTTCAACTATGAATTTGATTTTACTAGTTGGAAAGAGCTTGGAAGCGAATTAGGAAAAATTTCGGAGATCTCTGGTTATTCGGATTCTATCATTCAGAAAATGCTGGAGGCTATATAGCATGACAGTTAAAGCAGAAATAGCACACGAACTTAAACATTCTCTTGATGAACTCCAAAACGCATATAATATTAGTAAAGCGGGGATGTGGGCTCCGGATTCGACGGACTTTAGCATGGAACAACTTAAAGACACCATCTCTGTCTCTTTTGTAAGAGAGGGCATTCAGCAAGTTATCGTCTTAATCTACAAAGAATACTCAGATACAAAGAAAGAAATCGTTCGGTCTCTAACTAAGGAGCAAATAGACACTAGCATTCGTGAAGAACCGTCAGTTACATGGAAGGTCGAAGAGATAGCCAAAGAATTTTCTAAGGCTCATGGTTTAATTCCTGACTTGATAAGATGTCTAAATCAAGCAGAAAATACCTTCTCAAACATACAAAGTCTTGTGGCTGAATATGACTGCTTCCATGCGGATGATTACGAAGAAGAAGGGCACATCGTTATAAGAATCGAAGTTGCTTCTGATCAAGAAACTGCTTTTGATCAATATGATGCTTTGAATGACTGGATGTTAGAAAATATAAGCGACGATAACTTGGATTTCTTTGTTCTAACCATCAGGCGGACTGAGTAATGAACCCTGCTGATTTTCACAAGACTGCGGAATTGCTCAAGAATCGAAAAGAAGAATGGCACGTTCGAACATCAATAAATCGCTCTTACTATGGATTGTTCCTTTACCTGCGGGAATTTTTGACCGATAAAGAGGTCCGATTACCTGATCGTAATCGGAAGTCCCATCATCAGTTTGTCCTTGAGTGCTTCCACAAGTCCCGTTTTTTTCAGGATAATTCCGAGAAGAATTGTAAGAATCCAGAGAAAAAGCCCAAACCAAAAGACAGTACAATCTTTGGGATTTATTCACGACTAAAGACTTTGTTGCAACGCCGAACGGATGCAGACTATAAACTGCACCTTGTGTTTCGTGTTAATGATAGTGAAGACAGCTTGCGACTTGCTACGACAACGGTGCAAGATTTTGAAAAATTACATAATTCTGAGAGGGAGAAGCATATTATTAATACCGCCAAATGTCACGCCCAAGAAATTATCCGTAATTAATTTCTCAGACCTAACTTAATCAGACCATGCAAATAGTGGCGCAAATGAAAGCATAAAGTTTACGTTGCATTCAAAAAGACAATATCCTATAGTATGACTATGTGATGTGGCTACATACTCGCATAAAAATATATAACTATGGGAGATGGATGTGACAGAAAACAATAGTAATGATGCTGATAAGCCCGCACAGAAGCCTACGCCTTCTGTTTTGTCCATCAATGTCTGTGATAGTATCATCAGAGATGAATTCACAAAAAAAATCTCGTTGATCGGCCTTTTTAGTGTTATCCGAGCGAATAGTTTTCCCTGCACCCATCCTTTGCTGCATGTCTATGTTGCCTTGACCAACGGTCACGGCAAATATCAGGCAGATATCCGATTTATAAACCTCTCAGATAACAAACCAATCGTCGGCATGAGAGGACATTTGGAATTCCAAAATCCTCTGCAAGTGGTGGAACTGAATGTCTGCTGGCAACAATTGCGGTTTGAAAAACCTGGTGAGTATATTGTGCAGGTTCTATGCGACGGGACTCCTATAGGAGAACGAAAATTTATGGTCATAGGACCAGAACATAAGATACCTCCAACTTCCGGAACCAATGCAAGGTAACATACGGCAGAAGCCAACAAAAACCAGCACGCCAAATAGTAGCACAAATAAAAACAGTGAATAATACAGAACATAGAAATTAAATACGCTTTGGTATAGCACATCTAAAGACGCTATCCTGTAGGCAACGCCAGGGAGTAGCCTTCCACCCCAAGCTGTGGTATTAAATGGGCACAGTCGATTTTTATATTGGCAATTGACAGAGCAAATCTTTGCGGATAAAAACAATTAGGCGTGAGAGTTTTGAGGATGTTATTTGGGGGGATTTCAGAGAGGTGCAAGATGCGAGTAATAGATTTTTTAGATAAAGAGGGCATCAACTACGATATTACCGAACACAAACCAGCTTTTACGGCACAACACATGGCAGCGGAAGAGCATGAGCCGGGCAGATACGTAGCCAAGCCAGTGGTCGTAGAAGCTGATGGTAAAAACATCATGTGTGTTCTCTCAGCATGTTACAAAATTGACCTGCGTAAGTTAAAAAGTCAATTGGGTGCCAAGTCAGTCGAGCTGGTCGATGAAAACCAGATGGTAAAGCTTTTTCCTGACTGCGAGCTTGGTGCGGAGCCACCTTTCGGCAATCTGTATGATATGCCCACTGTTATAGATAAGGCCCTGGAGCAGGATGACCACATCATGTTCCAGGCCGGCTCACATGAAAAAGCAATACAGATGAGCATGGATGACTACCAAAAGCTGGTTACGCCCAAGGTGCTCGAATTCAGCTACCATTTGACATCGTGACGCTGCGTTGATACAGGATGTAATGAAAAACCGTGCACACGGAATTAAAGATTCAGCCCGTCCCCTCGGCTCTGCTCGAGGCAGGCTTGTCCGGCTGCGGTTCGGCGCTTCGCCGAGACGAGAGCCGCATCGAAGGAATTGCAGATTAACCATGGTCAAAGTGCTGTCTATCTGTGTATTAGTCGTGACCGTTTGCTTGGCCGCAAGCAGTGTTCGGTCAGCAGATAAAACGCCGCAAATCGCCCTACGGAGGACAACAAACACATCATCCAGTCTATATGCCAAACTTCAGAGTGTCGACATCGACGATGTGCGGTGGACTAAAGGTTTCTGGGCTGAAAGGTTTGATTTGTGCCACAAGGTTATGATCCCAAATATGTGGCAGCTTTTAGAAGATCCTCAGATCAGTCATGCTTATGACAACTTTCTTATTGCGGCGGGATTGAAAAAGGGAAGACACAGAGGACCGAAATGGCACGACGGTGACTTCTATAAGTGGCTTGAAGCGGCTGCTTTCGTATATGGGGTGACCAAAGACGAGAAACTAAATCAGCAGATGGATCAAATCATCGATGTAATCGGCAGGACCCAACGCGAAGATGGTTATATTCACACACCTGTAATAATATCCCAGCGTAGTCAAAGCCCAGACTCCACGGAATTTGCGAACAGGCTTGACTTTGAGACCTACAACATGGGACATTTGATGACCTGCGCCTGCATTCACTATCGCGCTACGGGCAAGGCAACGTTGCTGAATATAGCAAAAAAAGCCGCTGATTTTCTCTACATGGTATACAAGAAGTCACCCCAGGATTTGGCGAACAATGCCATTTGCCCCTCTCACTATATGGGTATTATTGAGATGTACCGGACCACGGGCGAACCGAGGTATTTGGAATTAGCAAAGGCTCTTATTGACATTCGTGACCCCCGCCTACGCGGGGGCAAGCTTACCCCTGCAAAAGCAGGGGAAACCGGCACGGATCACAATCAGGACAGAATCCCTTTTCGTAAACAAACCAAGGCTGTCGGCCACGCTGTCAGGGCGAACTATCTCTACGCCGGCGCCGCTGATGTTTATGCAGAGACGGGGGATAAATCTTTGCTGGCAGCCCTGGAGGCTATATGGCATGATGTTGCCTACCGGAAAATGTACGTTAACGGTGCCACAGGTGCCCTTTATGATGGCGCTTCACCGGATGGCTCAAAGAACCACGAGGCAATCCAGCTTGTTCATCAGGCTTACGGCAGAGAGTATCAGTTGCCTAATATCACGGCGTACAACGAATCGTGCGCAACGGTTGGCTTTGCCCTGTGGAACTGGCGCATGCTGGCAATCACTGCGCAGGCGCGTTTTGCTGATGTTCTCGAACTGGCACTCTACAATGGTGTGCTTTCAGCGATCAGCCTCGATGGAAAGAAGTTCTTCTACACCAATCCGCTTCGGGTGGTTGAAGACCTGCCTTTCGAGCTGCGCTGGTCACGGAAGCGAGAACCTTATATAAGCTGTTTTTGCTGCCCTCCGAATGTGGTTCGCACAATTGCCGAGGTAAGCAGCTTCGTCTATAGCATCTCAGATGAAGGAATATGGGTCAATCTCTACGGAAGCAATGTGCTTGATACTAAGTTTCCCGACGACTCCAGGGTCAAGTTGATACAAGAAACCGATTATCCCTGGGACGGGACAATCAGGATAATCCTTGAGGATGCGCCCGCAAGAGATTTCTCGGTGTTTCTTCGCATACCCGGTTGGGCCAACGGCTCTATTGTGAAGGTCAACGATAAGCTCGCAGGAGATAATCTGAAAACAGAACAGTATTTTGAAGTCAAGCGAAGATGGTCGGCTGGTGACATAATCGAGCTTGTCCTGCCCATGCCGGTGAAATTGATTGAGGCGAACCCTCTGGTCGAGGAAGTTCGCAACCAGGCGGCTATTAAACGTGGGCCGATTGTTTACTGTCTCGAGTCTGTTGACCTGCCGGATGGAGTGAAGATAACAGATGTATCCATCCCGCCTGCGATCAAACTAAGAGAACGTTTTGATGAGGAGCTGCTCAGAGGCGTCACTGTTCTTCAAGGCAAGGCACATGTTCTCGGCGGCAGCAACTGGGGCGAGGTCCTCTACCGCCAGATATCACATCAGAAGCCGAAAGCTGTCGATATTCGCTTGATTCCTTACTATGCCTGGGGTAATCGGGGCAAGTCTGAGATGACGGTTTGGATACCGCTAAGATAAGATAATAGAATGGTATGCCGTGGGTCCCCGCCGATGGCGGGGACCCACGGCATACCAAATCACCTTATTCAATTTCTTCGTCGATCCAGCCGAGAAGCTCTCTCAAGTCATCGATAGTAATGTCACCCATGTGAGCGATGCGGAAGGTCTGGTCTTTCAGTTTACCGTAGCCGTTTCCGAAAACGGTGTTGTGTTTTTGCTGAATAGCTTTGATGACTTCAGCTACATTGATACCACGGGTGTTTTGTATCGTAGTCAAAGTATTTGAAGCGTATTTTTCATCGCAGAGCAGCTCGAATTTGCTCTTCGCCCAGCTTCTTACAAAATCACCCATCTGTTTGTGACGCTTCCAGACATTCTCCATACCTTCTTTGAGCAACTTATGGCATTGATAGTTAAGGGCCATAATATGAGGAATCGCCGGTGTTGTCGGCGTTTGATTCTTCTCATTACGTTTTGCATATTGCTGAAAGTCGAAGTAATAACCTCGGTTGGGAACATTCTTGCTCTTGTCCAAAGCCCTCTTGCTGACGGCAACGACAGCAAGTCCCGGCGGAATGGCAAATGCCTTTTGCACAGAGGCGAAGGCCACATCCCAGCCAAACTCGTCAAATTTCAAAGGAAGTCCCACCATGCCGCTGACCGAATCAACGAAAACCAGCACATCAGGATATTTTTCCTTCATCATTCGACTGATTTCTTCGACCGGATTCGTCAGGCCTGTGCTTGTCTCATTATGAATGAGGGTGACAGCGGCGAATTTGCCGGTTGCGAGCTTTTCGTCAATCATCTCAGGCAGAGTAGGTTTTCCCCACTCGACCTTTAGCACTTCGACGTTTCTGCCGCAGGCTTTAGCGACGTCAACCCATTTATCACTGAAGGCTCCGCAACATGTGCACAGAACCGTTTCATCAAAGCCTACGCAGTTGCGTATCGATGCTTCCCAGCCGCCGGAGCCGGAGCTTGTAAAAAGAAAAACATTTTGCTCGGTGAAGAGTATTTTTTTAAGCATGCCGATAGTTTCCTCTTGTAGTTGAGAATACTCTTTGCCGCGATGTCCCAATGTCGGGCGTGCAAGCTGCTGCAAAACATCGTCATTTACTTTTACCGGACCAGGGATAAACAGCCTGGGCGGATTTTTCCAATCTGCCATATCTTTTGTCTCCAAAAATCAATTTATATTTTTTGAATCACTAAACCTGTATACATCTTGGGATAAAAGTAAGTTGACTTATGTGGCATCCTTTCACCGGCGGCGGTAACCATTTGCAGCCGCTGCATCTTTGCCGGATTCAAAAGAAACAGCACCTGCTTTTGTCCGGAATCCACCAGCCGGATCAAATCGTCAATCGCATCGGGGATACCTTTTACATATTCAACATATCCATCTTTGATTATTTTTTGCTCATCAATGCCCAATAGCTTTTCCAGAACAAGCTTGTGCAGAATAGAAACGTCGAGTGATTTCCAGGCGTCACTTTTATCCGATACAGCCAAATCCATAGCTCGTTTATCTTTTAAAACAGCCACGTAGAAGGCACTATTGCCGCCATAGATGCCAAAAGCATTTCTATCGTTATCGTACTCGGTCTGGATTTGTGTAATCATTTTCTGTTTAGTGCCGGCCTTAGCGCCGGCGGAACCAAAAGACAGCTCCGTGACATTAAAGTTTTCTTTAAGGTCGGTGACAAATTTATCAATGTTAAATATTTTAAGATTGCCAATGATGCGGTGAGTAGCCGAGAGCTTTATCCCGTTCTGGTAGATATTAGCAAAAGAAAGCATTTGATACTTTGCTGCCGGATTGGAGCTTTCTTTGGAATAGGTCAGGCCTGTCATGTAACGGTGGTGGCCGTCCGCTATGATACAACTTTTACCACTCATCATTTTTACTATCACATCAATATCATCTCCATTATTTATTGCAAAAAGACGTTGACGAATGTCCTCAAATGTAAAATCAGCAAGCGGTTTTTGTGCGGCGGCTTTTTCGATGATTTTCTCTGCAATTTTTTGCTTATCTTCATAAAGCATAAACACCAGGCCAAACCTGGCAGCGGTTGCACGTTTTAGATTGAGCCTGTCCGTCATCGGTTTTTCAAAAACCTCTTCATGGGGCCGAACTTTGTCACCAAACTCTTCCAGCTTAGTCAAAGCAATGAAGCTTAAACGTCGATATGTTGTCTCAGCTAATTGGAAATCCTGCACGTAGGCGTAGATTACTTCCTTTGCATCCTGTTTCAGGACGCCGGATTTTATCCAGCGATTCAGATAATTAGCCGCTCTTGTGTATTGATTATTTTGCTCGTTATCGGAAGGGCTGGTTTTGCCTTTGGTTATCCGCGCGATATTATATTCGCTTTTTTCATAGAGCTGCTGCTGTTCGGCTGGACCGATTACGTCAAAGGGAGGGGCGATGCAATTGCTTACATCACCGACCATCTTTGGATCGAACCTAAATCCTTTGAACGGCTTAATTTCCATACTAATAACTCTACACTTTAGGCACACACATACGATTGACAAGCATTAAAGGATTGCGGATAATACTAAAGAAAGGACTAATTGTCAAATGGAGTATTTCAAACCCCGTTAGAAAGCCAATCGGTGTAAAATGGGGTGAACGATGCAGAAAAGTTTCTAACGGGGTGAAGCTATGCAGCAAATAATAATGCGGCCTATTGGAAAAATATGTTCACCATATAAAAAAAGCAGTAATATCCCTATACAAGGTACTTTTAACAGCGAGGTGGATGCGTACGTGGAACTGGAAGAAAAATATGTCGATGGCTTAAAAGACTTGGATGGATTCAGCCACGCAATAATATTGTACTATTTTCACCGGTCGCAGAGAGAAGATATCGTGGGCAGGCCGTTCTTAGAGCAAAATGAACACGGGATATTCGCGATAAGAAGTCCGCATCGGCCTAATCATATCGGCTTTTCAATCATAAAAATTAAAAAAATAAAGGCAAACAGGTTGTATTTTACCGAGGTTGATATGTTAGACCAGACGCCGGTTCTTGATATAAAGCCGTATGTCAGATATTTCGACAGCCGGGACAATGTTAAATGTGGGTGGCTGGATAAACACTTCCGAGATGGGAAAGTTCCTGACAAGGCAATTTATAAAGGTGAGGTACCTGATGGTCGATAGGCAATCTCACCTATGATTTTATGATATAGCTATTCAGATTGTGCGACGGGGGATTTGCTTTTTTCTGGCACCTCTGCCTCAACGCCTGTAAACCTCAAGTTCTCCTCGTCCTGCACGTCTATCTTGATGAGGTTTTTGCCTTTGAATTTGCCCGCCAGCACGGCTTCGGAAAGCGGGTCTTCAATGTAATGCTCAATAGCTCTTCGCAGAGGTCTGGCACCGAATTCAGGATTGTATCCCTTGTCGATGAGAAATTCCTTAGACTGCTCACTCAGCTCCAGCTTTAGGCCATGCTCGGTCAGCCGCTTGAATACCTTCGCAAGCTCGTAATCAACGATAGTTTGCAGATTCTCTCTCGTCAAAGCCTTGAAAACTATTATATCATCAACACGGTTTAAGAACTCAGGCCTGAAGTGACGCTCTACTTCTTTCTGGAGGATTTCCTTCATCTTTTCGTAATTTGCTTCCGGCGTCTTCTTGCCGAAGCCAAAGCCGGCTTGATTCTTAATCAGCTCGGCGCCGATGTTACTGGTCATAATGAGGACAATGTTTTTGAAGTCAACGCCTCGTCCGAAGCTGTCGGTCAGTCTGCCCTCGTCCATAATCTGCAGAAGCATGTTATAGACGTCCGGATGAGCCTTTTCTATTTCATCCAACAGCAGCACCGCGTATGGCCGACGTCTGATCCTTTCGGTCAACTGTCCGCCTTCTTCATAGCCCACATATCCCGGCGGGGCGCCTACCAGTCGGCTGACATTGTGCTTTTCCATAAATTCGCTCATATCCAATCGGATGAGCGAATTTCTGTCGCTAAACATAAACTCCGCCAGCGCCTGCGCAAGCAGCGTCTTTCCGACACCGCTTGGACCGAGGAATATGAAGCAGCCCATCGGTCGATTCGGGTCCTTCATGCCGCTTCTGGACCGTCTTACAGCCTTAGCTACAGCGGTGATCGCCTCATCCTGTGAAACCACTGTTTTGTGCAGCTCAGCTTCAAGCTCAAGCAGCCTCTGAGTTTCTTTCTTCTCCAATTTCGTCAGCGGTACGCCTGTCATGTTGCTGACGACCTCAGCGATTACTTCAGTATCCACTGTGCCGGTCGCCTCTTTATTCTCCTCGTACCACTTCTTTTGCATGTGTGCTTTCTCATCCAAAAGATGTTGAGCCTCGTCCCTCAATGAGGCTGCCCGCTCGTAGTCGGCATTTCTAACCGCCTCATCTTTTTCCCGTTGCAGCTTTTCAATCCTTTCTTCAATCTCCGTCAGATCCGGCGGAAGAGTCATATTCTTAAGCCGAACCCTTGCACCGGATTCGTCTATTACATCTATCGCCTTATCCGGCAGACATCTGCCTGTGATATATCTGGTGGACAGCTCCACCGCCTGGAAAAGGGCCTCATCGGTGAATCGAACCCTGTGATGTGCCTCATAGCGGTCCTGAAGTCCTCTGAGTATTTCGAGGGCCTCATCTTTTGAAGGCGGTTCAACAATTATCGTCTGAAATCGCCGCTCAAGGGCTCCGTCTTTCTCGATGTACTTTCTATACTCGTCGAAGGTGGTAGCACCAATACATTGGACTTCACCTCTTGCAAGGGCTGGTTTCAATACATTCGAAGCGTCTATGGCACCTTCAGCCCCGCCGGCACCCACAAGCGTATGAAGCTCATCAATAAATAAAACAACGTTGGCGGCCCGTTTGACCTCGTTAATCACAGCCTTTATTCGTTCTTCAAATTGACCACGATATTTTGTCCCGGCAACCATCATCGCCAGGTCGAGCACGACAATGCGTTTGTCCTTGAGCAGTTCTGGTACCTGCCTATTAACTATCTGCTGGCTTAGTCCCTCGACAATAGCGGTCTTACCAACACCTGCTTCGCCTAACAGAACCGGATTGTTTTTTGTGCGTCTGCATAGTATCTGGATTAACCGCTCGATTTCTCTCTTTCTACCGATCACAGGGTCGAGCTCGTTGTCGGAGGCTAATTGCGTAAGGTCTCTTCCGAAACTGTCCAGAGCCGGGGTTTTGCTTTTGGGCTTTCTGCCTACCGTCGGCCCCATCTTCATTCCCAGCCCGCTTGGTCCGTCGTCCACTCCGGCACCGAGCAGATTCAGCACCTCCTGCCGTATATCTTCCAGCTTCAAACCCAGGCCCATAAGAACCTGAGCAGCTATTCCTTCACTCTCTCTCAGCAGACCCAGCAGAATATGCTCGGTTCCCACGTAATTATGGTTCAGTGACCTGGCTTCTTCGATTGCGTATTCAATAACCTTCTTGGCTCTTGGTGTTTGGGGCAGCTTACCCATAGTAACCATATCCGGCCCGCTCTTGACCTGTTTCTCAACCTCAAGTCGAAGTTTCTTTATGTCCACATCCAGGTTCTTTAGAACGGTAGCGCCGACTCCGCTGCCTTCCTTAACCAAGCCCAGCAGAATATGTTCTGTGCCTATATATTCATGGTTAAATCGCTGTGCTTCCTGATTGGCCAGCGCCATAACCTTACGTGCACGGTCTGTAAAACGCTCAAACATCTTTTACCCCGTCAAAGACTTATTCTTCAAAGTCTCATATCTATTTCATCACAAAGAAACATTATATACTGTTTTAGTGCGAGCTGTCAAAGGCTTCGCTGCTTTTTTCGGGTTTTAGAAACACCTAATTATTTATATTGTTCAAAATGAGTTTGTGTTCATTTTTTTCGGACATTGGTTTTATTCAGCTTAGCCTTTTATCGGCAAAAAGTGCTGCCAACTTTCCCATTGAGTTCAAAGACCTGCCTTATTTATTAGAAGATTTATGAAGTGAGCAGGTTTATCGTATGACCGACTCATGTGCGTATGGTTTATTTTGGGCGGATTTTTCTTTTAACCGGCATGTTTGGCCCATGCTTTATCCGGACCATTTTGTTTTTATGATGTATTGCAGGAAATTCTGTGTTTTATTCTTCCGGCCTTACCGGTTGTCTTCCTCAAGCAATTTTCGCAGATATTCGTTTTCTCTGCGAGTTGCTTCAAGGTCAAAAGCTTGATATTTGATGCATACCCGCAGATAATCCAGCATATCCAGCAGTCGGCTGATGCTGTTTTCGATCTGCTTACGGCTGGCTTGTGCCTGTTCGGCAAGCTTGGCTAACTTACTGGCTTGCAAATCGGTAGTGTCTCCAAACTCTTTAAGTAATTCATTGAGCTTGTTTTCTAATCTCGTCTCATCCATCACTGCCTCCTCCCAGACGCATACCCTTTTCTCATCACCGTATTCAAAAAACTCCAAAGCTAATTAATAAAAGAGTAGCAAAATTCATACCTATGCGCAAGAAATTTTGTATTTTATTCGATTTTACCGCTTACCCAGGACAAATAGCCTATGAAATCGGGCAGGTTAAATGATAGTAACTTTTGCTTTGATTTTCCGAAATGTGACTTTTATTCGAGTTAAACGCCTATGCTCCCAAAAACCAACATTGCTCCTTTAGTCACCTCATTTGTACTCTATTAAAAGCTTAAATCAGGGTCATTCAGGCTTAATGTTGATTATTATAAACATCGCTTTCGGTTTAGATAAAAAACCTTTGACGCTGCGAACTTATTGGCAATAAAATCGTAAAAACTTTATGTTACCATTTTTATCGTTATAATGTTAGCTGGTTTGTTATTCCGGATGGTTGTATAAATAATTAGGAGACTAAACATGGAGATTTCCACTCTCAAGCGGAAAAAGTATTATTTTGTCATTTCGGCTCTTCTTATACTCTGGCTCTTTGCCGTTCCAGGGTCGGCGCTTGCACAGGATACAAATAGCATTAACACTCTGCGCCGGATGGGTAAAGCCTTTGCCGAGATTGCCCAAAAGGCTTCGCCTGCTGTTGTCGGCCTCAAGGCTGAAAGGACCGTCACTCGGCAATACTCGATACGGCAGTGGCCATTCGGCGAACCGTCAGACCCATCTTCAGATGATTTATTTGATTACTTTTTCCGGCGTTCACCTTCGCCTCGTGAACGCACCCCGCGGCGTGAATACCAAGTTCCGCAGACGGCACAGGGCTCCGGATTTATTATCACTGCCGACGGTTATATTCTCACCAATAATCATATGGTAGGTGAAGCTGATAAGGTAGAGATTGAACTGGCTGATGGACGAAAATTTACTGCTGAAATTAAAGGTGCAGATCCTGAATCCGATGTCGCTGTGATAAAAATCGATGCTAATGACCTACCCTACCTCGAATTAGCTGACTCCGACAATCTCGAGGTGGGTGAATGGGTCCTTGCTATAGGCAATCCGTTTGGCTTGAGCCATACTGTAACCGCAGGCATTGTAAGTGCTAAAGGCCGCAGTGACGTTGGTTTAACTACGTATGAAGACTTTATACAAACCGATGCGGCTATAAATTTTGGCAATTCCGGCGGCCCTCTGTTGAATCTTGATGGAAAAGTAGTCGGAATCAACACAGCTATACTCGGCACGACTGGTAATATAGGAATTGGTTTTGCAATCCCTATAAATATGGCTAAAGTGGTCTACCCCCAACTGATCGAAAGCGGAGTTGTAGAGCGGGGTTATCTCGGCCTATTGCCTGATGACTTAACCTCATCAATGGCGGAACTGCTCGGCTTAAAGGATACAAAAGGTATTATCATTTCTGAAATCACGAAGGACTCGGCTGCGGATAAAGCCGGTTTAAAGCATAATGACGTCATTTCGGAGTTTAACGGCAAGCCGGTGGAATCGCAGAGCGAGTTTCGTCGCAATGTCGCATTGTTAAAGCCGGGCACCGAGGTCGAAATAGTCGTGTGGCGCGATGGCAAACGCAAGACTTTTACTGCCAAGCTTGATAAACGCCCACCGTTGGAAGAGCTTATGAGAAGCGCTCAGCCGGGGCGTATCAATGCATTGGGCTTTTCCGTGCAGAATCTAACTGATGAATTGGCCGAGCGTTACGGCTTCCAGGGCCAGAATGGCGTCATTGTCAGCAGAGTTGAGCCGGGTTCGCAAGCTGCACAGGAAGGTCTCAGCGCTGGAATGCTTATCATTGAAGTGAATCTAAAGCCTGTTCAAAACACCAGAGAATTCAGCGATGCAATGGAGCAGGCTAAAAAAGAGAAAGGTAGAGCTATCCTGTTAGTAAATGATGGACAGCGAAGACGTTATATTGAACTGAAGCTCACTGAAGATAAATAATAAACATAACCTCCTTCTAACAAAGGATTTGGCCCCGCTCACATAGCGGGGCCTCTTTTTTTAATATCACGCCTCAAGCAACTATACAGACCCACACGCATCGAAAAAACAGACAACACAAGCTAATAGTAACTCATAGATTTATCTGTGACCCCGATAAGTCGGGGCTACAGAACGTAAATCCCAGCCGACTTTCCCGATAACTGCACTTCAAGCCTTCCGGAACTGACCATAGCATCAGACAGCTCATCAAAGCAACTGCTTAAAACACAACCATCCGGAAGCAACTGCTTTATGCGAGGAGGTACATTGCTATTGCTAGCTATATTTATCGACACAGGGACGGGCATCGGCTCATGGCCGTTGTTTATCACCACAATAACAACGTTGCCGCGAAATTCCCGCATATAGGCATACAGGAACTCATCGACATATAGAGTCAAAAGATAGCCGTAACGAATGGCAGCATTCTCCGCACGCAACTTTATCATTTTAGTGACATGGCCAAAAACATCCAGCTCAAACGGGTGCTCCTGTGTAGGCCTGTTATCAGGGCCGAACAAAGACCACGGCATGTCACGCCGATTATCCGGGTCACTGCGTCCTTCCAGGCCGATTTCGGTGCCGTAATATATCTGCGGAATGCCGCGAGTAGTAAAAAGTAAAGACAAACACAGCTTGAGAATCTTACAGGCAAGGTCACGATCCCAATAACCGACTCGATCCAGAATCTCGGTTGTGATACGCCGATCCAGATCATGGTTGTCCAACAGAGTGACCAAACGATTGGCGTTTGCGTAAGCTTTGTTCTGATCCAGTATGCCCTTAGGCTCATCCGGATGCAGCCGGGGACGAGCGAGTCTCGTCATAGGCTTATCCCATACAAGCGCTTCTTTGATAGCCAAACAAAGTGGAAAGTCAAATAAAGAATCGAAATCATGCTGCTGCTGATAGCAGCCTACGAAGAATGGATTCCAATCCAGCACTTCACCGATAAGTGACATCTGAGGATATCTCGTCTTAATCTGTGATTTGAAAAGATACCAAAAAGTGTTCTCAACATGTTTAACAGTATCCATGCGAATACAATCGATGCCGGTCTCCTCAACCCAGTCAAGTATGTTTTGCACGAAGTAATCGCCGACTTCCGGCTGGTCGTGATCAAGGTCAGGTAAACCTGAGAGCCAGCCCTCTGTAGTGTCACCACTACGATCAGCATTAAAATGGCGAGATTCAAACCTTTTATAGGGATACGCTTCATACACTGGTGTATGGTAGCCGGTGTGATTTACTACTATATCGAGAATCACTTTGATTCCCGCATTATGAAAGGTCTCCACCAATTCCCTGAGGTAGGCTTTGCTTCCTTCAGCCAAATCGGGCTTTGCGCTATAAAGGTGCGGATCCACCCGCTCAAAATCCATCGCCCAATAGCCATGATAGCCAGCGCTGCCGTAAAAGTCGATAATATTCACATATACCGGCGTCAGCCAGAGTGCGGTGACACCGAGGGTCTGCAGGTACGGTATTTTATTCTTGAGACCTGCAAAGTCACCGCCATGAAAGGCCTGCGGGTTTGCCTGATCGACATCCTGTTCATTATTGGGATCACCGTTGCAAAAACGATCAGTAATCACGAAATATATCACATCATCTTGCGTCAGCATGGGTCACCTTGCCCTTCATAATATAATTATATTTACCTTCATAGAACAAGTTAGGTTTTTCGTTCACCCTATTTTTTCATTTGGTATATCTGTCAAGAGTGTGGACTCCCGCTTATCTGGCGATATTGTGATGAGCATTATCCCAAATGGCAAGGACAAAATTAAAAATGCAGAATGTAGAAATTATTTCATCGTGCCAGTTTACCATTTAGCAATATAGTTAGTTGGATTAAAAAGCCGATAGCTACGAGGACAATTGCAAACCAGTAAGGCTGGTACAGGCCGATGTTCTTTGCAAGGTATCCACCTGCACCCGAGCCGACGATGATGCCGACAGAAATTGTCGCTTCGTGAATAACCATCTGCACTGAGCGTTTTTTGGTGCCGCAGGAGCCGTAGTAAAGGTGTGAGCTGTAAGCAAAGCCGAAACTAAAACCCATAATAACCAGCGACAAGACAAATATCGGCAGAGACCGGCCAAAGATGATCATCAAAAGTGACACCGAAAGCAGCGCCTGCGCAGCGAGTAAAAGTGCAGATTTGAAGTGCCAGAAGATGCATTTACCCGCTGCTGTCAACATTGCAAAATTGCAAAAGCCGAATACGGTGACTATTATACCGAAACATGTCTCGGAGAAACCCATGCTGGTAAAAAGCAATGCAAACTGCGAGCGAGTGACACCAAGACAGGCCCAGGAACTGAATAGCACTATCCGGGCCATCCAGCGAAACCGCATAAGGGCGGCTCTATCTTCACAGTTGACAGGGCGGCTTCCCGCATCACCAAACAACGATGTCTGAACCGAGCCGTCAGTTGCGATACTTAGGAATAAAAAGCAAATTATAAAACCACCGACAGCAAAGACGACAGGCAGCGGCGTACCTGTCTCAACAAGGACACCGCCGAGCAGCGGGCCTATCATCGCAGCAGCGGACCACATGCCGTTGTACGTTCCCAGCCGACGATTCAGAGTACGGCCTTCAAGATCCTCAGAAACCCAGCTCATAAGAAAAGGCCAAAATAGTGACATGGCGGCCCCAGCCACTGTACCGGCTGCGATTACGAGCCAGATCAAAACCAAGTTGCCGACAAGCCCTTTTAACAGGATAGCATAAACCGCAATGCTCATTGCCAAAGCTGATGCAAAGTTGACAGCGACGGCGATGCGCGTGGTGTTTTTGGGATTGTGCCGGCCTAAGGCTGCACCGGCAAGAAGCAGGCACAGCAAATAGCCGAACATATTGGCAGCCCAGGCATAGCCGACATGACTCTCGGTGCCGCCGATATTGCGGACGACAAAGGGCATCGCCGTCCACCATACGCTGATGGCTATGGACATCGTGAACGCCGCACCGTACAGGAACCAGACGCCACGCAAAGGATTTGTTGGATTATTGTTAAACACGGCTTTCATATCCTTGCATCTTAAAAAGCGACATTCTATCGTCGCCACGGCATAATTCCACAAGATAATGGCTCGGCAGAAATGCTCGGGTCCTCTGTCTTCTGTCGTCCGTCATCTGACTTCTGCTTTGAAATTGGGTTTGATTGGGTTTGTTTTCACCAAATGTCCTGTTCGATTTTTTTCTCATAATCCCTTGTGGCAAAGAAGGTTGCATTAATTTTATCCTTAAACAAATTGGCTTTGTTTTGCATAAAATAGGCCCGATTTGTACCTGTGGTAGAGCTAGAGGATTCTCGACACTTGTACGCAGTAGGCGTAATTGTAGAATAAGTTGAATACGGATTTTGCTGCCTTCTGTTTTCTTTCTTCTGTCCTCTGTTTTCTGTCATCTGTCCTCTGTCTTCTGACTTCTGTTTTGAAAATGGCTTTGTTTTGCATAATCAGTCATAATTTCCCGGCGAGCATTGCTCTATAGTCAGTTTCTCCATCAGCGGCCTTGAGCGGATCCATTCTTCTGATGAGGTTGAGTCTTTGTAACTCGAGTATCGTTTTGTAGAGGCTGTGCTCTATTCGTCGTTCATACATCAGGAGTCGGTCGAGGACCCTTGCTTTTGCGAAATCCTTTATGGCCATACGGCCAAGAGCCAGATGGTTAGCGGAGGTGGACGGCCCAGCCTGAGATTGGTCCTGGTTTTTGAAAAACAGGGATTGGGTGAGTTTGGTTAATGGGTTGGATTTACTATCTGCGTTCAATGCGTCTATGGCCTGGTTCTGGATTCTACAGACTCGTTTTAGCCGCCATGAGAGACTGACAATCCGTTCGGCGAGCATAGATTCCATTGGGCTGACCGGGGCCAGCTCGTCTAACATCTGCTCGCGGTAGAGGTCGAAGTCAGCCTGGCTTTCTGAGCTGATTACATCCTGCCGGACCAAAAGGCCGTGTTTGACGGCGTTTTGTGAGATGGCGGACTTGCCTTCGCTGGTGCGTGGGCCTGTCGATCTTTGTGCGTTACGACGGTTGGCGAGCATTTGGGCTTCAGTAGCCATGAGGAGTCCTCCGAATTTACGATTGACGATTCCCCTAAGGGGTTTCCGCTTCGCTCCAAGACTATTTACGAATGATGATTTTTGGCGTGTATCTGCTGATACGAAGACGTGCGGTTCTCCGCTATATCTCCGCCCCCCCAGGGAAAGGGGCAAGCCCCCCAATTAGGTAGGGGCAAGCTCCGGGCGGTTTATGTTTGCCTTTTGGCAAACATGCGGGCATTTTAACATATTATCAAACAAAAGTCAACAAAAAATTAGATTGATGCTGGATTCTGGATGCTTGATACTCGAAAAAAGTGTTACCGCAGAAAAAGCAGAGAAACGAGCAAAGTCAACTGATTTTGAGGGAAAATCAGGATGCAGTGCAATATCTATCTTTTCCTAAAATGTCCAGTTTTCTTTTTCCATAAATCCCTCAAGGTTAATGCAGGGTATCCCAAAATGATCGCAGACATTGGGGATTCTTGCTGCGTTTTTTGTAAATTTTTCTTGAGTTACAACACAACCATTAATAACTTTTGCTTTTGCGATAATAAATGGATCCGCAACAGGTCCCTCAATATATTGTTGTTTCTTCTGGATTAGAATACGGAAGTGTCTAACCTTGAAAATTTCTGTAATAAAACCCGATTCCTCAGCATTTGGTGGTAAAAACAACTCACTATGACTCATTGCCCAATCCGATAATCTATCTCCCCTTCTCTCTAACTCCCTCCTGACCTCCTTTACAGAAATAATAGTCTGTTTTGAAATAAAGCCATTAAAATTATTCCAAAAAGAAGGAAAACGTTTTGGATAGTAGTGATTGAAAATATTAATCAGGGTGTCGCTGTCAAAAACATATTTCATGCCGTTGACCCCCCATGAAGTACATAGCCCTCGAATGTGCTCACATGTACTTCTTTCATACCGAGGTAATCGGCGAGTTGTGGTTTTGATATAGCGCCTTGGTAATATTTTCCAAAAGCGGTCTCAATATAGTAAGACCCCAAGTATGCCCCTTTAGTATAATATGGATTACCGCCCGGACCAGCCTTACCACGCGTCAATCTTTCCTCGTTCCAATCCTTCACTTTTACCTCATAAAATGCCTTTGTGATGTAGTTAAGATCAAGACACTTTCTTAAGATAACCTCACGACTAATGCTATACTTCCTGGCAAGTCGTGTTAGGAGATTGTCGTCTATGGTTTGATTGCGTATTTGAGGTTTAATATCTTCGGTAGGCACCAAAAATTCGCCAGCGAATTTGTTACAGAATACCTCTACACGCTTGTTGGGCCCTCTCATTCTCTGGACAAAATCATCATGCCTTAAATCGATACCACCAGTTCTAAATAGCAGATGTGCCAGTTCATGAAAGAGCGTGAATATCTGACGTATTTTTGCCTGACTGTTATTGATATAGATTATGGGAAATACATTATCATATAGACAGAATCCGGAACATTCATCATCCTTGAAAGCATCCTTAAAAACAAAAACTCCGTGTCTTTCCAGTACACCCCGCCAATATTTCAATGCCTTGTCATTTGTCGTTAGTGCATACTGTTTATCCAGCCCAACGCCTAAGTATTCCCGAACCGTTTTAGCTATATCGGAAATGGTATCTGAGCTATGTATCGTAATGTCAGAACATACTTGTTTTTTTGCAGGGTTAACCCCGTCAAATAATTCTCTGAGATTCTCTTTCATTACCTTTGCCTGACGCACCAGATAGAGCAATCTTGGCTCTAAAAGATCAATTTCTTCTTGAGGTAATGTCCGAAAAGACTCTTTAGGAGTTTCTTCTTCAGGCGGCTCAGGAAAAAAGAACAGTGCCAAAGGCCGCTTATAAATTTCATAAGCAAGCCGTTCCAGTTGGGCATATGTCGGACTTGTCGTGCCTTTTTCCCAGGATTTAACAGTTTCGGAAGTTATCCTTTTCCGTTTAAGTTTGACAACAACATCAGGTATATCAAAACCGCCGGTCTCTCTGGCCCAGCTAAGCATATCAGGATTGACGGGGATGCGTTCGCTCATATCGTTACCTTGATAATCTTCATCCTTTCGTTACCGAAGATGCCCAGCACCGCCATAACAGCATTGCTGGGTTGGTCTTCGGCGGAATACCAATAACCAATTATCCTGCCGCCTCGGTTGTCAGCCCCCGTTGTTAGCTGGTTTGAAATTATACCTTTTTGGTCAAAAACTACCAAGCCATTTTTGTTTTGTAAAGAGTTTGGTTATTCATCGAAATAATCGGTCTCTATTTTCTTAACCTCATATAAGGCAGCCATTGAAACTCCAACATTGTGCCCCCTTTCTCTGTTATTAAAACGTGAATATCTTTCTTTTTTTGTTACTTCTCATTTTTACCATATACACTCACAAACCGCAATTCCCCCCTTCACCCCGTGAGATAATTCTTTACTATCTCATGGGGCAAATAACACAAAAGAAGAGGGAAAACAAAGAAAAGCGGAGGAATATCAAAGCAAAAAGCAAAAATACTCAATTACCATGATAATTTAGAAGGGAAAAAGCAAGGGAAAAGACAGAGGACGGAATTTCCGGCTAATCGGAGTATTTGTGTCAAAAAAACAAAA
>CAZRMQ010000020.1:0-22473 GCA_964601185.1 uncultured Pirellulales bacterium
TCTGATTATATAAAAGCGGATATCACACCTTCAATATCTCAAAAGGGATTGGTGGGGCAAGCCCTACCCTACAAATCTGATGAAATAACGGAGGTTGCTCCACAATACAACTCAAAGGATAAGTTTAATTGGTATATGCAGGCTGCACAGCTCTATTTGAAACAGGGTAGATACTACAGGGCCGCTGACTCTTACACTATGGCATCTATTTATAAGCCGGATCAACCATCCGTTGGACTTGCTTATGCCGGCAAAAGTTACGCCTTATTGGCCGCCGGCGAATATATGACAAGCGCCCTGTTTCTTTCAAGGGCAATCGAAGTTCTCCCTGAATATGCCAAGCTCAAGGTTGACCTTGTTGATATTTTAGGTAATCAAGATAAATTTGCCAACAGAATAGCTGACGTTGAGCAGCGCCTCAAGATAAGTAGTGCGGCTGAGCTGCAATTCCTGCTTGGCCATGTCTATTACCAGTCCTTCCTCCGTGATGGCACTATAGAAGGCGAGCTGGACAGACTCGACACAGCTAAAAGGCTGATAGATGCAGCTTATCAGAAGCTGCCGGATTCGAGGGCTGTTGAAATACTGAAAAATGCTGTTGGCGAAACAATAAACAGAAGATAGACATCCGGATTTGAACAGTATTTTACTTCACTGGATTTATTCTCCATCTCTCGAGCAAATCTTTGCTTGTAATTCAGCAAATTTGAAAACATCTCTTAATGCGCTTGACATTAAGGTGTGTGTGAAATATACTGCCTAACTTTATTTACCATAGGATTTTTCCCTGAGTGACTTGCAAGAATTACGAGTCTCAACCAGCGGATTTTGAAAATTACTCATATTTGACATAAAGGAGATTTTTCAAATGGCTAAGAAAAGGGTGTACAGTTTCGGCGGCGGTAAGGCAGACGGCAACGCGAAAATGAAAGAGCTTCTGGGCGGCAAGGGCGCTAATCTGGCTGAGATGTCCAGCTTAGGCATCCCGGTTCCACCTGGATTTACAATCACAACGGAAGTGTGTACTCACTTTATGGATACTGGCGGCAAATATCCGAAAGAGCTCAAAGCACAGGTCGATGCTGCCGTGAAAGCGGTTGAGAAAATTATGGGGACACGGTTTGGCAACCCGGATAATCCGCTACTTTTCTCCGTCCGCTCAGGAGCGCGCAGTTCGATGCCCGGAATGATGGAGACTATTCTCAACATCGGTTTAACATCTGCTACGATACCAGGTCTTATAGCCAAAAGCGGCAGCGAAAGGTTCGTCTACGATTCTTACAGACGTCTGATTATGATGTACTCCGATGTGGTTATGGAAAAGGCGGCGGGCATCGAACCGAAAGAAGGTATGGGTATTCGACATCAGCTTGAACATGAAATGCAAAAGCTCAAGGACGCCAAGGGGGTAAAAATTGACACGGACCTGGATGCAGATGACCTGAAAAAATTAGTGGATATTTTCAAAAAGAAGGTCAAACAGGTGCTCAAAAAAGATTTTCCTGATGATCACAATGAACAGCTCTGGGGCGCCATCGGGGCTGTTTTCCGCTCATGGAACGGCAAACGTGCCGTGTCATATCGCAGGATAGAGGGCATTCCCGATGAGTGGGGGACAGCGGTAAATGTGCAGACTATGGTTTTCGGCAATATGGGCACCAACTGCGCGACAGGCGTTGCATTTACGCGTGACCCCGCCACCGGCGAGAATAAATTCTATGGCGAATTCCTTGTGAATGCTCAGGGCGAAGACGTTGTAGCTGGTACCCGAACGCCGCAGGCAATCAACGAGGTCTCCAAGACCAAGGCGTCTAAGCATCTTCCTTCTCTGGAAAAGTTGATGCCCGGCTGCTACAAGCAATTGGCCCAAATCCGCACAAAGCTTGAAAAGCACTATCGTGACATGCAGGACGTTGAATTCACCATCCAGGACGGAAAGCTCTTTATGCTGCAAACCCGCGTAGGCAAGCGCAACGGCGCAGCAGCCATAAGAATGGCTATCGAGATGTGCGAGAAACACCTTATCTCCAAAGAAGAGGCAATACTGCGGGTCAGGCCGGAGCAATTGGATGAGCTTCTGCATCCCATGCTGGACCCGAAGGAAGAAAAGAAGGCTCAGCAATTGGCTGGCGGACTGCCTGCAGGACCCGGCGGCGGAGTCGGCCAGATAGTCTTCACCGCCGACGATGCCGAGGCCTGGGCCAAACAGGGCAAAAAGGTCATTCTCGTTCGCAATGAGACCAGTCCCGAGGACGTGCACGGCATGAAAGCCGCTCAGGCAATTCTCACCGCCATGGGTGGCATGACAAGTCACGCTGCCTTAGTTGCTCGCGGCTGGGGCAAGTGCTGTATTGTCGGCTGCGGAGCCTTAAATATCAGCGCCACAAAAAAGGTTATGGCTGTCAAGGGCAAAGAGCTGCACGAAGGCGACTGGATTTCTCTCAATGGTACGAAAGGCGTGGTTTACGACGGCAAGGTTGGTCTTTTGCCCGCCGACCCGCAAAAGAATGTGCACTATAAAAAACTGATGGGCTGGGCGGATAAAATCCGCAGGCTTAATGTCCGAACCAACGCCGACAATCCGCATGATGCCAAGACGGCAAGAAATTTCGGGGCTGAGGGTATCGGCCTGTGCAGAACCGAGCACATGTTCTTCGGCCCGGACCGCATCGCAGCTATGCGGCAGATGATTTTGGCTGACGATGAAGCAGGTCGCAAACAAGCCCTCAAGAAGCTGCTTCCCTTGCAGAGAAGAGACTTCATCGGCATATTTAAAGCTATGGATGGTCTGCCCGTTACGATTCGGACGCTGGACCCGCCTTTGCATGAGTTTTTACCTAATGATAAGGCCAGCCAAAAAGAGATGGCTGAGCAGATGGGTGTCACCGTCGAAACCATCAAAGATAAAGTCCAGTCGCTGCACGAAGCCAATCCTATGCTGGGTCACCGTGGATGTCGTTTGGGCATCACGTATCCGGAAATTACAGCCATGCAGGTGCAGGCGATTATCGAGGCTGCTTGCCAGGTCGCCAAAAAAGGCGTAAAGGTCCATCCGGAGATTATGATTCCGTTAGTGGGAACAAAGGCGGAGCTGGAAAATCAGCGAAAAGTTGCAGTCGAAACCGCTGAAAAAGTCCTGCAAAAGGCAGGCGTTAAAATCAAGTACATGGTTGGCACGATGATTGAAATACCCAGAGCGGCTCTGACCGCCGACCAGGTTGCCGAGGTAGCGGAATTCTTCTCGTTCGGAACGAATGATTTGACGCAGATGACCTTCGGATACAGCCGGGACGACGCCGGCAAATTTTTACCTTATTACCTTAAAAATAAGATACTTTCAGCCGACCCGTTCCAAACCCTCGACCAGCAAGGCGTGGGCCAGTTGGTGCAGTTGGGTATCCAGCGTGGAAGAGCTACTCGAAAAGATTTGAAGGTTGGAATCTGCGGCGAGCATGGCGGCGACCCCAAGTCCGTCGAGTTCTGTCACAAGGTAGGAATGAACTATGTAAGCTGCTCGCCGTTTAGAGTGCCGATTGCAAGATTAGCTGCGGCACAAGCAGCAGTTAGGTAATTCGTATTGCGTGATGCGTATTGCGTATCGCGAATCAAAGTAAAGAGGTTTAGCCCTGCCATTTTATGGCGGGGTTTTTAAAACTCACAGGGTTTACCCCATGAGATAGCAGTGAATTATTTCACGGGGTGAATGTCGCATATTGTTAAGGAGAGCCGCCGGAGAGCCCGGCGGATAGCGGTTAACCGGTAAACCGATGGGTGTAGTAGCGCGAGTGCACACCGTGACATCACAGGTGTGCACTCATACACCTCAATCATGCAGGGGGCTTTAGCCTATATATGCTTTCCTCTGTCGGTCCGGGCGGAAGCCCGTCATTGCGAGCGAAGCGCGGCAATCCCTATACGCTTCACTTTTTTTCTGCCTTCCGTCGTCTGTTTTCCGTCCTCCGGCCTCTGTCTTCTGTCTTTTTCCTTGCTTTTCCCCTCCTGTTCTACTATTCTTTACCCCGAAAAGCGTATGCTTCACCGAGCAGAAATAACACGAGATATGCTTCACAACATACGCAATACGATAATGCTTGGTAGTAATTGCGGGTTTGCCAATTTAATAATCTAATATGGGCAAGAAAAAAAGAAGGTGAGAAAGGGCACTGCCATGACTGAAGCAGAACGTCTGTTATTAGCGCAAGTAAGAAGTATACGGCGACGGCGTTGCGTTTCTATTCAAGAAGCATTGAGTTTGCTACAACAGGTGGACCATAAGATGTTCCAAGATGCACTGGAGAGCCATTGGCAGGTGGAACAAGATGGGAGCGTCACACCAGAGAGCATTTGTTGGCTTTTCTGTTGGGCCGCAACCGGCATCAACAGCAGTGATACTGCTGATGACTGCAAGTCGAAATTCAATAGTATTCTTGACAGGACATACGAATGGTTTGACTCCAACATTGGTCATGAGTTCGCTCGGAAGTTTCGCTACCGTAAGCTGAGGAAGATTGAATTATGAGACCTCCGGTAAAAGTAGGCACAACCACCTATTTTGGTGACAAAAAACGGTGATTATCCGCTAATAAGTACAAAGGAACACATAAATTAAAATGCCTCCTACATGGCTTTACTTGGAGATTTTAATATGAAATCTGACGAAGAAAATCATGCCCAGAAATCTTTCGAGGGCACCTATACAGATACGGAAATAATTATTGGATTGGTTGGGGCTGTTGGAACTCCACACAGATACGTTGTTGAAATACTCACTGAAAGGCTGAAAGCATTTAATTACAAAACTACCGAAATCCGCGTCTCGCATGATGTAATTCACACATTATATCAGGATATCCCCAATAACATTACATCTGAATTTGAGCGTATAACGACATATATTGAAAAAGGCAACAAAGCTCGTAAAGATTCAGGAGATAACTCTATCCTTGCTCTTGGAGTCTCTTCAGAGATATATAGGAACAGGGAGAAGGACGAACAGAGTGGTGTTAAACCCAAGGGACGAATAACTTACATAATTAACTCACTTAAACATCCTGATGAAGTTAAATATCTTAAAAACATATATACTGACGGATTTTATCTAATCGGAGTACATTCAGATGAGAACCGACGCTATGATTACCTGACCAAGGAGAAACATATAGAAAAAGGCAGCGTTTTAGAGTTAATTAAAAGGGATGAAGATGAAGTGGAGGGACATGGCCAGCATACAAGAGACACATTCCATCTTGCGGATTTTTTTGTTCATTTGGATTCCGACGTCGACCAACTCAAAAAGAGCCTTTGGAGAATATTAGATCTTATATTTGGCAATCCATACATCACCCCCAATTTCGATGAATACGCAATGTTCATGGCGTTTGCGTCTGCCTTGAGGTCTGCCGATCTTTCACGTCAGATAGGAGCGGTCATAGGGCGAAACAATGAAATAATCGCTACAGGAGCAAACGATTGCCCAAAATCTAAGGGAGGTCTATATTGGCCTGAGTATGACAAGAACACGCACGAATACGTTGACGAAGTTAATGGTCGTGACTATAAGCGTGGAAAGGATTCGAATAAGATAGAGCAAAAAAATATGATTGACCAGATTTTAAATGATCTTGATGAATCAATAGATAAGAGAGAAGTAGAGAAAGCCCTATGGAAAAGCCAAATACGAGATATTACAGAATATGGACGCGCAGTACATGCAGAAATGGAAGCTTTGCTTTTCTGTGCTCGGAATACCGTAGAAACCCGACAAGCTACATTATATACCACAACATTTCCTTGTCACAACTGCGCGAAACACATAATAGCTGCGGGAATAAAAAAGGTAGTATATATAGAACCCTATCCTAAGAGTAAGGCTTTTGAGTTTCACAACGATGCAATTAGTCCCGAAGACAATCCGAACTTAAATACTGTTGCATTCGTACCATTTGTAGGAATAGGTCCAAGAAAGTTTTTTGATTTGTTTTCAATGCGTCTAAGCGGGGGAGCAGAAATAAAGCGAAAAAATGATGAAGGTTATATTTTAGACTGGAAATCTGAACAGAGTTCTGCAAGAATACAAATGTTACCTTGCTCTTATTTGGAAAAAGAGACTAAGGCCACAGAGAAGTTTGCCGAATATAAGGAAGGACTGGAGGCTATAAAATGAGTAATCCACAAACCAATAATGAGCGCCAATCGCCTTCCAAAAAGGTGTTGCCTTCTAAAGATACTGATCAGCAATCTCACTTTGTCCATGCACGCCAGATCATCAAGAGTTGGCCTGAATGGAAGAGAAGCATTAGCTGCGCGCCAATTTCACCGAATGGCAGTCAGTCAACACCCCACTCCGGCGAAAGTCAGTAGGGCGTGCAGAACGACTTGCTCACTGGTCGAAGTTCAAACTCGCATACTCACCATGATATAGCTTTGCCGCCTTATCGTATGCACGGGCGGCTTCGATTTCGTCTTTGAAGTAGCCGAGGTGGCTCGTGCTACGTAGCGTAGCTACTACGCAGAGTAGCATAGGTTTTATTGTTGCAGCTTATCGCAGCGGCCCATTTTTTGTTCCTTTTGTTCCAACAGACGCCTTTGTATTTTGAGGCACGACCATCCCCAAAGCCTACGGCTTTGAGGATGCCACCCAATAAAAATCAAAAACGCATGCCGCGTGGCAGCCTCAAGCGAAGAACTGACGCGAAGTGTCAATTCCAAGTCCGTCCTTGCCGGATGCGGTGAAGACGCGCTTGGGGATGGCCTTTCCGGTATAATTAGAAGGCCGTTTCCGTAAGTTCGCAAACTGGCATTGACGCAAATGGGCGGGACTGATACAATCAATTTTTTATGGTGAAAGTAGCTCAGCGGTTAGAGCACTGGACTGTGGATCCAGGGGTCGCGGGTTCAAATCCCGTCTTTCACCCTTTTCGGCTACGGCTTGTCTACGTCCTTTACCTCCCCGAAAATTTTCACCGGAGTTGATTACGTGCTGCCTAACTCCTTCTGGACACGATTAAGATACCTGTCGCTGAAATCGATTTTCAACTCGACCCAGAGCGGACAGTGATCCGACATCTGCCAAGTCCGCCACTCGTTCCTGTAGTACGATTTTTTCTCCGGCTCGGTCCGAGGCTGACCAGCCTTTTTTGTCCCCTTTTCGTGGCAGTCGCGAAGCTTTTTATTCCGCATAAGGTCATGGTAGGTCGCGTATTCGCCGTTCCGAAAAACCGACTGGAAGAACCGGAACACATCGTTGTTGTTCTCGCTCGGCCCCATCTCAAGCTCATCTTTCCTGACCATAAAAGCTATCTGATCATAGTACATACTCTCGCTCACATTGCTTTTGTAGAGCTTTTCCGGAAGTGTGAAACCGTTCTTCTTCAGGGCATTCATGGTTGGATCGCCCGGCTTCACAATGTTGAAGTCGCCCAGCAGAATAAAGTTCTCTCCGGTTTTCTCCCGCTGGCGTATCTTCTTTGCTCGATCAGCCAGGAACTTGGAGATGGCTGATATTTCTTTGACGCGGCGTTCGTATTTTGCACCTGAAGCAGAGCCATAGTAGAGATGCACGGTACACAGGTTGAACTTGAACCACCCAGCCTGAAACGCCACCAGATACGGTGTCCGTGCAAACTGTTGGTACTTGGCTATTTTCTGCCCTTCCGGCAGGTGGATTACGTGCTTTCCATCAGGCAGCTCAAGCGTTTCGCCTTTCTTCATCTCCACAGCGGAGCCGTCAGGCAGCCTGAGGCTTATGTTTTTCGTAAATTCGATACTGTGTGACTTCGGCAGCTTGATGTCCACTGCCTCGCCTCCGATAGTCTGACTCAGCGGCAGCACAATCTCTCCTGCGATGTTCCGAAACATTACCTTGCGCTTGTCGAAGACAAATGCAAGCCGCTCCTTGTTGCCACTCGGGCCTTCGGTAACATCGGTAACGATGTGTTCCCAATTGGGCCCCAGAATTTTCATAACTCGATTCAGAGGTCCTAAATCGACAGCGACCTCCTGAACGGCAACCAGGTCGAACGATGCGATAATCTCCGCGATATAGTAGAACGACTCATCCAGTCGCGGCCCCTGTCCGAATTTGTTCGAGTCGAAGTCGCGAATATTCCACGTTGCCAACAAGAGTGTATCCCGTTGGGTCCGCGCCGGAATATCCTTTTGAAGCTGATTGCGCAACGTCAGCAAATGCTCAATCGTCCGCTGTGCGAAATGGCGGTTCTCTTTCTTTCTCAAATCTTTATAAAACGGCATAATCCTCTCCTTTCTACTTTATGGACAGTCCCAAAATTTTACGTCGATTTTGTTCTGCTGCTTTCCCTTAGTTGGCTGTGGATTATTGTATTTCTTGTATGTTGCGCCTGTCAAATGCAAAAAATTCTCTTTTGCTTGTTTTTATCTATAGGTATCGATGCACACTCAGCCGCCAACACATATGTCTTTGCTGCAAAAAATATGTGTAATCTGCTGCTCTAATATGGCACTACTAAATTATGGAATTGGCCCCGGCTGATGGAATGGTCATTCAATTTGTTTATATTTAGTTGTGGATTTTACTACTGGTCAATGAACCTTTTGTTATTCCAGCTCTGCACAAAGTTGTGGGGTATGAATCAAGTTTGGCCGCCACCTGAACAGCAAAGGCAAACATAACAATCACATAAATTATCTACTCAGAGTTTGGAAAAACATATACAATTTTTTGTGAGCATCTATCAAAAACCCAAACTCGCTCAAAGGGTGAATCCTTGAGATTCTTCTCGACATACTGCTTTGTTTTATCTATCCAAAGGCAATCTGGCCCAAAGGAATGATGTTCGTCATAAACCAATAGATGAATCGGATTGCTGGATTCATAACTCTTGAGGAATTTCTTTTCAATCTTATTCAAAACAAAGCCGGGCGAAATACATCCAGCGCGAGAGCACCTAAATTTTGGTTTTGCTTCTTGTGCTTCAATAGTCAAATGATCACATCCCTCTGGTAATGGAAATTCGTCCTTTGATATCCACTTTATCAAACCAAGCTGGTCGCGACAACGATCTTTAAGTTTTTTAATCAGAATTGGGATAGCCTTTTGAATATTACTTTTCGAAGTGTGATCGCTAATCTTCAAAGATATGATGCCGCCATCACAAACACAATCAAAACGAAGTTTATCATTAGGTGAAAGACTGTTATAATGCTTCTTCCATATCTTCTCCGCCTCATCACATACTGCATCTCTACGTGGTACCCTGCTATCAACAGCCTCGGTTAACTCAAAAGCTAATTTGCTGCCGTTGAGTAACTGGCAAAGAATATCTGGCTCCTTTTTGATTTCATCTCCTGACTTAATGGAACCAGTATCTATTTCTAGACCACAAACTATGGCAAATTGCTTGAAAATCATTCGTTCGTGTTCCTTTTGTTCTTCTTGTTGGTTCATGATTAGACCCCAAATAGAAAATCTAAAAAATGTTCTCGCGCAAGATTTCAAAAAATATCGTAAATTCCACAAATTTATTTTCTTCATACTTTTAAGCACAAAAAAACACGTGCAACTCTATGTGTCCGCAAGTATAATATCGTCTTATGAGGCTGCCTAAATTACAAAAACCTGATAAGTATGCCGGCCTGTATATCTTCGATTTCGGCGACCATGTAGGCGTGGGCTTTACCGCTGAGGAGGTGGCCGAGCTGTTAGAAAGCGAAAGGTATAACAACGGCAAGGTCTATAAAATCCACAAGGCCTATCCCGATGGTAAACTTGAGCTAAAAGGTGTGCCTACAGAAACATTTCAACTGGAGGCTGGAATGTTCTTTTACAGCAGTGACCTCGAAACCGCCGGGGGCGATTTCAAACAGCTCGTTAATTTAGCCGTTAAGAGCAGTCCGCCCTGCAGAGCAAAAGTACATTTAGCTAAGTACAGCGATGATAAATTCGCAGTAGCGCTGATTTATCCGGCTGAGTACGATGATGAGGTGAGCCTCTGGCTCCTGGATGGCGAATATAAAACCGCAGGAGCAGCCGAAGGCGGCGTCGGAGCGGTGCAGAGATACTATGATAATAAGCCGGAGATTTTGGACAGGCACCAACTGTTCGGTAAATCCGAACTAATTAGCAGAACCGGCGAAGAGCTATTAGCCAGTGTAAAACTGGCGGTGCAAAGATGATTGATATTGCCGAATTCTGATTTCCGATCTTCGATTTCAAATCGACAATTGGCAATCGGAAATCGAAAATTAACAAATTATAAGTATGTCAGTTCGTATTAAAATAAGTTCATTTCTTGGTTCGCTTGCGGGCTTGTTTCTCTTGTTGTTCGGTAGAAGCCCCGTTAAGCCGACTACTGAAGACCTGCAACGAGCCGATTTCAAGGCCAGCACCCAACGTCTCGGTATCCGCTTCAGCGAAAGGATTCGTGATGTCTTTCGGTTCAGATGGCTAAAGAAACTGTAGGTTCCTTAAAACAAAACAGGTACCGTGAGCCGAAAAGTAAGTGTAGCTGTCTGGAAGAAATAAAAGTGTAGAGCAAAAAGACTATCGTGATCAAGAACCGTTGCGACTGCGCGGGTTCCACGGAGAGGATGGCAGGCATGTGTGAGTAAGGAATTAATACCGGCTGCCTAATTACTCTGCTTTTAGGGCTCCTTACCAAGGTCCTTCTGTGCAGCTTTCTCCGGCTGCTTTTCGGGTCCCTTTTCGGGCTGTTTCCCGTCTTCCTTCGAGAGATCCTTTTGTGCGGTCTTGCCAGGCAGCTTTCGAGGCTCCTTTCCCTCCGCTTTTTCGCGTTGAATCGCGTCGTAGATCTCCCTGCGGTGAACAGGTATGTGCCTTGGAGCCGTTATGCCCAATCGGACCTTATCCCCGCGGACGTCGACGATAACTATCTCAACATCGTCGCCGATCATAATCGATTCATCTCTCTGTCTACTTAGGACCAACATCGCTAACTCCTTTTGTCGGAAGGCCTTATCTCTATATTGTACGAGAAAAATTGTCTAATTGTTCGCTCCATAGTTTATTTCTTCAAAAAAAAACCGACCGACAAAAAATCAAACTCACCTATATTTCGGCTAATTTTGAGGCCGAAAACAACCAATTTTAGTTTTCTTTACCCAATAGACGCCTATAATTACACATTTTGCGCGTAAATACCTAAAATAAAGGAATTTATGCAAAGCTAAAGAGTTGAAAAAAGATTTACTGAATTCGCTTTCGTTACTTTTGTTCGTGTTTTCCGTGGTAAGTATAGCGGATGGCCATCCAGTAGCCAGCGATCGAGCCTAATGAGCCAAAAACCACCATTTGCAGGGGCAATACGCAAACAACCGAACCGGAAAAGAAAGTTGCAGGCCAGCTTTCCACAAAGTCCTGTAATACATCTTGTTTAGCGTAAGTTGTTACTGCAAAAGCTGTTACTAAAACGCTGGCAATTGTGGGCCAAATATAGCTTGTATTGAGAAATTTCTTGGCTACGAAAGCTGCCAGCCCAAAAGAAACCAAAACAGCAAAGATAATCTGGCCAACAGCCGGCTGAGCAACAAGTGTGTTATTGGACATTGTAAAGTCCTGAGCTAATATTTTGATGCAAAAATGAGCTATAAAAGCTGAACCAATTAGCGCAACTATTACATTTAGATATTTGGCCGGCTGAGGATTGGATTTGACCAATGTCTCAGCTTTATGAGACCTCGACCATATTTTTTGTCCGAAAAGCACGCCCGCAAATCCTGCGGCGATAATGAGCAGCCAGAAAAATGGTTCCCATTTAAGTGATGCAAATAATGCCTGTCGCTGGGATAGTGTTGGACTTAACTGTATTAGTTCGGCCAAACTGCCTGAGCGGCCGGCCCAAATGGCCAAACCGGAGGGGACGGCTAAGACGCCTATCTCTCGACCGTATGGCCAGGAAATAAAGTAGGCAATAAAACCAACTAAAAAAGCTATTAATACCAAATATATTGCACCTAAATGACTCAAGTTGCTGAAACGTACTGCCCCAAGCGGGTCGTGCGGAGCCGCTAAAGGCCAGGCCAAAATACCTATCAATAAAATCCCCGTGGCAGCTACGGCAGCGATTCTTAATTTAATTGGCCAGGATAATTCCATTATTCAACTCCCTAATCGAACCGGCGATAAAGTAACAGCAAAACCAAGGAAAGTCAACTTTACATTTATCTGCCCAATGACCCGAATTAGGGTGCATGTCAAGTTTGCTCGCCGTGCCCGCTGGACAAGCTGTCTTCTGTCCCGCCCTCGGCGGGTAAACTTCCGTAATTTGTCCTCTGTTCTCTGGCATCTGTCCCGCCACACTGACGGCGGGCAAGCTTCCGTTTTCCGATTCGAAAAACCTGTCCTGAGCGAAGTCGAAGGATTGGCTTTGTTTGGGTTTGTTTTCACCAAGTGTCCTGTTCGATTTTTTTCTCATAATCCCTTGTTATATTTGTCTTTACATCCATTTGGCTTTTTCGAAAATTGGCTTTGTTTTGCAAAAAAAGAGGCCGATTTGTAGAATGTTCTCGACAATTGTAGAGCAAGCTTGGCAGCATGCAAAAACGCCATTTGGATGCAGATTTTGCGCTGATTTGAGCTTCGGTAGCTATTGGAAGCCCCTCCTAATTAACGATACCTGCTTTCATAGGCACAAGTTTACGATTTGCTATCAAGTATCCAGTATCCAGTATCGAGTATCACGATTAATTATTAACTTGTTAAATGTATATTATACAATATTATTTGTTAAGTGTAAAGTGAATTCTTGGATTTGCCCTCTGAGATACGCTGTAACAATAGAAAAAGGGCCAAAATCTGTTTGTTCCCGTCTGGGACGAGGGATATAATACAGAGCAGTCCCCTTTAGGAAGCGACAGATGGATTTCGGATTTTTAACAGGTGGTTGTCCCTATTAGTCCTGATTATTGAATGTAGGTCTCTATGAGAATTAAATGATGAGGTGCTACTCTTGATGCAAAATTTCAATGACATACGTTTGAATTTTATCCCCGTTCAATTCAGTGTAAATAATTTCAAAGGAGGAGTCCTTGAATACAAGGACGATGAACAACTAAAAGATCTGAGACAGAAATATAAAGAAACACATATTTTTAGAAGAAGGGGCAACTCCATAGAATATGTTCCTGTAATCCCAAATACTGAAGAACTTGGAAAACCAAAACAATTCAATATTAAAGATGATTTCCAGTTAGCCAGGTATTTAATTCAGCATGCTCTAATTAGGTTCTTGAAGGACAAAAACTGTGACTTTGCATCAATTTTGCCTGCCACTAAAATTGTACTATCTAAAGAGAATCTGTTGACAGATGGTATCGACTTTCCGGTTTTCCTCCATCCAGAATATGAAATTGAGAGCTGCTTACTTGTTCCATATAGGGGGAATGTTCAATTCGGCATATTGATCAATTTTTCAACAAGATTTGGGTTCAGTGCTACTGTAGGTGATTTGGTTTCTAGAGGCGTCGACGTGAAAGGGAGATATGTATCAGAACAAAAATATGACGATGCTAATTCATTAGTAGATAGTAAATATCGAACAAGATTACTCGGCAAAGTACTCGATTTAAAAGAAAATGTTATTAAGCTCGAAGACTATAGAGATAAACAAACAGCTGATATTAATTCATGCTTTCTTGAACCAAGGCAGGGTAACATTAAACATTGCATTTCATCGCTGTATTCCCAAAAAACTGAATCCATCTTACAAAATATTCCGAAACAGATTTATGAAATTACAGGAGCAAAAAAACAACAGGAACGCCTAAATAAGCTAATTCAATGGTTTAAACAAAATGAACCGTTCGAATGTGCTCCAGGTCTGTCATTTTCATTTTCGGATGATATTTATGCTGCTCAGTATGGCAGAGATGCTGGTAGTTTTAGAATGATGGATAAACCAGACTGCCTCCTTCGTCCAGGGGGGTCAATTACTGAGGGCTGGCCAGTAGATCCTCACTTAGAAAAAAATGGTCCATTTGATACTGAGTCATTTCCCAAAAAGAACCCAAGGATAGCAGTTATATTTCCTCCCAGGTATAAAGGAGAAATTGAAGTATTTATGAGGCAGTTTCGCGATGGGATTACTGCGAATTCAGAATACGGCCAAGGATTTAAACCTTATTCACAAGGTTTTATTCGCAAGTATAGACTTACAGATTGTACTATTGAGCTACGCCCGTTAAATAGTGACGTAAATACTACTGATGAATACCGGCAGAAATGTTTAGATGTATTGGCAGAAGAAACGCCTTACGATTTGTCCATAATTGTTATAGAAGAAAGCTTCCATAATTTACATGGAGAAAAAAACCCGTATTTTGTTGTAAAATCTGTCATGATGTCCCATGGTCTACCTGTACAGGAAATAGAAATTGAAACAATACAAGAAAATAGATCTCGCCGTTACATCTTAAACAATTTGTCTCTTGCCTGCTATGCAAAAATGGGTGGTATACCTTGGGTTCTAAGCTCAACGCCAGGGTTGACACACGAACTTGTTTTTGGAATTGGTAGTGCCTTAAAGAGCAATGGCAGGCTATCTGGGAATGAAAGGTACGTAGGTATTACAACCGTCTTTAGTGGTGACGGAAACTATTTGCTTTCTAATGTTTCGAAGGAAGTACCGTATGAGGAATATCAGACGGCTTTGCTAAATGTCCTAAAAGACAGTTTGGATCAAATAAAGAAACGGTACGCATGGCAACCCGGGGATAAAGTTAGAATGATTTTCCATCAAACTTTTAAACAATTCAAGGATGAAGAAGCGGCAGCTGTTAAAAGTTTTATCGATAGTATTTCGGATTATGATGTTGAATACGCATTTGTTCAAATCAGCACAAAACATCCATGGAAAATATTTGATTTAAAAAGCGAAGGCATAAATCATTGGGTGGGAGGAAAACCTCTTAAAAAAGGTGAATGTGTACCTCGTCGTGGTTGTTATGTGCCTCTTGGCCCAAAAGCTTCTCTGCTTTCGCTTACCGGTCCGTATCAGCTAAAAACTAATTTACAAGGCTGTCCAGAACCATTGCTTATCTCACTTCACAACGAATCGACTTTTAGAAGTCTTGATTATATTGCACAGCAGATTTACAAACTATCATTTATGTCATGGCGAAGTTATTTCCCTTCCAGTTTACCTGTTACGATTTCATACTCTGATTTTATTGCCAGATTTCTTGGTGAACTTAAAGATGTGCAAAACTGGAACCCAGACATGTTAATCACAAAACTGAGGGAAAGCAGGTGGTTCTTGTGAAAGATCCTGTAGTTATTACACTTGACGGTCAATTAAACAAATTACAGACACAAGTGATTTCACTTAATCAACAAGGAAATCTACATGGCTTGTTTTCTTATTTCATCCTTTATGATGACTTAGATTTCCCTTTAAAATGGAATGTTTTGTGTACAGAGGATGAATGGCTAAAGAATATTTTTCAAGACACTAATGTTTATCATATTGCTGCTTTAGGTTATTCCTTAAAATTAGATTCAAGGAAGAGTAGCAACAACCAAACCATTTTTTCACAAGCTATCGACCAGTTAAAGGGGCGTAAATTATTTAATGGATCTCATACAACTTTTCCATATAATCCGTTGGTTTTTTTAGGCTTGTCCCTCGGCGCAAAGAACCTGATATCCACAAAGCGGCAAAGCTATACTGATTGGCTTCTTTCTGTCTTGCGGGAACGAAAGAAAAAGGGAAAGATAAGCCTTATAAACGAACTTTTTTATAACTGTATTGAGGCATTACTTAACGATCAGGCTATAGTGGTTTCGGCAGGGAAATTTGATTCTTTAGAAACACTTTCGCTTTTGCTATTTGGGTACAAAAGAGGCTATTTAAAATTTCATAACCACAATAAAGATATTAGTAGCATTAGAAAGAATATTCTCAATCTTCTGATACAAACAGAGATTAGCAACATATCCCCAGAGAATGCTGCTCTAATCTGGCATGGTGCCAATGAGTCGCTTTTCGGAGGAATCAGCCGGCTCATCGATTCTCCGAGTCATCTAAGTCTTTTGTTGAGTAAATTTCAAGCTGCGATGAAAAGATGGCGTTTTGATTCAGAAGAATTGAAGGATCCGATTCGCTGGCCGATACATGGTGAACGTGAAGTCCAAGATATAATTTGGCTAATGCTTCGTTCTTATTTTGATGATATTGTTGACGAAGAGAATTTGCCCAAGTTTGGACATTCCTCCTATAAGCCAGACTTTGCACTGCCAAATCTAAATGTTCTTTTAGAAGTAAAATATGCCCGTTCAGCTTCGGACTTCAAAAAGATCGAAAAGGAAATAATGGAAGATAGTGTTGGCTATATGGCAAACGCAAGTAAGTATAATAAGATAATCGTTTTTATCTACGATAATTCTTGTAGTGTTCAAGAACACGAAGAAACCCGTCGTGCTCTGATGCAGATTGATAGTATTGAAGACGTAATTATTGTTTCTAAGCCTTCACAACTTCCAGTTTGAGCTTATACTTAGCATCTATTGTCCGTCCCTATGCTTAATTATCGTCTCCTGGAGAGAATACTAGAATATTAGGGACAGCCACCGGTTATTTTCTTGATGCCATGCTTAATTAGCACTTATTAAGCCCTTGTCATTGACTATTTGCGATTTACTATTGACTATTGGCTTTTTTCTACCTACCTGCTGAGAAAAGTGCGCAGCACGGCGGGTAAATTGGTTCGACAGGCTCACCACTTATGACACGAACCCCTCGAATTAGGAAAACAATTATTTGACTTGACTCAATTATTTTAATAAACTGTTTATTTGTTGTGTATCGTAATTAACTGGTTCGTCGTGGCATAAGAACCACAACAACCAGGCGCCAATTCATATACTCGGTTAAAATATAAAATGTTAGCCTCGAAATACGAAGACAAAACCCCGCCTAGCGCTAGGCGGGGTGCTGCCACATCCGCCCAAAGTGAATTATCATATACACCCCGGGAAAGCTGTGGCTTGTTCGGCATCTTTGGTGACGACAAGGCTGTTCAAAAAACCTATTTTGGCTTACACAATCTTCAGCATCGCGGACAAGAATCGGCTGGAATCGCATCCACCGATGGGCGGTCTATTCAGTGTTACAGAGGCATGGGTACAGTAAGAAGGGTTTTCCGTGTCGGCTCGAATATTTTGGATAAACTATCTAATCCGATAGCAATAGGCCATGTTCGGTATTCAACATCGGGCGCAAGTAGAGCCATTAATAGTCAGCCGCTTTTAGCCGAGTTCTCCAGCGGGCAGGTGGCGGTTGCACATAACGGCAATCTCATAAATGCTGAATTACTGCGGCAAGAATATCAGGACTATGGCAGCATCTTCAACTCAACAAGCGACACTGAAGTAATAGTTCATTTGTTAGCAAAACCTACTCACCTGACTAAACCCGATCCATTAGCCCACGTATTAAACCACCTGCAGGGAGCTTACTGCCTCTTGTTTTTGTTTGCCGACCGTATCGAGGCGGCTCGCGATCCCTACGGTATCAGGCCTTTGTGCATAGGCCAAACAGAACAGGGCGGTTTCGTCGTAGCCAGCGAGAGCTGCGCTTTTGACGCTATAGGGGCAAAATTCGTGCGGGAAGTTGAGCCGGGTGAAATCGTCACACTGGACAAAAAGGGGCTATCCAGCAGATTTTTCGTTAATCCAGGCAGTATAGTGCCGGCTCATTGCATCTTTGAGCACATCTATTTCGCCAAGCAAAACTCGTTCATATTCGGCGAAAACGTGCACCTGTTCAGAAAAAAACTGGGAAGGCAATTAGCTATAGAGTACCCAGCCGATGCCGATGTGGTAATCCCCGTGCCGGACTCGGGGACATCGGCGGCAGTAGGATATGCCGAGCAAAGCAAAATACCCTTCGATATGGGAATGGTCAGGAGTCACTATATTGGCAGAACATTTATCTCGCCGGACCAGAAATCGAGAGAGTTGGAGGTTAAACTCAAGCTGGCTATCGTGGAAGAAGTAGTTAGGGACAAACGAATCGTGGTGGTGGATGATTCAATCGTCCGTGGCACCACCACGAGGGGCAAAATAAGAACTTTAAGACAGGCCGGTGCAAAAGAAATACACATGCGGATTAGTTGTCCGCCGATAAGATTCCCCTGCTACTACGGTGTGGACTTCCCCACAAAGGAAGAGCTGCTGGCGAATAACCGCAACCTCAAGCAGATCGAAAAATTCCTGGGGGTCGATAGTGTCGGCTATATATCGCTGAAAGGCTTGCTTAGCTGTGCGAACCTGCCGGCTGACCACTATTGCACCGCCTGCTGGACCGGCAAATACAGGATTCCGGTTGACGTGGCGGTCAACAAATTCACTATGGAACGCTATCAGATGCGGATGTTTGAAGAACTCGATGCTTGATCCTCGATACTCGATGCTCGTAAAAGGATAAAACCAGTGGCCTATAAAAGCTATAGAGATTTGGAGATTTACAAAAAGGCTCATAAATTAGCTATAGAAATTCACCAGATATCCTTGAAACTGCCAAAGTTTGAAATGTACGAAGAAGGCAGCCAAATAAGAAAGTCCAGCAAATCAGTCAAAAGTACTATAGCAGAAGGCTTTGGAAGGCGCAGATATAAGCAGGAATTTATCAAATTTCTCACATATTCATTAGCATCATGCGATGAAACGATTGACCATTTAGATACTTTGTACGAGACTAAGTCATTCAATGATGAAGAAAAATATAGATATTTTTGTGAAGAATACGACCATCTTGGCAGAATGATTAACAATTTTATTAAATCCGTGGACAATAATCATAAAACGAATATCGAGAATCGAATATCGAGAATCTAAAATGAGCAAATTCGCTACTTATGCGCAAGCCGGCGTCAGTATCGATGCCGCCGACGAAATGGAGGACGAAATCTACTCCAGTATAGCCGGCACTTTGGGACCAAGGGTTATTGAATCTAAAGGTGCATTTGCAGGGTTCTTTCGGCTGGACTATGACGAGAAACTCTTCAAGAAGAATTACAAAAATCCCGTGCTGGTGGCCTGCACCGATGGCGTGGGCAGCAAGGTACAGTTAGCCGCTAAAATTAAAAAGTTTGATACCGTCGGCATCGACTTAGTGGCAATGAACGTCAATGATATGTTAGTACATGGCGCTGAGCCTCTGTTCTTTTTGGATTACTTAGCTGTGAACAAGCTGGAGCCCAAGACTGTAGCCCAGATGGTAAAGGGTGTCGCAGCCGGCTGCAAAATGGCTGACTGCGCACTAATCGGTGGTGAAACAGCCGAGATGCCCGATACATATAAAAAAGGCGACTTCGATATGGCGGGCTTTGCTGTCGGAGTAGTCGAACGCAAAAAAATTATCAATGGAAAAAATATCAGACCCGGCGATGTTGTTTTAGGCCTTGCCTCCAGCGGACTGCACAGCAACGGCTATGCGCTGGCCCGAAGCATTTGCTTCAAGCAGCAAAAAATGAATATGACAGATGTGGTCGCAGTCCTAGGGACTCCTTGCGGAGAACTCGATGGTGCGGTACTGGGTGACGTGCTGCTTGAGCCTACCAGGATATACGTTCGGTCGATAGTGAAACTATTGTCCCAGTATAAGGTCAAGCAGGTTGTACATGGAATGGCCCATATCACCGGCGGAGGTCTTGTGGGAAATATCCCGCGAATGCTGCCGAAGGACTGCAACGCGGTGATTAAAAAAACGAACTGGCCAAAACACAAAATATTTACCTTCCTGCAGAATGCAGGCCCCGTCGAAGAAAGCGAGATGTACAAAGTCTTCAATATGGGGATAGGTTTTGTGCTGATAGTGGCGGAGGATTTCGCTAACTCCATATCGAATAAATTGACACGATTCGGCGAACAGGTCTATACAATAGGTGAAATTACTTCCGGAACAGGCAATGTAGCTCTCAAATAAACCGTCATCGTCGGATGGTTTTTTAACAGATCACATAGAACAAGTGTATTACCCTTTAATTCCGTATTCATTACCATATTGATATAATGCTTTATAAACACAAAATTTTCCGCATGCAATATTTAACCAGAAGACTATAAAACACTGTCTTATAATAAGTCGAAATTTTTCTTGAATTAAGGATACCTAATATGGTATAAATTAATTAATTGGAGTATATAAATTTCAATTCCTGGGCACTAATTGAGTGATAAGCACAAGGTAGCGGCTCAAGTGAGTCCGCTGAAGGAAGGTAGTTTCTATTCTGCGGAGGAAGTGTATCTACACTTCAGGTAGAAGCTATATATGGCTTCTAAGGAAGGAGGTAGAAAACCAGACCCTGAAAAGTTGTATTTTCCAAAATCAAATTGGATGCTTGCCCGGCGAAGCCTGCCTTTGCCGAAGCGCTACGCGCAGGCAGGCCGAGGCGGAGTCGGGAGGGTGTATGGTTTTTAATGTATTTTTCATGGATGTTGTCGGAGACGAGCATAAATATGGTTGAAAGTCCAGATGCTTGCCCCTTAGGGGCTTGTTGAAGACAACCGGTGTTTTGGTGCGTGACCAAAGCACTATCTATAAATAAGAGAAAGGAGAAAAAATATGAATTCATATAGGCTACCAAAATTGCTTGCAACCACGGCAGTTTTGATCTATTTGGTGATTGGAGTTGCTGTTGTCCAAGCAACAGACTTGACTGTCGACGGCCTGCCGGATGAATATTTTGGCATGCCTGGCGAGGGTGTTGTTGTAGAGTGGGAGTTCACTAATAATACAAATGGTGAGCTTTGTGTTCCCGAATTCAGCTTTGAAAACTCCGCGGGTTGGGAATATGTAATAATTACGGGCTATGCTGGTCCGGGAAGGAAAGTTCAGCCGGGAGAAAGTGTTAAGGTAGCTATTGAGGTCTTTATTCCCGAGAACGCCAAACCAGGAGATGAGACCATAGTCACAATGACATATTCTGACCCGCTCCAGTCCTCCAAAAAGGTCATAGTAGGAGCACCTGAGCCGGTTGATCCCGGCACCGATGGTCTGATAGCCTACTACACAATGGAGAACGATGCGAATGACAGTTCCGGCAACGGTCTCAATGGTACTATAGTTGGCGACCCGAACTTTGTCGAAGGAATAGCAGGCATGGCGCTGGATTTTAATGGCGATGACTATGTGGACTGTGGGAATGACGAGAGATTTAGTGTCACGGAATATCTGACCGTTGCCTTATGGGTGAATATCAGGACGATACCCACTGCCTGGACGGGAGTTATCACCAAAGGGAATACTGCATGGAGAATATCCAACTTTCAGACAACTCAAAGAATGCATTTTGCATTCGAGAATGGTTCCAGGGGTTGGCAGGCAGCCAATTCGGAAACTGAGCTGAATGCAGACGAGTGGTATCATGTCTGTGGAGTGTATGATATAAATGTTGGAGCAAAGATTTATATTAATGGTGTCGAAGACGGTAGCAATCCGGATACAGGAGGTATCACCCAGAATACATCCATCGTAGCTATCGGTACGAACTCCGATGCCACGTATCCGGAGCAGGCCTGGGACGGTCTTCTCGATGAAATTATGATCTTCGACCGGGCTTTGTCTGAGGATGAGGTTAAATATCTTGCAGGTGAACGAGCACCTAAAGCTAATATAATCTTTGTTTCCTTCCATGGAGCTGATGACGCACCCTCGGCCGGTGCTGCTGATGCTGGCTTCACCGAGGCGTCCGATAAGGGGTACACCGATCTGCTCACTGCTGCTGGCTACGGCGTGACGCGTTATATCCAGACGGGCACTCCCGATGTGAACATGCTCAATGCGGCGGACCTGGTAATCATCAGCCGTGCTTGCGGCAGCACCAGCTTCCAGGGCGATGCGGCCACGAGGTGGAACACTACGATCACCGCACCCATCATCAACTTGCACGCATGGACGGTACGCAAGAGCCGTTTGGGCTTCGTCACCGCGAGCAACAACCCCGCGGATGCCACCGGCAACATCAAGCTGACGGCCACTGACCCGACGCACCCGATCTTCGCGGGAATCTCGATGGACGCCAATAACGTCATGACCAACGACTTTGGCGGCGCCCCGCAGGTGTATCCTGATGGGACGCTAACGTTGGGTGTCTCGATCTCTACCGATCCGGTGAACGCTGAAGGGACGGTTCTGGCCACGGTTTCCGCCGGTTCTACGACGGGGCCCGAGAACGCCATGGTGATCGCCGAGTGGCCGGCCGGCGCGACCCTGACACACGATGGCGGGGCCGGCACGGACGTGCTGGCTGGTCGCCGAATGGTGTTATACACCGGCTCTCGCGAGAACGGCGGCAAGAGCGGTGAAGGCACAGGCGTGTTCGATCTGGCCGCCGATGGCGCTCAGATCTTCCTGAACGCCGTAGCTTATATGCTCCCTGTTAAGCCGACTGCTCCCGTACACTCATACACCTTCGAGGACGGTACAGCCAATGACAGTGTCGGCGGTGCCGATGGCGTATTGGTTGGTGGTGCAGAAG
>CAZRMQ010000021.1:0-21034 GCA_964601185.1 uncultured Pirellulales bacterium
TCTCAACTCCGTTCCAGGCAGAGGAACCGGCAGCAAAACCTGCACGGTGTCAATCCTGGCCCTCTTGATGAAATTCTTAAAGCGTTTCACCCGTTCTTTGACCGGCATATTGAAATTCACACCTTCCGCTCTCGGATAGCCAAAGATGAACATCCCATGTACCAGGAACCCAAATTTGTGATATATCCTTGTAAGTGATAGCATATCTTCGGCTTTTACACGCTTGTTCATGGCCGCTAATTCTTCTTCGATCGGCGATTCAAAACCGATGGCTACCATCTTAACGCCCGCTTGCTGCATAGCAGCCAATAGCTCAGGGTCTTTTGCTTTATCCAATCTTATTTGAACTGTCGTAAACAGCCGCCTGCCTATGCGCTTTTGATAATCCCTGAGCATATTACAGAATCTTATTGTCTCGTTTCGTTGCTGCCCAAAGAGGTCATCTACAATAAAGAAATGCCTGGCTTTGCGCGTCTCAACAAGAAAGCTGATATGCTCAAGCAGGCGCTCCGGCGAGGCGTATCGTGGTTTGCCCCTGACGGTACAGAACTCGCAGGCCATTGCGCAGCCGCGTGTCCTTTCAACAGGATAAAGTTTAATTTTCGCGTAACGGACCAAGGAAAAATCAGGTAAAGACAATTTGTCAAAATCAGTCAGAGCCTCTCTTTCAGGGGTGCAAACGACCTGACCGTCCCTTAGATAAGCTATGCCTTTAATCTCGTTTACATCTCGCTTGCTTTCTATTGACTGCAGAAGCTCCTTAATTGTCTCTTCTGCCTCGCCAATAACCAGGTAGTCGATGCCGCTGGAGAGCGCCACGTCTATATTATCTTCAACAAAATGCTGTCCCCCGGCAATAGTAACAATTCCCTTATCTTTATAAAAGCGGGCTAATTCATAGAGTCTGGGTATAGTGCTCGTCAATCCTCCATAGAACCCAACGACATCTGCTGGTCTGTGCTGTTGTAAAAACTCGTGGTCGGCTCCGGTCAAATTACCTCTGGGGCCGTACCTGCGAAGGTTGTTCTCATCGATAACCTCAGCATCCCACCTTTCCATTTTATTAACGGCGGTAGCCACGCATACCGGCCCCAAGGCGGTGGTCTTCCTGGCGATGCGGGAATAAATGTTAAAAGCCGGATAAGCCGGAATAACTACTCTCAAACGATACCTTTTTTTCGATAAATCAAACATAACAAAAACCCAATCAAAAATTTAAATAAGTGTACAATTTCTCAGCGATTTGAACAAATAAAAATTGGTTAATTTGGGCGTTTAGGGTGAATATCAAGATTGTTGGTAAAACCTTCAGACAGAAAGCCCGAATTGTAGAGGTCATTTCGACCGTAGGCCCACTATGGGTGGGCCGGAGTGGAGAAATCTGCTTTGTCCTCAGGACTCCTTACGGAGAAGGCAGACCTCTCCGCTCGGCCTCATGGCCTCGGTCGAGGTGACAAAAAGGAACCAGCCGTTATCGATTGAGATAATAGAAAATAGAAAGACCAAATTTTACCTACAAATGTTACGTGCTATTCTCCACTTTTTTTAAATGTAGTCCGATTAGAGCGTTCAATCTGTCTCAACAACCGTTAACCCATCTCTTTGTGTATTTGGCGTAGTTGTACTCATCTATGAGTTTGAGAAGGGTTACATCAGTCGGATTGCCGGGATACGTTTGGACTTGTTCGGCCATGTCTTTCATATTGAAGCAAAATGAAAAATATTTCTCACCTGGTTTCTCTGAATAGTCGTATCCGTATCCGCTTGCAATTTCCTCATCCCAAAGGGGGAAAAATTTCGGTGCTAATAAATGTAATGCCTTGGCAACAGCAACAGGGCTTTTTCGACCTGCATTGTTGCCTTCCACAATTTTCAGAGCGTCGAGTAATCCATTGAATAGCACCCTTATATTCTCTTCGTCGGATTCCGATAGAGATGAAATTAGCCTATTCTTAAATGACTCGATTATCAGCCAATTATCTTTCAGCCATTGCTCGAGTTTTTCGAAACTAAAAGGCCCAAACCTGTAGAAAGCCTGATTCCACGTCAATAGTAATACACCTAAACCATTCGCCATCTCATAGCAATCTCCCCAAAAATATTTTACGAGGAAATTTGCTACCTTATACATTGCATCACGTTTTTCGTTTTTCCTGAATTCTTCATATCCCTTTCGAAAGCATTCTCTTGTAATCTCCCTATTCATATTTCTCTTCTTTCTTTAATGACTGACTAAAAACCTAACAATATGAACTGTACCAGTTTCCCGAACATCTTCAAATTCCACATTCCAAATTCTAAATTCTCACTTCCAATTCGCCCAGCTCATACAAGATAACTGCCGAGGCAACGACAGCCGCAGTTTCTGTGCGTAAAATCCGTTTTCCAAGGCTAAAGGCTGTAGCTCCTTTGCTGCAAGCGTCAGAAATTTCATCATCTGTAAAGCCACCCTCCGGGCCGATAAACAAAGCTACTGCGACCGGTTCGGTACTACCAGTTCGCAATATTTCTCGTACACTTGAGCCGGTTGCCGCCAGCGAGCCAATGAGACAGCAGTCAAAATCACTAAGCCTGGATACAGCATCTACAAAATTGACAGACGCATCGAGCTGTGGAATTCGACCTCGGCCCGATTGTTCAGCAGCCTCGGCGATTATATTCCGCCAGCGTGAAAGTTTACGTGGCGTTATATCATCCGGTCTGCGCACAATACTTCGCTCGGTTATCATCGGCACAAATTTTTTCACACCAACTTCGGTACACTTTTGCAGCACGAACTCGAACTTCTCACGAGCCAAAAGGCTCTGATAGAGTGTAATCTGCGTGTTCGGCTCTACCTGAGCTTGCTGCTTAGATACTATCTCGCCTGTAACATCCTGTCGACCAACCTTCGTTAAGATTACAGTGTATTCATAGCCGATATTATCTAATACAATGACGTGGTCGCCGGATTTCATCCGCAGGACATTGCGAATTTGATGGGCCTGCCGGCCTGTGAAAACTACTTGTTTACCACGCAGGTTCTCTTCGGCAACAAAAAAACGATGCATTATTTGTCAGTTCCTTATTTCAATCAATTAATTTTGATAACGACATTAGACAATACACTCTTTATAATGCTACCCTGTGACGACTGATTCGACAAATCAAAAACGAGCTTATTTTTATGCTTCGGTTGTAGTTTTGCTGTGGTCAACAGCAGCCTCGGCCTTTAAAATCTCTTTACGTTATACAGATGTTCTGCCGCTTCTTTTCTTCGCCTCGCTTGTGTCAACAGCCACATTTTTTATGCAATTATTTTTCTCCGGTAAAATAGCTTTACTTAAGACCTTGTCGAAAAAAGATTATCTAACGTCCGCCCTATTGGGCTTTCTCAATCCTTTTCTCTATTATGTAGTACTGACAAAAGCATACGATATACTGCGAGCACAGGAAGCGATGACTATAAACTGGGTTTGGCCGATAATGCTTGTGCTGCTATCCATCCCGCTGCTCCATCAAAGAATCAAGCTAAGAAGTATCTTTGCGATAATTATCAGCTTTTTAGGCGTTTTTATCATTGCGATAGGGGGTGATATTGGGGGATTTCAATTTGGTAATCCTATAGGTTTTTTGTTAGCGTTAAGCAGCACTGTAATCTGGTCACTATCCTGGATATATAATGTAAAAGACAAACGAGATGAAGCCGTCGGGCTATTTCTGAATTTTGCGTTCGGCTCGGTTTACATATTCGCAGCAATACTGCTCTTTGCAGAAAAAAATTTGCCATGCCTAAACGGTATTTTAGGAGCTATCTATATCGGCTTATTTGAAATGGGCGTCACCTTCTTGGTGTGGCTGCGAGCGTTAAAATTAGGGAAAACAACCGCACATGTTGCGAATCTCGTTTATCTAGTCCCCTTCTTTTCACTGGTATTGATTCACTTTGTTGTCGGCGAAGAGATTTTCCCCTCAACAATAATCGGACTGATTTTCATTATCGGCGGTATAATATTACAAAAACTTTGGGAATAGGTTAGCCGGCACACCTGTGGTGCCGGCCTCTTTCTGGGTGCACAATCATAATCCGGCCATTTCCAGAACGGTAGGAACGTGACGCTCCCAGCCAAGGGACATGATGTGAATACCCTGACATAAATCCTTCAATTGCTTTATCAAACGAGCGGAGATTTCAAGGCTCTTCTGGACCCTTTGCTCTTTTGGCACGCCGGCCAGCTCTTCGATGATTTCATCGGGTACGTGAATTCCCGCGACATTTGCATTCATAAACTTGGCCATAGCAGGCGACTTTAAGAGCACGATTCCGGCCATTACCGGCATGTTTAGGTGCTTAACTTTTTTCATAAAATCGGCGAACTTGTCCACTTCATAGACCGCTTGCGTCTGGAAGAACTCTGCGCCGGCGGCTACCTTTTTCTCCATCTTGAGAATCTGCGGATCCAAAGGCTCTGCACCCGGATTGACCACCGCCCCAAGTGCAAATTGCGGAGGCTTTCCCTCCAAGTCATTCCCCGCTATATCTTTGCCGTTCATTAAGCTCTTTACCGCTGCCAGCAGTTGCACCGAATCCAGGTCAAACACCGGCATCGCCTGCGGATGGTCGCCCAACCTCGGATGGTCGCCGGTGAGGCACAACAGATTCTCAATACCTAATACCGCGGCGCTTAAGACATCCGACTGCAAACCCAGCCGATTACGATCTCTGCAGGTAAGCTGCATAATAGCCTCAAGACCTCTTTCTTTCAAAAGACGACAGGGCGCCAGCGAGCCAATCCTCATTACAGAGCTTTGCAGGTCAGTGACATTGAAGGCGTCGACCTTAGTCCGTAAAGGCTCCAATTCATCGATTATTTTTTCTATTTCTATTCCCTTAGGCGGTCCCACTTCACAGGTAATAACAAACTTACCTTGTTTGAAACGTTCAGTAAGTTTCATTTCTCCAAAGCCTCCATTGGATGGTAATTGGTGACTGGTAATTGGTAATCATTTAACCAATCACCATTTAACCAGTTACCAATTCACGAAATTACACCGCTTCTATATCATAAAAAGATTTCTTACGCAGCTCACTCGATGGCAGCATCTTGCCGTGGTCCCGTGCTGAGCGGACCTTCTTGAGATTTTCTAAACGCCCAATCTTCTGCAGCCGGTCGTAAATTAACTGCCAGCCGCAATCTTTCTCACTATCGACTTCACATTTTCCGTCTTTGGCTCCACCGCAAGGCCCATTAAGCAGACTCTTTGCGCAGAACGTAACGGGACAGATGCCACCGGTATAATCCAAAGCACAGTCACCACATGCCTGACATCGCTCATCCGAAGGCCAAAGCCCCTGCAGACCACCCAGAGACAGCGTATTCGCCGCAGGATGGACAACCTTACCAACAATCTTTGAGGTCGCCTGAACTCCAATACCACACGTAAGCACCAAAATAGAATCTGACTGCTGGAGCATGTCCATGTGCCTGGATAGCCGCGTTGCTACCAACATTTTGTTGCACAAAAAGTCCACCAGGCATACGCCGGTAACTTTCTTGCCGGCTTTTTCCAGCTCTGCCTTCATCGCCGAGAGAGCCTCCTCCCCGCCGGTCTGACAGGCTTCGGCACAGCCGTTACAGCCCAACAAAAAGATATTCTTTTCCTTGCCAAGCGACTGCAAGATTTCATCTATCGGCTTATTTTCCGTGTATAACATCTCAAATTTCCTCTAAGACCTGTTCGATAACTTCCGGGACACTTCGCGCGATTCTCTCCGTTAGCTCCAAACCCAAATCCACCTCTCCAGGCTCAACGCCAATAATTACTATTTCTTCCGGCAGACAGTCCATCTTTTCTGCTGCCGCGAGAGCGTCAAGCAGACTAATTTGATGCAGGCTTATTTGTGACTGTCCAGTTAGGGTGGCAGCGTCAAAACCGAAGGTTTTGGCGATGGCTGTTCTCAAACCATCCCCAAGCTGCGCTTGAGGCTGCCACACATTCAATCGAGTTTTATAAATGGTGCCAGGCTCGTTACCAGCCTTGACCGCATCAATGACCACTAACTTATACAAACCTTCTTGTGAAAGAAGAATGTCTAATCCTGCTGTACCGGCGTCGATAACTTCAACATTGTCAGGCAGGTCGTATTTATTCAATTGTTGTGCTATGTGAACACCAATACCTTCGTCCCTCAGCAGGATATTGCCGACACCGAGAATCAATACTCGATGTTGAAGTGCTGTTAAGTTGTCACCTGTTTTTATCTGCACATCAAACAACCTTAAAGATTCCCAAGCGGTTTCCTCTGAAATCGATTAAGTGCACAGAGCAGGCCAAACACGGATCAAAAGCCCGCACAATTCGCACTAATTCAAAAGGATTTTCCTTATCTTTGACTTTAGTCCCTATTATCGCCTGCTCGACCGCACCGGGCTGGCCTTTATCATCTTTCGGTGAAGCGTTCCAGGCCGTCGGCGTAATAACCTGATAGCGGTCAACTTTTTTATTCTTTACCGTCATCCAGTGCCCTACCGCACCTCTGGGAGCTTCGGTCAAACCGGCACCTTCACCTTCTTCTGGTATTTCGCTATCAACGATGGCTGGCTCAGCAGGCTTTAAATTTGTTAGCCAATCGACCATAGCATCGGCAACTAATTTGGCTTCCAGAGCTCTTGCGGCGTGTCGGCCAAGCACGGAGAACAACGCATCGACGCCGGCCCCAACCTGGCCGAGCAGCGAATCCACTAATTCCTTTGCCTTGGCGTCGCCCTGCACATAATTACTTACCATTCGCGCTAAAGGCCCAAGCTCACAAACCCGGCCTTTATACCGCGGAGATTTAATAAACGAATAGGCCTGCTTTTTCTTAATGTCTGGTTTTGTTTGGCCTTGAGCAGGATTTTTCCCGGAACCTGAGTCCGCATACCAGGAATGTTTTACGTCTTCAGTTATATTCTCCTTGGCGAACGGCTCAGGCTTCAAATTAGTGGAAACCACTGCGGATTTAAATAGTTTGCCGGTCGGCAAATTAAAGCCGCCGTATGCAAGAAGTCTTTTGCAACCTCCGCCGATCTCGAAATAGTCACTATAGGCCTTTGCCACAGCTACCACGTCAGGAATGTAAACGTTATCTACGAAGTCACGTATTTCATTTAATCGCCACAGGAAATTGGTTATTTTGTCTTCGGTTGGCTTTTCGGTAACTCCACCGGGGACAATGCCGACACTATGCGGCATCTTTCCGCCGAAAATCGAAAGCATCTCCTGGCACTTGCGTCTTATATCCAAAGCCTTTAAGTAGTGATTTACTAATTCAGCATTCACCTTGCCTGATACTCGGTAATCACCTTCATATCGCGGCACAAAAGGCGCCAAATCGCCGACCGCACCGACGGCATCAACATAATCCAGCGCCGCAAGATGATAAAAATGCAGGATATGGGATTGCAAAAAATTGGAGCCTAATATCAAAGCGCGGAGCAGCTTGGCATTATCAGGCAATTTGTTCGTTAATCCGAAGGCATCGTCGAGACACAATGCCGACGCCGTTGCATGAGCTGTCGGACAGACGCCGCATATCCGTTGTGTCAGGCGGTTCGCGTCACGAGGGTCTCTGCCCTGAAGGATTATCTCAAAGCCGCGAAAAAGTGTGCCGGCACTTTTGGCATCTTTGACCACACCGTCATCAACCACAGCCTCGATAGCCATGTGCCCCTCTATCCTGGTTATCGGGTCAATCTTTATTTTTGTGACCATGTCAATTCCTCAAATGTGACCTTTTCATACATTGGCGAGGTACCGTCAGGAAACGTCGGCTCCACACAGCCGATACAGGGCGAGCCAGCTTTGACGCACCAGCTCACGCCGTTATTCCACTGCCGCAACGGACAATCAGCATAAGTGTAATGTCCCTTACAACCTAATTCATAAAGGCAGCCTTCTTCACCTAATTTTTGAGCGAATTTTCCCTTGTCGAAATCCGCTCGTCGAGGACAGTTCTCGTGAATCAACTTGCCGTAGAAAAGCTTTGGCCGAGCCAGGTCGTCCAAATCCAGCGTATCGGCTCCCGAGAACAGGATTATTGATACCGTCCCCGTAAACCACTCCGGGTGCAAGGGACAGCCGGGCAGGTTGACCACCGGCGTACTGATGCCGTTCTCAGCGAACACCTCTTTTACTCCTTTACAGCCGGTCGGATTAGGCTTGGCTGCCGGAATCCCGCCGAATGTAGCACATGTGCCTACGGCAATAGTCAATAGCGCATTTCGGCCCAGGTCTTGAACACTTTCCAAGACGGTCAAATGCTTTCCATCTTTTTCACCAATGCTGCCGTAAACACCACCCTCAGCGGTAGGAATTGCACCTTCCACGACCAATATGTAGCCGCCCTTTCTGTTCTTTTCGGTGTCTTTCAGAACCTCAATTACCGGCTCTCCCTGGCCGGCCATTATCGTCGCATGAAACAGCAGGTTAAGCTGATGGCCCGGCACTAATTCGTCCAGCAGAAGATTCTGTATCCTGGGACTGACCGCATTTAAAACAGAAACGGAGCAACCTGTACAACCTGCTCCCTGCAACCAAATTACGGGATATTTCTTAGTTGCCACTTGTGTTCCTTTCGATAACGAACTTATGGCGTCGCCGTGCCGGCGACGGCTAAACGTTTTGCTGACTCGACGGTGTTGTAAAGCAGCATAGTTATTGTCATTGGACCCACTCCGCCGGGTACGGGGGTGATAAGCGAAGCCTTTTCTTTCACCGCCTCAAAGTCCACATCGCCAACGAGTCGATACCCCTTCTTTTTAGTAGGGTCTTCGACGCGATTAACACCAACATCAATAACGACCACACCTTCTTTTACGATATCGGCTGTAATCGTGTTCGGCCTACCAGCCGCAGCGATGAGAATGTCAGCCCGTTTGGTGTGCGAGGCAAGGTCTTTGGTGCGGGTATGACAGACAGTCACAGTAGCATTTGCATCGGGTTTTTTCTGGATAAGCATATTTGCAAGGGGCTTACCAACGATATTGCTTCGGCCAACTATAACCACTTCCGCTCCTTCAATAGTCACGCCGCTGCGAACAAGCAATTGAATAACACCATGCGGCGTGCAGGGCAAAAACGCCTTTTCGCCTACCACCATTTTGCCGACATTCATAGGATGAAATCCATCGACATCTTTGGCAGGATCAATTGCCAAAAGAACCTCAGCTTCATTAAGGTGCTTCGGCAAAGGTAATTGTACCAAAATACCGTGGATTTTCGGGTCTTTGTTCATCTTCGCAACTAAAGCCATCAGCTCCTGCTGCGAAGTCTCAGCAGGCAAACGATTATCGTCGGAATAAATTCCTATCTCTTCGCAGGTCCGCTCCTTAGCCGTGACATAGGATTTTGAAGCAGGGTCCTCACCGACAAGAATTACACCTAAGCCGGGGACAATGCCCTGCTTTTTCAGCCTTGTTACTTCTTCTTTTAGTTCCGCCCGCATTTCTGCGGCCACTTGTTTGCCATCAATAATTTTTGCTGCCATCGGTTTACCCTTTTAATACCCCGGCCGCAGGTGCCGGGGCCAACCATTGGTTAAAACAATCCTTGAACCTTTCCAGTATTGACGTCAACATCAACCTTTCTGAAGGCGGGGTTAGATGAAGTTCCCGGCATAAGGCTGATGGTCCCGGCGCAGGGACAGAGGAATTTGGCGCCTGAATATATCAATATATCACGGATAGGCAGTGTCCATCCCCTGGGCACACCCTTTAGAGACGGATCATGGGTGAGACTGAGATGGGTCTTCACCATCATAGTAGCATAATCATCATATTTAGGATCGGACTCAAGACTTTTAGCCTTGGCTTCGGCATCGGGCGTCCAGCTAACGCCGTCAGCTCCATAAACTACTTTCGCGATTTTTTCAACTCTCTCTCTGAGCTTCATTTTCAGGGGATAAAGAAAGTCAAATTCATTTTCCTGTTCACAGGCTTCCTTGACGGCATCAGCCAGCTCCAGAGCACCGTCACCACCGTCAGCCCAGTGACTGGAAACGGCACAGCGTGCTCCTGCAGCCTCGGCAGCCTTGCGAACCAAGGCAATCTCTTCTTTGGTATCAGTATGGAAGCTATTAATGCACACCACCGGGTTAACACCTGAGGTTCGAACGGTATGGATGTGATGCAGCAGGTTGGGCAGACCTTTCTCGACAAGTCCCACATTCTCTTGTTTATATTCATCAGGCAGGTCTATACCAGCGACCACCTTTGGCCCGCCACCGTGCATCTTTAATGCCCGGATAGTCGTGGTGAGCACTGATACGTTTGGCTTGAGCCCACTATAGCGGCACTTCACATTCCAGAATTTCTCGAAGCCGATGTCGGCCCCAAATCCACTTTCAGTAACGTGATAGTCAAACAGCTTCAGCCCGACTCGGTCACCAATTATGGAGGACTGGCCCACAGCAATGTTGGCAAATGGCCCGGCGTGCACCATGCAGGGCTGATACTCTACCGTACAGCACAGTGTGGGGTTGATAGTGTTGCGCATCCAGGCGGTCATGGCGCCACCCACCTCTAAGTCACCGGTGGTAATTGCCTTACCCTTTTTATCGAACGCAAGTGTAATTTCGTCCATTCTTTTACGCATGTCTTTCAGGTCAGTGACAATAGATAGCATAGCCATTAGCTCCGAGCTAACAGCGATACCGAATTTGGACTGCATCATAAATCCATCCCTACGCCCGCCAAGGCCGATGATAATATTCCTGAGGCTCTGGGCGCAAAAGTCCATGATCCAGCCCATCTCCACGCGAGTGGGGTCTATATTTAAGCGTCGCATTTTGGTTAGCCTTTTCAGTTGTTCATCATCGTAGTTGCGCTCGTGCTGCATTCGAGCAGTAAGGGCAACCATAGCGAGGTTATGGGCATTCATGATGTCGTTAATGTCTCCGGTAAGCCCCATGGAGAACTCTGTCATCGGGATTAGTAATGCGATGCCGCCGCCGGCAGCAGTACCCTTGATATTCATAGTAGGCCCACCTGAGGGCTGGCGGATACAACCGCCCACATTCAGTCCTCGCTTACCCATGCCTTCGAGGATACCCATAGTTGTTGTGGTCTTGCCTTCACCCAGTGGCGTAGGAGTTATAGCAGTCACTTCTATGTACTTACCATCAGGCTTATCCTTGAGACGGTCAATGATTTTCAAGAAATCCAGCTTAGCCATTCTCCCATAGGCAAGCATTTCATCCTTTTCTAAGCCCATTTTCTCTCGCCATTCTTCCGGGGTTGGCATGTTTTCTTCAGCTACCTCTGCAATTTGCCAATCTTTCATCTTTGTCGGGTCAAGCTTCATAGTGTATCCTCACTCTAATTAACAATTTTTGAGATTCAATTTTTGAGATGTGCCGTAAAAATAAGATTAAATAGATGTAATGTCCATGAAATTATTTGAGTAAATATAATTTTTGAGCTTCTTTTTCGCACAATTTTTATGTCTGTTTGATCTTTATTTTGGCCGGGCAATCTTACTATAACCAAGAGAAATGCACAAATGAAAATTTTAAGATTTATTCGTTTGTTGCTTTCGGGCCAACTGGGATATATAATCCGTCGGTTCTGTAAGCTAATGTACCTTCAGCGATGCACTTGTAACAGACAAGCTTGCAGATGAGAGGTACTAATAACTATGAAACAATTTAAAATGCAAACCTATCAAAATCTAATCAAACGTTCCGGTGTCGTCACGAGGGAAAACCTGTTTAACCTGTTGGGTAAGGTTCAAGATGAATTCGGTTATGTACCGAGAGAAGTTGTTCGCGACCTTGCGTTAAAAACCGGTTTGGCAGAAGCTCGAATTTACGGCGCTCTGACATCCTATAAAGATTTCAAGATAATACCGCAGTCAGATAATCAAGATGAAAGAGAATAAAATCTTAACTCGGCGGGTGGGAAAGTATCAGCCACTGGACATTGAAGCTTATAAGGCCCTGGGAGGCCTACAGGGTCTTAAGCGTGCATTGGATATTGGACCCGAATCGATAATTGAGGAGATTAAAAAATCCGGTCTTATCGGCCGAGGAGGTGCAGGTTTCCCGACCGGACTTAAATGGGCCTCGGCTGCAAAAGTACAACAACAGCCGAAATACTTCATCTGTAACGCCGACGAGGGCGAGCTGGGGACATTCAAAGATAAAGTCCTTCTCGACGGTGACCCCTGGTCGGTGCTCGAAGGAATCATTATCGCAGCTTATGCTATCGGAGCCGAACAAACCTATATCTACATCAAAGGCGAATATGAAAAGACGGCCGAGCTCTGGGAAAGTCTCGTTAGTGAGGCCAAAAAAGCCGCCCTTCTGGGAGAGAGAATTCTGGGTTCGTCGTTTTCCATTCACCTGCAGGTAGTAAGAGGTAGAGGACCATATATTGCCGGCGAGGAATTTGCGCTAATATCATCGCTTGAGGCCCGTCGGGCAATGAGCAAACTAAAACCGCCCTACCCAACAGAAGAAGGACTTTTCGGAAAACCCACAGTCGTTAATAACGTCGAAACAATAGCTAATATACCGGTTATTTTAACCGAGGCGGCAGAAAAATACCGCAAGTTAGGCGTTGAGGGCGATCCAGGGACGAGGCTTTTTTCGCTGTCCGGAGATGTTAAAAAACCTGGTGTATATGAGCTTGAGATGGGTTCAGGGACACTGGAAGAGCTAATCAACGAGCTTGGACAAGGCACAAAAAACGGTCAACCTATAAAAGCCGTTCAGCCCGGCGGAGGAACCAGCGCACTTCTTGGCAGGGACTCTTTGGGATGTAAGCTCACAAGCCGGGCTATACGCGAAGCAGGCAGCGGAATCGGAACGGCAGGGGTAATCGTCTACCAACAAGGCAGAAGTGCGGTCGATATTTTGAAAGGCCTGCTAAAATTCTATGGTGCTGAATCCTGCGGACGTTGTGCGCCGTGCCGAATTGGCGTCACAAAAATGAAAGAAATCGTTGATACGCTCTCTCGCGGAGAGGCAGCAGCAGACGACTTGGCTCAATTGCGCGAAATTGGCAAGGCCTGTGTCGTTGCATCCACATGTGGTATGGGCCAGGCCTTTCCACTTCCGGTGCTCTCAGCATTAGAGCTTTTCCCAAAGGATTTTGAAACGGTTATTCAGAAAAACCCCCAATAAATTGGGGGGCTAAATACAATATAAATTTAGTCCCGCATTTTACGCGGTGTCCAAGCTATGAAAAAAATCAATTTGGAAATTGACGGTAAGCAAGTCACGGTCGAAGAAGGGACAACCATCCTTGAGGCGGCCAAAAAAATAGGTATCGATATTCCTCATTTATGCTATGACCCTCGTGTCCAGCCTATCGGTAGCTGCCGATTATGTATTGTACAGATAGAAGGACGTGCCGGCCTGACGATATCTTGTAATACGCCGGTAGCGCAGGGTTTAAAAGTATGCACCGAGAACGAAGAAATTGCAGCGACGAGAAAAACTATTCTTGAATTGATTTTATCCCAACATCGAGTAGCATGCACAAGCTGCGATAGTGACGGCGCGTGCAAGCTCCAGGATTACGCTTATCGTTACCATGCTGATGAAGCACGATTTGGCCTTTCAAAACGAAAACTCCCTCAACCGAATTACACCTCCAAGAGCGAAGCCATCCTCTACGACCCCGACAAGTGCATTCTGTGCGGGCTGTGTGTCAAATACTGCGAGGATGTCCCGATAGCGGAAGCCCTTACTTTTGCCGGGTCGCCTGATGATATGCAGGTATCTACCGCGTACGGCATGGATCTTTTTAAAAGTTCCTGCGTACTTTGCGGTGGGTGTATAGCAGTTTGTCCCTCCGGAGCAATGGTTGATAAAGCTGCGATAGGCAAAGGCAGAGATAAAGACCTGCTGAAAACCAGAACCGTTTGCGCTTATTGCGGCGTAGGCTGCCAAATTGACCTTAATGTCAATCCTAAAACAAACAAAATCGTCAAAGTCACTACCAATCCTGACTATATACCGAATAAAGGCAATCTATGCGTCAAGGGCAAATTCGGGATGGATTTTGTCGGCCATCCGGACAGGCTCACTACGCCTCTTATAAAGCGAAACGGCAAATTCGAAAAGGCAACGTGGCAGCAGGCAATAAAGCTTGTTGCCGATAGGTTAAACAAAATAAAATCTGAATTCGGCCCGGACAGCATAGCGGGACTATCCTCAGCTAAGTGTACTAATGAAGATAACTATATCTTTCAGAAATTCATACGAACTGCGATAGGGACAAACAACGTTGACCATTGCGCTCGCCTGTGCCACGCCTCGACGGTTGCAGGTCTCGCCCGTGCCTTTGGCAGCGGAGCGATGACCAATTCCATCGAAGAAATAAAAAATTCGCAATGTATTTTCGTAATAGGCTCAAACACATCCGAGGCACATCCGGTAATAGCCCTTTACATCAAAGAAGCGGCTGTTAAAAAAGGAGCCAGGCTGATCGTAGCCGACCCAAGGGACATAGAGCTTGTTCGCTTTTCCAAACTGCACCTGCAACAACGTCCCGGCACCGATGTGGCTCTGATAAATGCGATGATGAATGTAATTATTAGTGAGAACCTTCTCGACAGAGACTTCATCGATGCGCGAACAGAGAACTTTGAGGCAGTGGCTGAAACCGTAAAAGACATAACGGCGGAAATTGCAGAAAAAATTACTACCGTCCCCGCTGAGAACATTCGCCAGGCAGCCCGGATTTATGCCAAAGCCGAGACAGCAAGCATCATTTTCAGTATGGGCATAACTCAGCACACTACCGGAACCGACAATGTACTGTCACTGGCAAACCTTGCCATGCTGACCGGCAACGTCGGCAAAGAATCCGCAGGAGTAAATCCTTTGCGAGGCCAAAACAATGTGCAGGGCGCCTGTGATCTTGGCGCTTTGCCTAATGTATATCCAGGCTATCAATCAGTTGAAGATGCACAAATACAGGCTAAATTTGAAAAGGCCTGGGGCACGAAGCTTCCCGCCAAGACCGGCCTTACGGTTATTGAGATGATTCATGCCATCGAGGCCGGCTCTGTCAAAGCGTTATATTTAATGGGTGAAAATCCTGCGCTTTCCGATCCGAACCTAAATAGAACACGAAAAGCCCTTGAAGAAGTCGATTTCCTCGTGTCACAGGAAATATTTTTATCTGAAACCGCTCAATTTGCGGATGTGGTTCTTCCATCTTTTTGCTTCGCGGAAAAAGACGGGACATTTACAAATACGGAAAGACGCATCCAGCGCATCCGAAAGGCCTTAAGGCCGCCTGGCGACGCTAAAGACGATTGGCAAATCTTATGCGATATTGCCACCGCAATGGGCTATCCGATGCACTATGACGGTGCCGACAAAATTATGGATGAAATCGCGACAGTGACACCAATCTATGGCGGAATATCTTTTAACCGAATCGATGTGGTAGGTTTGCAGTGGCCCTGCCCGGATAAGAACCATCCCGGCACTAAGTTTCTGCACAAGGGCAAATTCACCAGAGGCAAAGGTAAATTCCACGCGGTGCGGTTTATCGAGCCTGCTGAAAGTCCGGACGAAGAATTCCCATTTATTTTATCAACCGGCAGGCAGTTGTATCAGTTCCACACGGGGACGCTTACACGAAAATCACCGCCTATTCATCAGAAATCTCCGACAGGTTATATTGAATTGCATTATGATGATGCCGAAAAATACGGAATTGCAGATGGCGATTATGTTGAGGTTTCCACACGCAGAGGCAAGGTTATCACCAAGGCCAGCGTAGGCAGCCAGGTTGCAAAGGGCTGGCTGTTTATGCCGTTTCATTTTGCCGAAGGGCCGGCCAATATGCTGACCAACGATGCGCTGGATCCGATTGCCAAGATACCGGAATTCAAGGTCTGTGCGGCTGCAATTAAAAAAACAAAGAATGATTTTGAATGATAAGTTCCGTTAAAAATGAACTGGCAAAAAATACAAATTCTAAAAATCGGACACTCCCATTAAGAAAAAATGCTCAATCCGCAAGTCGGTCATATACATTCTTGCGATGCCCTATCTTAGCAACAACAATGAGAAGCTTTTCCCGTTGTATTTGATAGATAATCCGATACACTCCAGATCGGTAACTATATAAAGCCTCGCCCTTGTGAAGTAGTTTACTTTGAGGTGGGTGCGGGTTCGTGGATAAAAGCTCTATACGCTTGATAAGTTGTTTTTGAACCTTTCTCGACTGCGCCTCTATGAACTTCTGCACCTGAGGTTTTAATTCGATGGAATACATCCATGTATTAGTTTATAGATCAAGCTTTTTCTTGAAATCATTAAGGTCGATGCTGCCGGGTTGCTTGAGTGATCCCAAAGCATCCTTCAAATCAATTTCATCTTCCAGCGCCTCAACTTCGTCGATGGTAAGCCGACGATAAGACTTCAGAGGCTTATCACTCAAAAGGTGTTTTATCTCTTCAAACTTTGGCTCTGGTGTAAGCACAGTTTCGGAAACCGGTTTCACAAGAAACTCTGGCCCAAAAAGAATCATGCAGCGCTCGGTTCCATTTCCTTGAGCAATCGCTTGAGGCATTTCTTTACTCATTGTTTTTGTCTCCCTTAGGCCGTTTTATCTGCCTGCAAATGATTCTACGCTCCCCAAGAAATTCTGTTCCTGCATAGACTTGGAATCTATACTCACCAGGATGCGGAAATACAATCCCGCCAATCTCAAACGTCAAATTCGCCACCTGTCTGACATCCTTGAACTCTTGCTCAACTGCCCCTTCAAATAACATTTTGTCTTCCTCCTGAACATCCACCAACTTCACATTTACCTTCTCCTTACCGTGGCCGTTCGTCAGTTGACAGAACAGAGCAAGTCGCGAGTGCCTGGCCGGATACTTGGGCGCACCAATCGCTTCGAAAGCACCTATGATGCTCGGTCTGTCAGTTATGCGGTCAATAATAACTAAATCACAAATAATGACCGATAACAAAACAGGCGGCGGCAGTTTTTGGGTTCTTTCTTCCACCATCAGTAATATTATACATTATATACTATTTTCGGTAAAAGTCAACTTTAACTTTCACGTGATTACCTGGTTTTGGAATAAGGCGAACAAACCATCTTTCTCTGCCTGAAAACACACTTTTAACACTGAAACTCAGACATCACCAAGAGCTTCAAAAATTGTAGATAAAAAAGCAAACGGCCAACAAAACCGCCTCTTGGGGCAATATCCACAACTAAGATCATAAAGAAATTGTAAGACACCTGCCTTGGCAACGAAGAAAAGTAATCATGTATAAATTTTACTCATAAACCGTTTCCGTTAAGAACTCTCTGATTAACCAAAGATTATTCAGCTATGCTCTGGCTTTTACGGTATATCTAACGGGTCGACATCCTTGATTCTATCGGCATAAATCTCATACGGATATTTTTGCAGGAGCTCTTTTCTGTAGCCAGCCAGGATTTCATTCCTTTTTTCGCCTAATATCCTCCACTTGATACTATTGTTCATATCACTGGAGTATTCTTTCACCTGGGCAGCCTTTTTTTCTAATATCTTGACTATGCGCCACTTGATCTGTTCACCGAAAAAGCCCTTCACCGGCCCTACTATTTGATTGGGCTCACCTTTCCATAAGTCATTAAAAAAGACCCCTTCTCTGCCGGCATTTGTCTCAAATGGTTTGCCTTTTTTCTGCAACGAGAATTCATTTTTGACCGACTCGAAATCCCTGGTGTCCAGCTCCGCTTTCACCTTATTGGCCGTTTCAAGATCAGCACACCATATCTGGTCGATCTTCAACGTTCTGGGCGTGCTGAATTTTTCCTTGTTTTTCTCAAAGTACGCAACTATCTGTGCTTCTGTCGGCTCGTTAACATCCTTGACTTTTTCGTTCGTTGCTTTGCCGAGCAGGCTCATATCTTCCCGCTTTCTTAGCTCTTCCATGAAACCTTTATCCTTATCAAGGCCGAGTAACTGTGCCTCAGTAACCAAAATCGGCAACCTTAAGTACCTATTCAAAAGACTTTCCACTCCCTTTTCGGTATTCAAATCCTTTGGGCGGCTTGGTGGGGCAATTTCCGTCAAAGCATAGAGCCAATCTTTTACGGTTACCTTTCCACCATCATACGTTGCCAGAACAATGTCTTTCTCTTCAGGCGTCAACTCATCTCTTATTTGACTGGAAAGAATCCACCACTGCTTACGCTGTTCTTTAGGACTATTTAATAATCTGCCGTGTAGCTTGACCGCTTCGGGAAAATTTTCGCTTTCCTTCTTCAGATTATACTTTTGACATAACTGGCCGTAATACTGTTCAAAAATTTGGTTGGCTTTTTGCCTTTGCAGCACTGCCTGCGCTCGTTTTCGATCCAGCTTGGGATCGGCTTTCATCTGCTTGTCAATTTCCTCATCTGTAACTTCCAGCTCATTCCGCCTACCTTGCAGATAACGTGCCCAAACTGTACTTGCCAGTTTTCTATTCTTAAATCGATCAATAACGATGCTGATTTCCTCATCCTGCAGATAACCCTTTTTACGGGCTTCCATAATCATCGCTTTTTCCGCTAACATTTTTAAAAGCACTTCATTTACGTCTATGACTTTGACTTCGTCGCTGTTTTGGTCATAACCATAGGGATTAATCTCGGTCTTCAGCTTTTGCTCAAGCTCATTTTTATTGATGACGTAATCCCCGATCCTGGCAACGACAACCGGCTGCTCAACCGCTTTAGTAACAGGTTCCTTGGGAACAGGTTGCTCCTGCTTCTGCTGTTGGGCTTCTGAAACGGTTGCCGCCTGCTCAAGCTTTGGAGGGGCTGCTTTGGCAGGCTCTGAGGGTTTCGGTTTAGCCTCAGCAGCTTCCGCAGCAGGCTGCTGTTCCTGTTTCTGTTGTTGGGCTTCCGAAACGGCTGCCGCCTGCTTGTCACGAGGTCCCTGAGAGACCTCAGGAGAACAGCCATTATGAAGTATTAACAACAAGCTCAAAAAAGGTATAGCCATTTTCACCGGAAGTAGCTGTCGATTAGACATAATACAATCTCCTAATTATTCCTGATTTTCATTCATCGATATTCTTTTCGACTATTATATCATTATACTTTACCCTGGCAAGTAACTATGTGGCCTGATCCCCAAAAACTGTACCATTTACAATTAGAGGGTATCCGGTATTGATCCGCCCCCAATCTCTGGTCCACCTATAATGAGAATTTTTTGTTTCATCTAACCCTGGCATAAACCTTTGGCCGAGACCGGAGGTTTATATTTTTCCTTGAATTCTATATGAAAATGGTAAAATTGGTTGAAGGCACATTCAGTCGGTGGGCTGAGTGAGCTTTCGGCTCTTATTGGATTATCCTGATTGGCCCTGTTAATGTTCAAAAACGAGCTCCAAGAGAATTCTGTGTATCTTGTGTGCAGGAAAGGAGAAGAAAGTCATTAGTGGACTCATAAATATTGAGGCTTTGTTGAATCTTACAATATCCTTGGCAGTCGCCTATTTTATTATTCGTTTCCTGGTCCGCTTCTTTGTTCCAGAGCCGGATCTGAAGGTCAAAGTTCTCTGCTTTCTCGGCGGCGTTCCACTGTGCGTTCTGATAGGATTTCTTCTTTGGCTCTTAGGTCAAAAAATGCTTATTGGCCTGATTCTGTTGGGATGGCTGTTGTTTTGGTCCTATGTAGTCGGTGTAGCGTTTTGCGAAAATGGGTCATCAACAGGAAAGATGACTCTGCCGAAAAAACTCAAATACATTGCAGCCGGATTTTTTGTTCACGTTGTGTTAACTTATCTATGGGTCTTCGTTTTGCTGTCAATAGTTACAGCTTGTGGTATGGGTATGGGTGGTTTCAGTAACCTTGGTTCTTTTATGCTGCATAACCGCATATTCCACGTGTTGTTTGCAATGGCTGTCATTGCAGCAGCTACGGTTAAAGTAATAGGCTTCTGCACCAATGAGAGAGTTTCCTTTTTTGGAATACTTTTTTCTTTAGGCGCAGTGCCATTTATCATCGCAATATTAATGGCGCTTTTCGTAGCCGTCTGTCTGCTCTTCCTACCATTTATTGGAGGGACACCTGGGCCGATAATTGAAGTGCCTATGTAACGCGAACAATAAGCATGGCAATAGCCCGCTTCACTATGTGGCCCACAGGGGACATAAGGATGCCGTTGTACCGCTGCATAAGCACGGAGCAAAGTCGAAGGATTGGGGGGTTTTGCTCGCCCACGTTTCACGTAGGGTTTTTACCGACGATAACCAACTACGACCATATAGACAGGCTCGAAGTTTACCGGCAGTGACAGAACTTTACTGACGGATGCATCGTCAAAAGCACCGACAGCTACAGAGCCAAGCCCTAAAGCCTCCGCCTGAAGATGGACGTTCTGGGCCGCGTGGCCGGCCTCCATATAAACATAACGAATGCCCCGCTTGCCGTAGCGTCTTGTAGTTCTGTCAAACTCAGCAGCAAAGACCATCGTCAGCGGCGCTGCTTCAACAAATTCCTGACCCCATCCAGCCGTTGCAAGTGCGGAACGCAGGTCCTGGTCCGTGAGCTTTTCAAGGGCATGTTTGCCAGGTAAATAGTGAAAAAGCCCCTGCTCGTTCACGACAAAAAGCACCAGGGGATAGGTTGCACCGGCTGAAGGTGCTGTGCGATATTTACTTTTTGTGTCCTGACCCTGAGCCGCCCAGGCTAACTGCCCGATTTGCTCAAGAGTAAGAGGCTGAGACTGAAAATCCCGCCAGGACCGCCGGGCAGTTATGGCCTTTTCTAACGATATCGGGCCATCAAAATTCGGTTTGGGAAGAGTGATTATTGTATCCATCTTATAGTTGACTTTCTCTATTGATCATTGCATTCGGATTCTGTTACTGTTTTTTCAATATTCAATTTGCTTTGCAAAAGACACTGTATATGGTCATTTCGAGCGAGCCAAAGGTGAGTCGAGAAATCTGCTATTAGTAGATTTCTCCGCTTCGTCCCGATGAATCGGGACTTCAGTCGAAATGACATATTATCTATTCTAAAAACAAGCTTAAAGCTGAATTCT
>CAZRMQ010000022.1:0-20951 GCA_964601185.1 uncultured Pirellulales bacterium
AAGAAACTTCAAAATATGAACGCTTACAGCAGCAATTATCTAAAATCTATTTAATGTCAGCGATGTCACTCTGCGGCTGACCAACTAAATATATCCTATTTTTGCCGCTGCGCTTTGCTTCCAGCAGTGCTTTATCCGCCTCCTGGAAAAGCTCCTGTGGATCAGAACCATCGCGTGGAAAACCTGCCAGGCCGCCACTTATTGTAAGAACTCCCTCGCCCTTCTGACCCAAGAGATTCAGCTCCGCCTTCTCCAATTCCCTTATAAATCTCTTTGCTATGAAAATTACTTCCTGAGGATGGTCCCGTCCTGAACGGGATGCAGAGCGTCTTTCAGTTTCCATATCGACCGCTTTGTGCCGACCATCCAAGTCTGGATCCCAGAAAACAACTGCAAATTCGTCACCGCCAATCCTGCCAACCACATCGTGTGCACGGCAGCAACGCTGCATTAAAACAGCAGCCTGCTTTAGAATCTTGTCCCCTACCGGATGGCCGTAAACGTCATTATAATGCTTAAAGTTATCGATATCAAAAGCAAGCAGCGTCACCTGCCCCTTTTCCTTTTTGGCATGCTCTAAAATCTGGCGGCAAAATTCCCATATATATCTTCTATTCCTCAGACCCGTCAAATCGTCCGTTGTAGCCAATATTTCAAGCTGTTTTATTCTCCTCTCTAACTTTTCATTGATAGTAATAATTGAAGCGGCATCAGCACGCCCATAATCTACAGCAGGCATTATTGATTCATAAAGTTTCTTTACCTGGACAGGACAAATCAGATAATCATCCGCCACGCTTGTGCCGTTGGAAGAGGGATTGATGAACTGTCTGGCTATCGGCTCCTCATACATCTGCGCTAAAAGAATAATCTTTGCTTTCGAGTTGGTTTCTCTTAAGGTCTTAAGGGCTGAACTCAATCTGGCCGACATTCCAGCCATCACAATACCAATTGCTGTAAAGTTATTTTTCGAAGCAGCATTAACCGCATCGGGTATATTGTTAGAGACTTCACAGAGCTCCGCCGTAATGGTGTCGGCATCAAAAAAGGCTTTGTTGATGTCACCCACCAGCAGAATCTTACCACTCGCTCCGTCGGAAGAAATAGGCATATTAGGAGTTTTCATCTCTCTGTCCAAGAAAAACAGCCGAGCAATTTCCATGATAGCAAACTAACCGGAAAAAATCAATCCTCCTCTCTGCAGAAAACAAAATGCAAAGAACAAAATAATCGAACAGGTTATTTCTGTCTTCTGCCTTCTGTTATCCGTTATTCTGCTGTCGGCAGGCCATTTAGATTGTTTTGGACTTGTTCTATATAAATACTGTCAGGATATAAGCTTATGAAGCTCGTTAGGGTTGCTCTGGCATCGGCCAAGTACTTTTTATTCTGCTCCAAGCTTGTTTTACTGTGCTTGCGCCACAGCACGATTTTCAGCAATGCCAACTCGTATAGAGCCTGCATTCCGCCGTCGGTATTCTGAAATTCTTTATGGAGCTTACTTAATTGTTCAGCCCGCCGCTGCTCATCAGCAATCATCTTGGCCTGTGCAAGCAAAACATTATCACGAAGTGGGTCATCCTCACCCATTTGTTCCAACAAGCTGTTGATACGCCTCGAATAATCCTGGCTGTGCTGATTCAACATAACAAATTCCACCAGGCGTTTTCTTGAGTCAGCCTGCTGGGTTCGATTTTCCGGTCCTATGAGAACGCGGAGCTGAGCCAGCTTTCTTTGTAATTCGACCAGCTTGATTTCCGTCATTGCAGACTCTGCCGGTTTGGTGAAGGCGGAAAACTGACTAAAATATCTGTTTTCATCCGCCTGTTTTTGTTTGAGCAGATTCAGACGCTCTACAAGAATGTTCTGTGCCTCAGCAAGAAGCTCATCAGCCTGCTCAAATAAATCCAGGCCCGCATAATGCCTCGCAATACGCCATCGTGCTTCAAGCGACTCAGGGCTCTGGGGAAAGTCGTCATAAAGACGATACCATATCAGCATAGACTCACGGTGTGGATAGTCATTGTAGAAATGCAACAGCTCTTTTTGCTCCAGCAGCTCGATATCAGGCTTGTATTCATTCAAAAGCGCTTTGTAGTATAGCGCTATGGGCATCCGGTCACTTACATAGCGACTTTTTTGAAACTCAGTATAAAGTAATGACGGCATCCACCAGGGTTTGGGCGGATTGATAAACAAATCGTACTGCCCGTCGAGCCACTGCCTTTTTATCTGATACTTTAACTCGTCGGGTACTATGAACCAGCTCGGCCAACGATCATAGCTTAGTTGAACCTGTATTTCCTTTTTAAGCTCCTTCCGCAGCGGAATTGATTCATCAGGATAAAAGAAGCCTGTCAAATATTTTCTTACGGTCGGGTCTTTGATTGTTTTGTCCAATGCCTCCGTTATACTGTGGTCATGAAATTCGCTCACGTATTCCGGATTATTTTTGGCCACATAGAGCTGATAATCTAATTCATCAAGGCCCACTCGAATTTCAAAGGTCAGGACAGCTAACAAAAAGAAAACAGAGGTAAACATCCAAACAAGGCCCGGCTTATAACGTGTAAAATGACCTATACCAAGAACCAATCCCGCTATTGCCAAAGCAATAAACCAAGCGCAAACCCAAGGTGCAAAAGAAAATCCCCATTTAATAGGCTCTACGCCCCTGGCACCGCCGTAGCATCCCCAATAAAGAAGCTGAGGAGCCGCACACAAAGCTATTGCAGCAAAACGGGAGCGAAAACGAAGAGGACGGCAAGCTACGGCTATACAGCTTATTAAAAGACACAACGCAAAGGCTGGTAAATTGGCTAAGAAAAATACCTCCAAGATAAAAATAAGACTGTATTGAAAGCTCAAAAGCTGTGATGTCAGCACCGGTACAATCGCAAAAATACCCATTAGCAATCCCAATACAAGGATCTGCCACGGATACTCAAATATGCTCACACCGGCCATACTAAACCGGTCAAGACGCCAAAGTCTCGGAGAAATTACTGCTTTAAGACTAAACGACCATAAAGAACCACTTACTATCTCTGAGAAAAAAAGACAGACCAGGCCAAACGCCACAACAGCAAGCAGCCAGCATCTCTGCACATTTTTATGGCTGTAATGAAGCGTAGGTCCAACCGCCATAAAAGACTTTGCCCGCCGTGACTCGACCGAGCTTGCCAAGGTCTCGTCACTTGTCGTTCGTCGCCCGTTTATTGCTCCTTGACCTTTGTACATAATTAGAAATGATTCAGATGGCAGAACTCAGAAGACAGAAGGCAGAAAACAAAATTTCTGTCATCTGCTGTCTGATTTCTGTATTCTATACTTATGTCCCTTCGCTACTGGTGGCTAAATATTCAACCTGTTCAGCAGTAAGCTTGTCTATATCGATTGACATCGACTTCAGTTTGAGCCTGCTTACCTGCTGCTCTATCTGGACAGGGACATCATGCACTGCGACAGCAAGCTTTCCTTTTCTTTTTGTTACGTATTCAGCCTCCAATGCTTGAGTCGCAAAGCTCATGTCCATTACGCTTGCAGGATGTCCCTCGGCTGCTGCAAGGTTGATTAATCTGCCATCACCGAGAAGATAAATGCGCTTATTGTTTTTCAACACATACTCATCAACGTGCCTGCGTACCTGACGATTTATCCTTTTGGCCAGTTTCCTTAGAGCCGGTATGTCTATTTCCACATTGAAATGTCCGCTGTTGGCAACAACTGCTCTATCTTTCATCAAACGAAAGTGCTCCGAGCGAATAACATTTTTATTACCTGTTAGTGTTACAAACAGCTCGCCGATCTTCGCCGCCTCAGCCATTGGACAAACTTGGAAACCGTCCATAGCAGCCTCAAGCGCTTTGATTGGATCAATTTCCGTGACGATGACAATAGCTCCCATACCTCTTGCCCGCATAGCAAAGCCTCGGCCGCACCAGCCGTACCCTGCAGCTACAATCTTCTTTCCGGCCATCAGCAAATCGGTTGCGCGAATGATACCATCAACCGTTGATTGGCCTGTGCCATAGCGATTGTCAAAGAGATGTTTAGTTGCAGCGTCGTTTACAGCGATAACCGGAAACCTTAAAAGTCCCGCTTTTTCCATCGCCCGCAGACGAATAACACCGGTAGTGGTCTCCTCCATACTGGCTAATATCCGGCCGGCACCTTTAGTCCTGCGTGTATGCAGCTCATTGACCAAATCCGCACCGTCATCAAACGTAATAACCGGCTTGTGATCTAAGGCCTGGTTTATGTGTTTGTAATAGGTACTGCGATTTTCTCCACAAATAGCAAACACCGGTATTTTAAAATCCTTCACTAATGATGCAGCCACATCGTCCTGGGTGCTTAACGGATTAGATGCACATAGGACTATATTCGCTCCCGCCGCCTTAAGGGTTCGAGCAAGATTAGCTGTTTCAGCGGTTATATGCAAACAGGCAGAAATATTCATGCCCTTTAGAGGCTTGCTTTGTGAAAACTTCTTACGTATCAATGCCAGAACCGGCATATCATTATCAGCCCAGAGAATACGTTTCTTGCCCCCTACCGCTAAAGACAAATCAGCTACATCATGTTTCATGTATAGATCCTTTCACAAACACAAATCCTTCGACCCGGTTCGTCACGAATCCGGCGTGCCTCCCTTTGGGACACCTTGCGGCGGAATCGACGGACTCAAGACGGGCAAACGACAAATCATAGGATAAAACCATAGATTTTGCAACTTATTATTTTCTGAAATTATATCCGCCCCCAGTTCTTTGTTTTTGTCTAAGAATGCCCCTCGACTCCGCTCGGGGTGGTGAGGGCTTCGACTGAGCTCAGCCGAATGTCCTTGTCGAACCAGAAACCTGTTTCCGTTAACTCCTTCGACTCAGCTCAGAGCCTGCCCTGAACACAGTTGAAGGGACGGGTTTATGGCAGGATTTCGTTTCTTACCCATCAGGCACACAAAAACCCTCCTTGCTACAATTCCTTTAATCCGATTCGAAAAAGGTGTTGTTAAACAATAATGGATGCTTACCGGCCCGGAAAGAGAATCGCCGAAATGGCAAATTCGTGATTGATTTCCGTCCGGCGAGTGCTATATTATGCTCATAGTTTTCATTGATATTCCACGAGTTTTGTAGGGTGGGGTCGCAACCCCACCGTTAACCGAGCCGAACCAAAGTTTCGCAGGCGTCTTATATGGCCTGTCGAGAGCCTCGAGGTCGAACGAGTGGTGAAATGGTATTTGGGATGTTATGCGGATCAATATAAACAATGTTGGCCACTGGATAATGAAGGATGAATCTGATAGGGTTGCCACATGAATATAGATGACATCATGAAGGACATCGCCAAGCACACCGCCAAGGCGGTGGCCCACTACTGGCAGACGCGGTCGGCGCAGCGACGGAAGCAAGAAGACAGCGGAAAGGCGGATCAGGGATTGCGCAGTGCCGTAACCGGTGGCGCGCAGATGGATGGGTTCATCGACCTCTTTACCAAATTGATCACACATGCCGGCATTCCCGAGCAGTGCATTTTCCGAAAGAAGGCCGTGGAGCTGCCCGGCTTCTTCCGTCCCACCAAGGAATGGGACCTCCTCATCATCCGCAATCGAACCCTGATTGCCGCCATTGAGGCCAAATCACAAGTCGGCCCCTCTTTCGGCAACAACTTCAACAATCGGACAGAAGAGGCGATGGGAAGCGCTCTCGACCTCTGGACTGCTTTCCGGCAGCACGCATACCTCGAAAGCCCCCAACCGTTCCTCGGTTACTTCTTCATGCTGGAGGACTGCGAGGCATCGAACCGCACCGTAAGCGTCCAAGAACCCCACTTCAAGGTTTTCTCCGAGTTTGTCGGCGCATCATACATGCGCCGTTATGAGCTGTTCTGTCGAAAACTCGTCCTTGAGCGCCATTACACCGCCTCGGCCTTTATCACCTCATCCGTTACAGACGGCATCAAAGGCGAGTTTAAGACGCCCGCAGATGATCTGTCGGTTGAACGCTTTGCCAAAGTTCTCGTCGCCCATCTGTCAACTTTTATTTGACGACATGAAACCAACAGTTCACAGATTGATCAACGGAGACGCACGGGATTTGTCGTACGTGGATGATGAGTCCGTCCATCTCGTCGTCACTTCGCCTCCGTACTGGAATCTCAAGCGTTACAACGAGAATCCCGATCAGCTCGGACATGTTCAGGATTACGAAATATTCCTGGGTGAAATAGAGAAGGTCTGGCGGCATGTGTTCCGTCTTCTCGTTCCCGGCGGCCGCCTTGTCTGCGTTGTCGGTGATGTTTGTGTGGCGCGACGCAACTTCGGCCGCCATCTCGTATTTCCCCTTCATGCGGACATCTGTGTTATCTGCCGGCGCATCGGTTTTGACAATCTGAACCCCATCGTCTGGCACAAGATAGCAAACGCCTCATACGAAGTCTCAAACGGCTCGAAGTTCCTTGGCAAGCCCTATGAACCGAATGCCATCATCAAGAATGACATGGAGTTCATTCTGATGCAGAGAAAACCGGGAGGTTACCGGCAGCCAAGTGGCGAGCAACGCGATGCAAGCAGAATCTCCAAAGAGGAGTTTGACCGCTGGTTTCAACAGATATGGAACATTACGGGAGCCTCCACCAAGCACCATCCGGCTCCATTCCCATTGGAATTGGCGACACGCCTGGTGCGGATGTTCTCTTTCACGGGGGACACCGTCCTCGATCCATTCTGCGGGTCTGGCACAACGATGGTTGCGGCCCTCCGAACGGGCCGCAACAGCATCGGGGTTGAGATAGATCCCGAATACTGCCGAATGGCCGCACGATACTTGAAGGCCGAGAACACCGACCTCTTCGCAAACACAGAGTTGAAATTTGAAAGGGCATCCACCGAGCACGCATGCCTTGTCAAGGAAGACCACGCCCTTTACGAAGTGCGACCTGCAAGAAAGAGATTGAAATAGGCCAACAATCGCATCAAACACTACGCCGGTTCCGCTGCGCTCCACCGGGAAATCTGGGGACACCCGTATCGATTTTAGATTGCCGATTGTCGATTGATATCCAAAATCCCAAATCTAAAATTGGGTCGTCACGAGAGAAAACGGTGGGGTAAAGACCCCACCATACAGAACTGATAAAAATCGGCGCCAAAGTGGTATCCGCTGCGGTCGCCACGGCGCCCAGCCAGGGTCGATCACGCTGCTCTTGCCAATTTTTACTCCATCGTCAATTACAACATACGCCATAGGCGTACAAGCCTGCATCTATCGCCAAACCTTTCCCGCTCCGGCTCGGCGAGCCTCCGCCGAGACGAGTAGCTATCCGGACGTTCTGCCCGATTGTCTCGACCTGCGCCGCTACAACCGGTCTTCTGATTCCGCCCCCCTGTTTCTGCTTTCGCAGAAAGCACAGGGGTAACAGATTCTTGAGTGTCAATGAAGTAAATCCGCCACAGGCGGATAAATCAGTGTTCTCCTGGCCTTCACCAGCGAAATACGAGATACAACTCACCAGACACGCATTACGATTTAAGCACGATGAAACTCGGGTGTCTATCATCAAGTTATTGCTATTTACGAGATGCGCTTCACGAGATACGAAACCGAGTCACAAATCACAAGCGATGAGCTACCCACTACATGATTCCCTATCTCTCCCATCTTAACAAAATGTTAATTTGTAAAAAGTGCTATATTTCTTTCAATTTTCGCTAAAAAACGCGCATTTTTGCAAATTTATGACCATTTATTGCAAATTTTCACTTATTTTTGCACACTTTTTAACCCATTATTACTTGCCTATATTAACCAAGCCCTACAACCTAACACCACGCCCCCCAATATTAGTCTAAAAACAACGATTTGCTCTGAAATCGCCCTCGAATTATGTCAAAAAACCCAATTTTCAAAAAAATCCACCTCCCCGGATTTTTTTGCACTCGTTTCGTTTGTGTCACCAGCGACGTTTCTTACCTGATGAGGCATTTCGACTCGGATTATTCAATCCGGACCTTTCCGATGATGAACTTTCTAAATATATAAGCAGAAAAAATTTGACGAAGATTCAAGAAGCCATAAATCCCATATCATGGGCCCCTCTGCTAAAAGATAAAAGCATTCTCTACCGATATTGTACGGCATTGGGCGTCCCCATCCCTAAGCTGTACGCTATCTTTTTAAAAAAAGTTGCAGGATGATCCTGCGACAGCCCAGTCATGGCAAGCCGTGAGGACTGGAAGAAGTTCTTCGACTGTCAGTTGCCAGAGGCGTTCGTTGCTAAGCCCGCCCAGGGAGCTTACGGCGAAGGGCTAAATATATTTAGCAGGTCCAACAAAAGATTTATCGATGCCTTCGGACGAGAATATAAACCAGCCGATCTATACGATGCACTACTTTCAGATCCCCAACACGAAAGCTTTATAATTCAACAGCAGTTAAAGAATCATCCTGAACTGATACGTCTCACCGGTACTCAATCTCTCCAGACGATCCGGTTTATCACCATCATTGACAAAAATAGCCGGTGTAGTATTTTACATGCGCATTTCAAGCCGATTATAGACCAACATTTTGTGGATACATTTATAGATGGCCTCACAGGCAATGTAGAAGCAGCAATCTCTCTGAATGACGGATTCCTAAAACCGGCTAATCAAATCATGGCCAATGGTTCAGGCCCTACAATCATACCGATCCATCCCAAAACAGGAATTCCTTTTGAGGGATTTCAACTGCCATTGTGGCCCCAGACATGTAGATTGGTAAAAGAAACATCGCTTAAGTTTTTGCCTATACGAACAATTGGATGGGACGCAGCTCTAACTCCCGACGGTCCTTTAATAGTCGAAGGGGACATCTGGTGGGATCCGCCTAATCAACACCAATGTATGGACATTGTTTTAAACGAATTAAGTTGAGGTTGTACCCCGGCAGTCAGGTAATGGTGTCTAAAATACTACTCTGCAAAGTTCTCTTTCGCAGCGGCTTATCTTACGTAGCATAAGTTCTTCGGAGAACGGACTAACGAATTCTCCTTCCCCCCCCCATCATACCCTCATACATCATATCATCATACGCGCCATCAAGACCTTCATATCCTTCCAAACCGCGTACAGGCTGTCTGCCGCGGCGTCCGCCTGCTCCACCTGACCATGCGCGCAGCGGTTCTTTGGGCTCTCTTTGCAAAGTTTTAATGTTGGTATAAGCATTCTGCAAATCCTGTGACCAATTCACGTTTGAAACTGCTGTTCGTTCAATAATTGTTCCATCGAAACTGTAAAGCATATCAAAATAACGTCTGGGACGTAAACTCTCTTGGCCCGACCAGTCATTTACAGGCACTGCATCAACTAAAACAGCTCCGGTACTATAATCGATACTTTCAGGCTCTGTTTGTGACTCGTAACCCATGGCTCGTGGATCGTAAAGGGACCCCCGCGGAGTGACTCTGCGCAGCGTCGCCTCAGGGGAAACCCTCGCGAGGGACCCCGCTCCACGGGGACCTACCCGTGATATGGACGACGAAGAAGGCTCAGGCTCTAATTCCACGACCTTACCGATAGCTTCGCCCTGTCTGACCGCAAAGTCTTCGCTATACCAGTAACCCAATACATACTTAGAGACTTGAACCGTAACCATCTTTGCGGCTTCCTGTATATCCTTTGCAAAAAGGTACAGCTTCCGTGGAATGCTTACAGGCTCAGTGATGTCGGAAAACTCACTCCATAAAATAACTGTATCTCTGTAAGATTTGCTTTTCTCTTTGAACTTATTAGTCCCAGCAATCGGATTAACAACGCCTAATCGAATCCTATATCTATAACTCTTGCTCGGCTCAACCGTATCATCAAATGCCCAGAACAACAAAGGCTCACGCATCTTGGACATGTCTGTCCATCCTGTAATCATCTTTTCCTCAAATTCAAGAAAGACATCATCCGACGTCGGTTTTGGTTTTATCCGAGTATCTACGCCTTCTACTCCCAATAAATAATCCGTCTCGAGGTTGCGATCATCTCGGCTTCTTGTTCTGGACCCGCCACGTGTGGACTGTCTTCCACCCGCCAGGCCTCTATCACCGCCAGTATCGCCGTAAAGACCATCAGTTTGACCACCACGACCTCTCTGTCTGGTCCCTCTTGTGCGTCCCTCCGTAGTACTACCGCCCCGAGTACCATATCCCTCAGTCGTTCCACCAGCCCTGCCACCTGCCCTTGTTCCTAATGTACCTGTAGTACTGCCTCGTCTATCGTCGAGTCGCTGTTCGCGTTCACGCAGCTCTTCTTCTTTCTTCGCTTCTATTTCCTCGCGCCTTTGCTCTGCCTTTTCCTTTCTTCTCAGATCCAGGTACTTTCTGTGTAATGAGGGAGGAAACCATTCCTCATTCGTAGATGCAATCTGATAAGCCTGTGGCTGCAATATTTCCATTTTCACATCCGGCTCGTTAAATTGCAGCATGCGAACCGCTATTCCTCCAGGCGGTAAATCTTCAACATTTTCCACGACTCCTAACAGCCTTTTGCGTTGGTCAATCTTGCTTCGAGGTACCGTCACCCAATCGCTCCAACCGCCGTTATCAAGCCGCTCTTGTCTTTGCAGCTGAACCGCTGCAAAAACCGGTAACGCCAGACACGGATCGCGCCATTCCTCTTTGACAAAGTCGCTGTTAAAACTGTCATGAAACCTTCTGTATAATTCCGCAACATCAAACTTCGCTTCAACCGATACCAGGTCGATATCATCCGGCTGAGGCATCGCATTTTCATAAGTAACCTCCTCAGTAACCGGCTGCGTAGGAACATAAGCCGCCGCTCTGATATGCTCAACCGCAACATCCGTGACCTCACCAATAACTCCATTAGTCAGCGGAAGAGCATATTTCCTGCCGTCGCTTATCTCACTCGAAATTAGTGGCGGTATTGGTATAGATATATCCGTATCAATGCCGTTTATGGCTGAGGCCAATAAGCCCTCAAAACCGTGTTGCAGATCGCCCCATACCCCTTTTCTCACAGGGTCATTCGGATCCAAAGCACCTGTCAATCGCGACACATAAGCCGGTTTAGACTCAGGCGGCTGATTCAGCTTGTACTCCAAATCCTTAGCCTGTCCTTCTATGCGCTTATCAACCTCGCTGGGGTTGAATTTCCTACCATCATAGCTGACTGCGTTGGGACTTATAAGAACACGGAAAACCAAAAGCCAGATACAAACCAGCCCTACAGCAGCAAACACTATTTTCTCGATATGCTCCTCCAAAAAGTATCCGACTTTCTTAAATATCATCATTTTTCATACCTTTCGCTGCGTAACTGATTTTACACTTTTGTAAACCATCCCAAATAAACCGTCCAAAATGACGGCTGATAGGGCTAACTATATTTATTTTTTCTCTTCGCCCTGCAGCTCTTTCACAATCGCATCAGGTTTTATCTCCTTATAACCAGTCTTATTCAAAATATATTCACAAATCAACTCCAATTCCACTACAGCGTCCTCACCATAACGGTATAGATAGTGACTTGGATCATTCTGAGTGTCTATCGGCTTGATATTACTTTCCAAAATCGTTATCTGGTTATGCTCGCAGATTTCCGGTTGATCAAGCTGACCATCCCAACCTTTAAATTTATGCTCCTTGGCACTGCAGAGTTTTTGCATAAATGGCAAAACAGCATCCGCACTAACCAGAACAGCCAGATTGAAATGTACAACATCAATATTTTCATTGCAAAACCGTCCTGTATAGGATTCGGTAAGTCCATCTTGTGCTGAAAGAATATAGCTGGGTTTATCATCCGCTGATTTTTTTGCATTTCGCTGGACCATCCGAAACGCTCGAGCCCTCATTGCTCCTCCTTCACTAAGAGCGAAACTGGCCCTCATAAGCCGTTTAACCGGTGAAGTTAGAACACTTTTCGAGCCGGTATTCATAGCTGCTACGGTATCGATAACATCTTCAATAATCCAGTAGCCCAATTGCCAGTACCAACAATCCTTAACCGCCTCTTCTCTACCGGGATGCTGATATTCTTTCCAAAATTCGTACCCACTCACATTATCAGGATTTGCATAGACAGAACCGGATTTCGCCTTCTCCAGGCAAATCTCATCCACTATCGTAGAATCGATATCGCTCATTATCCTCAACGAGATTCCCCTTGAAGATCTGCCGGATGAATAGGGGCTCATTGATCTTCCCCCCCCTCTGAGGCGGTTGCGTACAGATGAGCTCTGCATACTTTGTTGTAACTCGGCTTCACTGGGAGAATCACAGGCACTCATCCCGGCAAGCAACCCTTCCACAGCCTTGCGAAATCGGTCGCCAAATTCCTCGAAAATCAACGCTGATACATCTGTCGGATTAGGAAATATCTTGTAGCTCAGTAATTCTCTTTTGGAGCTTTGCTCTGCCAAATGCTTTATTTGATTGGCATCATTCGCATAAGACTGCTGGTACTGCTCTTCCACCTTCCACTGCTCACGCGAAATGACATCCATATTCTGAACTGACCTTCCTTTACTAAGGCTTTCATCTTCTATCTGTCTCTTTAGCCTGCTGCTGATTAACTGCGTAGGGATAAAGAGAACGATAGCAACCACTGCTACGATAATCGCCACAAGTATCGACGAATTATTTTTGAGAATGCTTAGTTTTTGCAGAATACTTTTAAAATTTGGTATATTCATTTTGTCTCACCAATCTACTTTGTTACTTAATTTTCTTATTTCATACTCCTCTATTCCGTTGCATAATCAGTCTGTATCGGTCTTTGCAATTGTGGCCTTAGAAATCAAATTGTCCCCCTTTACCTAAACCACCTGTTTTGCTTGATGAGGAAGTAGTAGTAGAGGGCCGAACAGGAGCAGGTCCATAGGGTGACATAGCACCCGCAGCAGGCTCAGGCGGTTTGGGAGCATCTTCCCAGATTACTTTAAGGTTTAATACGAACCAATAGTCATTGTCTTCATACACAGGGCTACCTGCTCTGCGGTCGATTATCTCTCTTCCATACTCGTCTAATACAGGAACTTTATTGATAATCTCTTTTGTCATTGGGTCCCTCAGAACATCTCTGCCGCCTATACTACCACCCATGCCTGGCGCAGCAGCCTGGCTGCCCATTCCCGGTATAACATCCATAATCCCTATACCCGCAGGCACTTCAGCAGATAAATCTACAGAACCTTTGTCCAGCTTGTAATGCTCGATGCTGGTTTTTTTATACAACTTGAACGGGCAGTTGCCGTCAACGATTTCATCGAGGTGCTGCAGTCGAGTAACAAATCCCCATCTGTCACGCCTGTCTCCAACTCCGGAAGGATCAAGTAATGCACCTATGTCCTTATAGGGACTGTACCCGGTTATAGTTACAACAAATCCTGCATTCTTTTCAACTTGTTCCTGACCTTCTAAAGTAAGGCCCGGAGCATATCTGGATTGCATAAGTGGATCCATCGTCCTCGCATCATACTCCATCGAACCAAAGTAGCCTTCCATTCCTCCCTCTCGTTGATCCATGCCCATTGCGCCTCTTCTCATCATAGCTGTGGCACCAAATTGTGCCTTGGAAAGATCCTTCGAATAATAAACCGACATGTAGGTTATAAATAGCTGCTTTCGCTCCTTGCGAGGAGTGAGCTTAACCTTTTCTACATCGCCGTTTGCAAAAGTCTCGTAAAGCTCCTTTTGTGCCGGATTGTTTTTTGCATTCGGCAAAACTTCAAGTATGGTCTCATGCAGCAGGGGAATTACTTCACGATATTTAAAAGGTTCAAAATACTTTTTTATTTCATCTTGTGATTTGGTACCCCTTCGCTGCTGTTCCTGGAGCTTGTTACGAACCTGCGTGGCGTCATTAAGGACATCGCTGATCTCTCGTCGAACCTGTTCATTTCTTGCATAATTGATTTTGTCCATGCCGGTTCTGGCCAGTGTCATAAGTGAAACCAGAAGTAACAAGCAAGCCGCAACAGCAAAATATCTTCCCTTGCTTGCCCATGCCATGGACCTGGCGACACTCCTTGGGAGCAGATTGCCTGATATCACTGCCAGACCTAAGCCCTGAATGGCAAGACCATAAACAACGCCGAAGTCACTGACGTTCTCATGGAATTTTGCTGCTGAAACATGTGGGCTCATCGCAAGTTTTCTAAATGAATCCGGCCGTTCAACTGGCAACTGCAGACTCTGCTGTAAATATTTCAGTAAGCCACGCAATTTTGTTCCGCCGCCAAGAGCAATAACCTTTACAAATTTAGCGTTGGGATTGGAGGTACTATAAAAGCCTAACGAGCGCTGCACCTCAGACACTAAATCGGTAAAAACCGGTTTCATCGCCTGCAGGATCTGTCGCGCATATTTGCTTACTGGTGCTGTACGTTTTAGCCTTTCCGCTTTTTCAAAACTTAGCTTGAACGCATCCGCTATCGCTTTGGTAAAGGTATTACCACCTATAAGGATACAGCGTTGCCAGACCACTGACTTTGTGCAGACAACCAAATCGGTATTTTCCGCCCCCACGTTAAGAACAACAACGGCTTGATTATCCGAATTGAGCAATTCAGCATGGTCATGCATTATATAGTTATATAGAGCCATTGGTGCCATCTGAATATAGCTGACACGCAGATCTTCTCTCTCAAAATGCTCCATTGATGAATTTACTACTTCCCTTTTAATAGCAAAAATACCGACCTTCTTTTCGGTACTGCCCGCTTCTGTCATCAATTGCCAGTCCCACTCTACTTCGTTGATATCAAAAGGAATCTGCTGAACAGCCTCGAATCTTACAATTTCCGGAATGCGTTTCGGCTCAACTGGGGGCAGGTTCACGAACCGTGCAAAACTATTTTGGCTCGGCACAGAAATAATTATCTCATCACTGCCCATATCGTTTCGCTGTACAAATTGGCGTAAACTCAATGCAATAAGCTCGTCCCTCTCAGCAGGCCTGATCTCACTTCCTGAAAGAATTTTGCCGTGCTGGATATGATCAAAGCCGATTACTTGTACAACGCCGCCGACACTCGTTAAGCGTAGTGCCTTTAGTGAATTACTGCCTAAATCTATCGCCCAAACCGTATCAGATACCGCCGCCATAACAAACCTCCCACTTTATGGCCTACCAATTCATTAACCTTGTCAATTTTTATAATCCCCTATAAATTATATCATATTATGAAAACTTTTTCCATAAATACCCTCGGCTGTAAAGTTAATCAGTATGAAAGCCAGCAGATTCGGCAGTTTCTTGAGCAGCTTGGTCTCGACTATGCTGAAATGTCGCAGCGACCCGACCTTGTGATTGTCAATACCTGCTGTGTAACCCATACCGCCTCCGCCAAGAGCCGACAATACATCAGAAAAGCCCAAAAACTCAATCCTGATGCTACTATCGTGGTCTGTGGATGCCTTCCGAGCATCCAAACCGGTGAACTTAACGGCCTTGTTGAAAATGTCTGCCTCATAAGGCACCGAGACGAGCTTGCCGGCAGTTTAAGCCGAATAGCAGCCGGCGAAGTTTCCATCTCTGATACTAAGGAACTTCCATCCTGTCAAAACAATACAATTAAAACAAAATATTTTGATAACTTCAACTGTAAAAACAATTTAGCCCCACTTGCTGTGCTTCCATCCTTAACTTCTTTCAAGGGCCATACCAGAGCCTTTCTAAAGATCCAGGACGGCTGTGATGGTCGTTGCTCCTATTGTATTGTACCCAAAACTCGTCCGTTTGTTCATAATAAACCCGTAGATTTAGTCCTGCAAGAAGCGCATGCCCTTGTCTCAGCCGGCCATAAAGAAATTGTCATAACCGGTGTATTTCTCGGCGCTTACGGCCAAGATACCGTTAGAAGAAACAACTGGCCAAATCAACAAAATGATAATTTAGCTAACCTTCTCGATAAAATTGCACAAATACCCGGCCTTGCACGAATCAGGCTAAGCTCACTTGAGCCGGGAGATGTCACGCAGCGTTTGGTCAATTCTTTTTGCACTCACCGTAACATTATGCCGCATCTACACTTATCACTCCAGTCCGGCTCAAATTCAATTCTTAAAAAAATGTGCAGACAATATACCGCTGAAGACTTCAGAGAAAAGGTGTCTTTAATTAAATCCCGATTGGATAGACCCGCCATAACGACCGATATTATCGTTGGTTTTCCTGGTGAAAGCGATGCTGACTTTGAACAAACGGTAGCTTTAGCTAAAGAAGTTGGCTTTGCCAAGATGCACGTTTTTACCTTTTCGCCGCGTAAAGGCACCGCTGCTGCGAATATGCAAGATACTGTAGATACTAAGATTATAAAAGAACGCTCAAAGATATTACGTGAGTTGGATAGAAATTTGCAGAGCGATTATAGACAGCAATTTATAGGCGAAACAGCCGAGGTTCTGTTGGAAAATAGCTCCAGCCAACCTCATGGCCGGGCTGAAAGATACTTTTATGTATATCTAAATAGTTCAGCGAGTAGGCTGGGACAAAATGATCTGGTAAAAGTAAAGCTGCTTCAAAATGGAAAAGATGGAGTGATTGGTGAAGCACTTGATAAAGTTGTCTGAGGAGCTTATACTGGACATGATATATCCAATAATGGGACGTTTTAAGCCTGTGTTTTGATGTGAGCAATTGGACATTTAGTTATTAGGACATTTTTGAAAAATAGTTGTAAGTGCATAAGATAAAAGAGTTTAAGGGAAAAATCAGAAAGTAGCAAAAATTGTCAAAAATGAGCAGAAAATTACTAAAATGAATCACTTTTGAGTAAAAATCATCAACTTTTGAGCGATTTTTAACACGCCTACAATTTTGTATTTGACTTGTCAGAAAAATATTTATATCTGGCATGAAACTTGCCTGAGCACTAACAAACACGGATTGAAACATCGATGGACAAAAACTGAAACACGGACTGCCGTGGATGTCACTTCGAGCAAGCCGAAAGGCGAGTCGAGACACGCAGCAAAGCGGAGAGCCCCGGCGAGTGGCAGCCTCAAGCTTTGCTTGGGGATGGCCTGGCTCTGTACTTTTATTGAGCAGCCATCGCCAATCCCGATGAATCGGGATTGACGCTGCCACCCGTCGTCCTTATTTATTATTAAGGACGCCCAAATTTCACCAAGCCCAACAATGCGTGGATAGATGCTCTCATTCTCTTTACTGTCTAATGTCAGCGCCCGTCGGCGACGCCGCTGCGGGTGAGCCGTAAGTTCCGACCTCTTGTTATATCTTTTTTCCTCGTGTTATTCTGCGAATCAATTCAGCAAATGTCACGCATCTGTTCTTAGGAATCATACCCGCAATCCAGTTTTTACCTCTACCTGTCTTTATTGTTCCGTCCTTTAGCAGGGGAAAAGGCAATTCGACGGGTTCGTCCAAGAAATAGAATGTATGTTCTGTCGTTTGGTATTCCTCATTACCCTTCTTAACTCCCTGTATCTATTTTTTCACTTGGCCAAGGTTCTCTGAAAACGACTCTAAATCGTTGAGGTATTCGTCGATATCGCCAGGTTTTAGTGTCAAGATGCCGAGCACTCTTGACAGGTATCTAATACCCTTGCCGATGGTCTCGTCTGCCTTCCTGGTAAAATATGGAGCGAAGTACAGAGGACTACCAAATGTCACATCACGTTTGTAGATCGAATACTTGAGATATCGGTTGAGCTCAATGGGTCTGGATAGGTCTTGTACAAGTATTTCTTTTTGTGTTTTCATTTTGTAGGTCCTTATAGCATACGTCATGAACTGACGTACAATGGTATTGTCTTTTAATCGTGCGTCCTCAAGAACATCGAGTATGTCCATCCAAGAAATATGCCGTGTTGTGATTCCATTGTGCTTTTGTTTATTGGTATCACGCTCCTTAGTGATGAAGCACATAATCCTGTTTGGAACATCCTCAAAAGACCTAAGATATTGTGTGCGCTGGTTCAGAATCTTTCCCTTGTGGATTTTGCACTCAGCAATCACATGGAATGAGCCTGGGTGGAGAATCTCAATATCTGTTCGTCCTTCTGGTCTGGAGTGTTCTATTTCAACAGAGGTAGTGAGGAATTTCTTGGAGGTATTCTTCACTCGGATGCCCAGAAAACAGAGAAAAACGAATAGTGCATCTTTGTCTTTGGCGAGAACGTATGCAAATGCTTTGGATAGTCCTTTCTCATCCGTTCCGAGCAGGTCAAGTGGTGTCAGATGAGATGCTGTGCGTTTTTCTTGCTTTAATATCATATGGATCTGATATGTATTCGACCGCATCATTGCGGTTTATTATTATCTGGATTATAGGTGGTTGCCGCATCGCTGTCAACTTGAAAAAAAATGCAATCCTTGGATGGGTGGATGGGGGTGCACGTCATATTTGCAGGTAAGGTGGGATTATTCTATTGCCTATTATCTCAATCGACAATGGCTCACTCTCTTTTGTCACCTCGACCGAGGCCGCAAGGCCGAGCGGAGAGGTCTGCCTTCAAAGCAGATTTCTCCACTTCGCCCCCATTTCTGTCTTCGACAGAAGACAGGGGGGCTTCGGTCGAAATGACATACGTTTCTGTCTGAAGGTTTTACCAACAATCTTGCCGTGCACCCTGGGATGGGAAAGGGAACCTAACCACGGACTTCAACGAGCTCAGCGATAGTTTTTGCGGGCGTGGCGCCGCCTATCCTCTTCTTTCAAGAGTCGTTTGCGGATTCGAATCGAATTAGGACAAATCTCAACAAGCTCGTCCTCCTGAATGTACTCCATCGCCGCCTCAAGACTCATTTTTCCCGCGGTTCTGACCTTGGCTGCACCGTCTTTGGCTGCCGCCCGAATATTGGTAAGCTGCTTACTTTTTACCGCGTTGACAGGTATGTCATTCTCCTTGCAGTGCTCCCCGACCACCTGTCCTTCATATACTTTTCCCCCAGGCTCAACAAAAAAAATACCTCGGTCATACAAAGCATCAAGTGCATAAGCCGTCACCTGTCCCGTAGCGGTCGCAATCATAACACCTGCCTTACGCTGAGGTATCGCTCCACGCATCGGCTCATATCTTTCAAACGAATGATGCATAATTGCTCTGCCCTGGGTCGCATTCATCATCCTGGCATGAAGGCCGAACAAACCACGTGATGGTATAAAAAATTCCATATGAATAAAATCGTTTGTTCCGCTTTTGGCATCTATTTTAATGATTTCACTTCGCCTGTCACCCAAAAGACTCATTACTGAGCCCTGACAATCCAACGGGCAGTCCACCGCAAGTAATTCTATCGGTTCATGACGTCTGCCCTCAACTATTTTCAAAATCACATTCGGCTTACCCACGCATATCTCATACCCTTCACGCCGCATATTCTCCAGCAAAATACCAAGATGCATAAGCCCTCTGCCCGAAACATTGAATTCTTCAGGTGTTTGTCCGGCTTCCACCCTAAGCGAGATATTTTGCTGAAGCTCTTTTTCAAGTCTTTCGCCAATCTGCCTGCTCGTAACGTATTTGCCATCTCTGCCCGCGAAAGGTCCGTCGTTGACTCTGAATGTCATTGTCATCGTCGGCTCATCAACAGAAATAACCGCAAGCACCGAAGGATTATCCGCACAGGCGATAGTGTCACCAATCTCAATAGGGTCAAGTCCCGATATCGCACATATATCGCCCGCCTGAGCGGCTGAAACCTGCTTTCGGCCAAGGCCATGAAACTGATGAATCTGCGTAATTTTTTGCTGTGTATGCAGACCGTTTTTGTCGATTACAGTAACTTTCTGGCCTTGGCTTATCTGTCCCGCAAAAATCCTGCCTATTGCTATCCGTCCCACATAATCCGAATATTCCTGATTCGTCACCTGCATTTGTAGAGGAGCATCTGGGATGGCCCGCGGAGCTGGAACATTATTTATGATAGTTTCGAATATCACCTGCATATTGTCGGTCTGCTTAACGAGATCCGTCGTTGCCCAGCCTTGCCTTGCAGATGCGTAAATACAAGGAAAATCGAGGGCCTTATCATCGACGCCGAGCTGAACAAGCAGATCGAATATTTCGTTCACGACCTCCTGCGGCCTGCTGTTTTCGCGGTCAATTTTGTTGACTATAACTATTGGTCTTAGCTTGTGCTCGAGCGCCTTGGTCAATACAAATCTTGTCTGCGGCATAGGCCCTTCAAATGCGTCAACCAGAAGCAGCACGCCGTCCGCCATTTTCAAAACGCGTTCAACCTCTCCGCCAAAATCAGCATGTCCCGGCGTGTCGATTATATTGATCTTATATTCATCGCCTTTGGAGTCCGTATAGTAGATCGCACAGTTTTTACTGAGAATGGTTATGCCGCGCTCCCGTTCGAGCGGATTTGAATCCATAATCAATCCATGCTCGCTGCCCGCCAGCTTATCAAGCTCCTCCTGCCGAAACATCCCCGACTGGTACAGAAGCTGATCCACCAGCGTTGTCTTGCCGTGGTCAACATGTGCAATTATTGCCACATTACGAATATAATCTGAATACATGATATAATCTCAAAAAGGATTAGTGAATATTCAGGACTTGGTTTAAGCCACGTCGTGAAGCAGGTAATTCTACTTTGTTTTTCATGAATGTCAATGCACAACTGCATAATGTTATCGACAAAAATACACCTCACGTCTGGTGGTAACCTTAGGCATTGCTTGGGGATGGCTGTCAGCAATCGAACTGAAAGAGCCATCAATGTAAATCCAGGACTAAATATAGCTTGACGGATGGCCTAACTATAAATAAACTTCTTGTTTTCTTAAACGCTGTTTTAAGGAGCTATTTGAGGTGGAAGAAGCTATTGCAAAAGCTGGGGCACTGATAGAAGCCATGGAATATATCCGCGGCTTTCGCGGACGTATTATGGTGGTAAAGCTCGGCGGAAGCGTGCTCGAAGATGCTTGTCTGCAAAAGAAGCTGCTGACCGATGTCGCCTTTATGGCTACCGTGGG
>CAZRMQ010000023.1:0-20437 GCA_964601185.1 uncultured Pirellulales bacterium
TAAGCGCAACAAAAATCTTTCTACCATTACATACCATTTTGTTCTATATGAGTCAGAAATCAGAAATCTGTCTTCTGTCCTCTGTATTCTGTCTTCTGTCCTATTGGGGATAAACAATTATGCGGTCATGGATAATTGTTACTAAATCTTTTTTTCCGTCACCTGTAACGTCAGCAACTCTTAGTTCCCGCGGCTCAACGGCGAATTCAGTGCGACCTTGAGTATTGCGATAACTTTTCTGCTCGAAAATCTTGAAACGCATTGCAGGAATCAGCTCGGCATTGCGATCAAGCGTAAGGATTTCGATATGATTGCGATTGTATTCGACCATAATAATATCGGCCTGGCCGTCGGAATTAATATCCCCCGCTGTAAGGTTACCGTACATGCCATCTTTTATTTTTGTCTCGTAACTGAGCTGCTGCTCTAAATTGTATTGAGCTTCACCACTAATCGGCGGCACAATTAGTGCGAACTTCCTGCCATCGAACAACAGGAGACAGTTACTCTCGCAGCCCATAAGCGGTGCAAACAATATCTTCAGATGAGCGGTAACATCCCACCTGCCGATATCCAATTCAGTTTCAAAACGATAAGTTTTATCGTCATCAGCTTTTAGAATCTGAAGCCGACCCTTTTGACCATCCAACAATAATATAGCTGGTCTTTCTCCTGAGCTGCTGTCATGAATATCAAAAGCAGCAACTGCAGATATTTGGTTTTCCGTGCTCTTAGCGTTGTACTGGTCAATAATACTCCAGTTTCTGCTATCGGCGAAAACCAAGCTCCTTGCAAAATTCTTTTGTGCCAACAATAATTCTTCGCCGGGTTCTCCGTCGATATTCGCAACGGCTATCGAATGTAGACTCGCATCCTTAACCATACTGGCCTGCGCTTTCGGCGAGTCAACTATTTCAAATTTATTCTTTTGCACCTGACGAACCAATATAGGAAGCTCATAGCTAACGAATATCAGAACGTCTTTCAAACCATCCTGATCAACATCAAGCACTTTTAAACCATCTGGATTAGCAGTAAGCTTGTCAAGCTTCAAAGCGGGCATAGTTTCATTGGGCACATCAACACGTGCGCTACCGATTAGTTTACCTTTAGCTCTCTGCGGTGCAGCTTTTTCGCTTATTGTTGTGATGTTATAAAATACCCTCAAAAATCTGGTATCATTAGCATCTCTGGATATATAAACACAGTCTATACTGCCAGTACTATCAATATCAGTAAGCTCCATCGCCAGTGGCTCGCCAATTAAATCGACATTTTTGGGAAACGATAATCTATCATCTTCAAATTTACTGATGCCGATTACCTTTTCCTTAACGCTCAAAACAGCAAGCTCAGTTTTTCCATCTTCCTCGATATCAGCGGCTGATAAACCCACAATATCTGCAAAAGCAGGAAATCTCACCGGCTCCGCCAATCCAAGTCCTGCTATTTGTTTATAGAAGATAATCTCCGCAGCTCCAGGATCGCTTACCACAATATCTTTCAAACCATCACCATCAAAATCACCAACAACCAAGTCGCGCTTTGCACTACCTTCACTTGAAGCAAGAGGATAAAAAAGGATCGGCCAATCGGTATTTGCCCGGTCTTCTGTGGCAAACTTGTAGCAAATCAGCCGCTTACTTACTGCATCAACAATCAGTATTTCATCACCAGGTTTTCCATCCAGATTATAAAGCTCGAATACCAAAGGCTTCTCGATAAAGAATCGGATTTGCGGCCCGAGCTGTCCCATCTCAAGGCCAAACAGCGCATGCACCAACTTTTCGTTGTCATTTGTTATAAGAATAAGGTCGTTTATACTATCACCATTCAAATCGCCCACTTCGACGCCCAATGCCAGCGCCGTAGTAGCGAATTTGGCTGGCTCCCCCCCAATCGGGTCGGGGGCATCCTCTTTTTGTAAAAGAACATAGATACCATCCTGACCGGCCAATGCCAGGTCATCAGCGCCATCATTATTCAAGTCGGCACAGGCCAGTGCATTGGAGGTTACAATACCATCCTCAATAGCTATTCTCTTTCTGGTATGCCAGCTCAATGATTTTGACCTGCCTGTTTCCGCCTCTTCTGCTTTTTGCAATATTATATATAAGCCTTTTGGCTCGCCGTAAAAAGCCAAGTCCAGCATCCCATCTGAATTCAAATCCCCGCAGGCGAAACTATAGATTTTTTGTGAAACCGGAACATCATGCCTATCAAAACGTGTAGGAGCACTGATCACATTCACATCTATATCATTAGGGTCAACAGCTACTTCTGCTTCACTCGGCCCGATAGCCCCTTTTTGAATGAGCAGCTCAATCTTAGCCTTTCTGTTGTTGACCACGGCAATATCATTAAGGCCGTCGCCATTAAAATCAGCAATTCTTAGGTCTTTGATGCCCCAGTCCAGCTTGATTATCTCTATTTCCTTAAATCCATAGTATGCTGAAAGGTCGGCATCAGCGATAGTCTCATAAGAATCGATCTGCCCTGCATTCACGTTGCTGAAACTGCCCAGCCATAATACTGACAGGATTAAAATAAGTATGATTATCCGCACGATAAAAACCTCCATGTAGGACCTACTTTATTGTTTATATGCTAATATACCTTGTTGTGAGGGCAACATCAATGATTTTGTGGGTTATTGCGCTTCCTAAACTGGTGATAACTAAAAAACAAACCTTGACATACAACACGCAAAAAAGTAGAATACCGACTACTCGTACCCGTTTCACCTGTACTCGCGTCACCACAGGTGCGAGCACGAGTAACACGAGTACGGGTAACTTGACTAAGCCATCCGAGACAGCCAGAAAACAGAAGTCAGAAATCAGAAATCTGTACTCTATCGTCTGTCTTCTGTCCTCTGTATTCTGTATTCTTTTTGAGATGTGGCTGTGGGCAATAATATAAAAAAGCCAATAATAGGCATCCTGGGTGGTGTTGCTTCAGGCAAAAGCACAGTTGCAGCCGAGTTTGCCAAGCTTGGCTGCAAAGTAATTGATGCAGATAAGATTGTCCACGAGTTACTCCAAAAAACGGTCGTGAAAGACAAAATAACCGGCCTGTTTGGTCAGGCTATTCTGGATTCAGCAGGGAAAATCGATCATCGGAAATTAGCTGAGGTCGTATTTACCGATGCTGATAAGCTCTCATCGCTTAACAAAATAACCCATCCCTTCGTTCTGGAACGAGTTGAGGAGTTTATAGAGTTATATAACCGCCAAGGTGGAATTAAGGCAATTGTGCTGGATATGCCCTTATTAGCAGAGGTTGGTTGGGCAGAGCGATGCGATAGGCTGATTTTTGTCGATTGCAAGCCAAAGCTTAGAATAGAAAGAGCCAAAAAAATGAGAGGTCTTGACGAAAATCAAATAAAAATTAGAGAAAATTTTCAAATTTCTCTGGACAATAAGGCTGCCCTCGCCGATAATGCAATTAATAACAATTCAGACTTCCAGGCACTGGTCAGGCAAGTCTTTGATGTCTTCTCTTATATTGTGAATAAATAGTTAGTTGCGATTTAATACAGATTGCGGATACAAATGTTGGTAGATTTCCAGATTTAGGTTTTACTTTTACTTATTCAAAGACCAAATCCTACTGAATCCTGCGAGAAGATTATTTGCTAAATCATAACCCTGCTCCTGCAAGGGCGATAAATAATCTTTGCAAGTGTAAAAGGAGTAATTATGGCAAAAGCTATTACGAAAACAGACAAGGCCACAGCTAAAAAACGCAAAACTTCAAAGAAAAAGGCTGCTGAAGAAGAACAAGTTGCTGTAGAAACCGAACCGCAAGAGGAAGAGCAGAACAATCAAGTTACGCCTACGGCAAAAGAAACCACCTATATTGAGACCGCTGAGGACGCTGAAGAAAAGCGAAGATTAGAGGAAGAATCTACCCATGCCAAATATGAGCGGATCAAGAAAGGCGAGTTGTACTTAACGGACCTGCAAAAACTAACCGTGGCAGATCTGCACAATATTGCCAAGAAAGAAGGCATAACAGAATACAGCGCCCTTAAGAAGCAGGACCTGATTTTCAGAATCCTCAAAGAGCGTATTCGCCAGAACGGTCTAATGTACGGCGAAGGTGTGCTGGAAGTGCTGCCGGATGGCTACGGATTCCTGCGGAATCCACAATATAACTACCTGTCCTCGCCAGATGATATTTATGTCTCACCGTCTCAAATCAGGCGTTTCGGCTTGCGCACCGGCAACATTGTTTCAGGACAGATCAGGCCGCCAAAAGATTCGGAGAAATATTTCGCCCTTTTACGAGTTGAAGCAATCAACTATGAAAATCCTGACCTCCTTTCGGACAAAATAGTATTTAGCGATTTGACACCGTTACATCCGGAGAGACGCTTCATCCTCGAAACCACATCCAACGAATTAAATATGAGAATAATTGACCTGGTAACACCGGTGGGAAGGGGTCAGCGAGGTCTGTTAGTAGCGGCTCCGAGAACAGGTAAGACCATTCTCTTGCAAAAAATAGCAAATGCCATAACTACAAACAGTCCTGAGGCAAAACTTATAGTGCTGCTGATAGATGAAAGGCCCGAAGAGGTTACAGAAATGGAGCGAAAAGTCGGTCCAGGTGTTGAGGTTATCAGCTCCACTTTCGATGAACCCTCTGCACGCCACTGCCAAGTTGCCGAGGTCGTTATAGAAAAAGCAAAAAGACTGGTTGAATATGGCTATGACGTTGTGATTCTATTAGACTCGCTAACCCGGCTTGCCCGTGCCTATAATAGCGAAACCCCACATTCCGGCAGAATCCTTACCGGTGGCGTTGACGCCAGTGCAATGCAGATGCCAAAGAAGTTCTTCGGTGCTGCGAGAAACATCGAAGAAGGCGGCTCATTAAGTATCTTCGCAACCTGCTTAATCGATACAGGTTCAAAAATGGACGAGGTGATTTTTGAGGAATTTAAGGCAACCGGAAATATGGAATTGCACCTCGACAGACGTCTCGTTGACAAAAGAATCTGGCCGTCTATTGACATCAGCCGAAGCGGAACAAGAAGGGAAGAGTTACTTCTCGATCCCAAAGAGCTGGAGCTTGTATATCGGCTGCGAAGAGTCCTGAGCGAATTGAATCCGGTCGAGGCAGTAGAACTCTTAAAAAATAGGCTATCTAAAACCCGGACTAATGCGGAGTTTTTAATGACCATGAACCTCGATTAGGACATTAGATTCGCATAGCAAAATCTTACTAAGTACAGGCAAAATTTAGCCAGATTGCTCACTTTACTTTCTTGCCTGTTTTTATTAATATTAAATTCCGGTGCTCAAATGTGCCGGAATTTTTTTGGGAGATTTTCCTAATATTGGAAAAATCATGGACGAAAAACTCCCGAAAGTCTATGAACCTAAAGCAATAGAAAAACTGGCCACGGAAATTTGGTTCGCCGGCCGATACTTCCACGCTGACTCTGCAAACAGCCAAAAGGCTTATACTATCGTAATTCCACCACCTAACGTCACAGCTCCACTACACCTCGGCCACGCACTAAATAATACACTACAGGACATCTTAATCCGCCTTCGGCGGATGCAACAATATAATACACTATGGATGCCAGGCACCGATCACGCCGGTATTGCAACTCAAACGGTCGTTGAGAAGCGAATACTCTCAGAAGAAGGAAAACGGCGAACAGATTTTGCGCGTGAGGAATTTGTCGCCCGCATACAGGCATGGAAGGATGAATATGAAGCCACAATCATCAGCCAATTGAAAGCAATGGGTTGCTCATGTGACTGGGAGAGAACACGCTTCACGATGGATGAGGTTTGCGCAAAGGCTGTCCGAGCAACGTTCTTCAAGCTCTTTAAAGACGGGCTTATCTATCGCGGCAAACGATTAGTCAACTGGGACCCAGCCACACAGACAGTGTTGGCCGATGACGAAGTAGAACATGAAACCGTACAGGGTCACTTCTGGTATTTGAAGTATCCTCTTGTTGAGCCTGTGGAAATTGATGGTAAAAGACTTGAATATGTGACGGTAGCCACAACAAGGCCTGAAACGATGCTTGGTGATACAGCTGTCGCTATGAATCCGAGAGACCCTCGTGCCGAATATTTATTAGGCAAAAAAGTTCGACTTCCCATCGTAGGCCGTATTATACCAATAATTGCCGATGAGCATGTTGTTTTGCCTGATCCTAATAGTGAAGATGAAAAGGCACGATTTTCTACCGGCTTTTTGAAAGTTACACCTGCTCACGATCCCGATGACTGGGAAATTGGCCAAAGGCACGGACTGGATATTGTAAACGTAATGGCACCAGATGGTTCAATCAGTGATAAATATGGCTGGTCGGATGCTGATTCTCCGGAAGCACAAGCTCTACTTGGCATGGACCGCTTTGAGGCACGTGAGGCTGTCATCGAGTGGTTCCGCCAGGAAAATCTTCTTGAGGATGTTCGCCAATATACCCATGAAGTCGGCCACAGTTACCGCAGCCACGTACCTATCGAGCCGTATCTTTCCGACCAATGGTATATTGCCGTTAAGAAACCTATCGAGCATCTCGCTGAAAAATTTGGCGATAGGCTAATCGAGGGTACGGATATGCCGGTGAATTCGCTTGCCGGTTTGGCTCTAAAGCCTCTGCTCGATGGACGATTGAGATTTATACCAGAACGCTATGCGAAAACTTATCAAACCTGGCTTGAAAACCTCCGCGATTGGCCAATCAGCAGACAGCTTTGGTGGGGACACAGAATACCAATTTGGACTATCACGCTCACAAGTGCAGCGCATCGATCACCCTATGAAAGTGATGACACAGTGCAAAAAAGGATAAGAGATGAGTTTTATACACAGTTTGACATATTCCTCGAATTGTGCGAATTGAGAGAAGACGTCCACTACTATCAGTCAGAAAGGTCAATTGAAGACAAATATCCAATCTATGTGTGCGCCAAAAGCAAAAAGGGAGACAATGCTCTTGACCTTCTAAGCAGGGTTCTCAGCCCGGAGCACCATCACCCGAGTGTCGGCATGAGAGAAATAGAGAAGTACAGAGCTGAGAACGATCAGTTCAAGAGTGAATTTGGTACAGATGCATTCAATCAAATCGGCAAGGTTAGGCACCCAATAAGCACAATAGTGCAGGATCCGGATGTTCTGGATACGTGGTTCAGCTCGGCTCTTTGGCCTTTTAGTACAATGGGTTGGCCGGATACGACATCCGAACTTGAAAAATTCTACCCTGGTGACGTACTCTGTACTGCGAGGGAAATCATCACTCTGTGGGTCTCGCGCATGGTAATGATGGGGCAGTATTGCATTGGAGACATTCCGTTCAATGACGTATATATTCATGCGATGATTCAGGACGGCGAAGGTCGTAAAATGTCCAAAAGTCTGGGCAATGGAATTGATCCATTAGTAGCTATTAACAGCCACGGGGCCGATGCAATGCGGTTCACATTGGCCAGCATGACCACGGAAACGCAGGACATCCGAATGCCTGTAGTACTAATGACACTGCCTGATGAGCGACAAGCCAATACGTCACCTAAGTTTGATATCGGGCGAAATTTCTGTAATAAGCTCTGGAACGCTTCACGTTTTGCCTTGATGAATCTCGATGGAATCGACCCTGATAGATTTGATCCAGAAAAGATGGACATAACTGACAAGTGGATTTTGTCGCGATTGGCAAAAACCGTCAACGAGACCGGCAAATATTTAGATGAATACAAATTCAGCGAACCTTTAGCACAGCTTTACAAATTCTTCTGGAACGATTTTTGTGACTGGTATTTGGAATGGATAAAGCCGAGAATGCAGGATGAGCAGCAAAAACCAATTGCTCAGAATGTCCTTGCTTTTGTATTGGACCAGATTTTGCGTCTATTGCATCCGTTTGTGCCGTTTATTACCGAGGGGATATTCCAAAAGCTAAACGAAATTGTACCCGTCAGAGAACTAAAGGGATTAGCCCATGCAAAAGAATCCGATGCCTTAGTAGTTGCACAATGGCCTGAAGGGCTTGATACCCTCATTAATGAAGACATTGAAAAGCAAATATCAAGCGTTCAAACTCCGGTCCGAACTTACAGAGATATGAAAAATAAATACAACATACCCAACTCTGAAAAGGTATCAGCTTCGGCAAACGTATCGGCTGAGATTCTCGACACTTTAACTGCCAATTCCGATCTTATTTGCCATTTGGCAGGCCTAAAAGATTTTAATCCTGGAGTTAACATTCCAAAACCTGCAAAAGCTGCTGTTTCGGTAGTTGACGGAATGTCATTTTATATGCACGATATAATAGACATCGAAGCGGAACGAGCCCGGCTGAAAAAAGAAAAACAGGAAGCAGTAAAAGCCAAAAAAGCTGTTGAAGCTAAATTGGCCAACGAGAATTTTGTAACCAAAGCCAAACCGGAAGTGGTAGCCCATGCCAGAGAAAGGCTTTCTGAGCTGACAGAACAATTAGAAACTGTTGAAAAACATCTTTCGGAATTAGGCTGTTGACACAAGGAAGGTGGTGCAGAAATGTACGTAGAAGTCGAATTGTCGCGCATAATCATTAATGAGACATCAGACCAGCAGATAATCGTATTAAAAGAACGTCACGGCGAGCGTGGTTTCCCCATTGTTATCGGTATAGTAGAAATTTTTGCCATTGATCGCCGATTGAAGGGAATCAAGGCTCCCCGCCCGATGACGCACGACTTATTAGACAGCGTGATTGAAAATCTCGGCGCTAAAATAGATAGGATAGTAATAAATGATTTGCGTAACCATACTTTTTTCGCGCAGATACATCTATCCTCGAACGGACGAACCGTTGAAATTGACAGCCGCCCTTCCGATGCGATTGCCCTGGGAGCAGCGTCAAATACACCTATTTATGTAGCTGAGCACGTATTCGAGAAAACTTCCGAATAAGACAGTACCCCAATTTATCAAGTACGCTTAGGAGATTTAAAGGTCGAGAGCATCAACAGCCCAATGCCGATGCAAAGCAAGCTGTCCGCGACATTAAACGCCGGCCAATGTCTGCCTGGCCAATAGACAACATCAATAAAGTCACGCACTAAGCCGTCATTAAATATTCTATCGTAAAGATTCCCGCAAATACCGGCAGCAAATAACGCCAGCGCAATATGAACTAATATTGGCTTAGAGCCACCGAGGAAAAAAAATATTAAGATTATTACCAACGCAATAATCGATACAATCACCAATAAATAAACACGTCCTGCGATTATCCCAAATGCAGCGCCGGGATTGACTGTCATGACCAATCGCAGAAAACCATCTATAATAGAGACACTATTGCCTGGCTTTTGCTCCAGCCAGGTGAACACAGCGCTTTTAGTCCATAAATCCAAAACAAAACCAATTGCTGCTATGGTCCAGAATACCAGATGTGCCTTCCAATCAGGAATACGGCGATTTGAAGAGCCGGTTTTCGAATCAAGTCGATCATTGCTTGCTTCCGATCTTGATTGGGTCATATTTAAAATCCGTTCAAGCTGTTAATCTTATTACCTCGTATGTTTTTTTATCAATTTAAGTAATGTCTCTCTGCTGGGTTGATTAGGTTCAATGTTCAAAGATAAGCGCCAATGCTCAACTGCCTTTCGCTTCAGCAATTCGTCTTCGGTGCCGCGCGCCTTTAGTATATAAGCGACACCCAATCCTTTATGTGCTTCCCAGTCATTATAGTCAATTTCAATCGCCCTGCCGTAATTCTCTATTGCTTTATCCGCATCATTAAGCCTCAGATAACAATAAGCAAGGTGTCGATAGGCTACGACATCCTTAGGATTAATCTGTATCAACGAGATGAACAAATCTTTTGCACTGTCGTACCGTTCGGTTGTTAGATATAATCCTGCCAACAAGGCTATAATCTTTGAGTTGTCAGCATCTATTGATAGTGCCTGTTTGTACGATTCAATTGCCCGGCTATAGTCTTTTTGCAGCTCATAAATAACGGCGAGCACTTCGTGAACTTCACTTTCATTTGGCCCAATTTGTTCGGCACGCCGTCCGTAGCTTAAAGCCTTGTCGTAGTCTCCAAGCTCATAGAAACACCTGGCAGTATTTATATGCGCCTCTAAGTGATCTGGTTTTAACTCACAGGCTCTACTATAAGCATCAGCAGCCTGTGCAAATTTCTTTGTGCTCTGATAAACTCTGCCCAGGTTGAAATAATCTTCGAAAGACCAGGGATTAAGCTCTATTGCTTTCTTGTAAGAAGCAGCGCTTTTTTCATAATCATGCTTTTTTTCATACATCCGACCAAGTAAGGAATAGGCCTCCGGGAAACGCTTGTCTGATTTTACTAACTCATTTAGCTTTTCGATGGCCATTTCATATTTGTCGAGCTCACTGAACATCACAGCGTCAACATACAGATCAACCTTCTGCTGTTCCTTATGACATCCAATAGAAAAAAACAGGCTCACAATTGTTATGTTTAACAAAACAAAAACAGCCTTATTCTTCCAACTAGTCATAAGCATACTTTTCGACATAAAAGCGTTATCGTAACTATTGTCCCAAATAATTATATGCAGTCTAATCGTCTAAAAATTATACCATTGTAACTATAGCTGTCAAAAACTTTTAGCAGCACAGCATCATCGCGCACCTTCTAAATGTTTGACATACCTAACGCAACTTTATATCATATCTCCTTAATTCGATTATGATATAAGGCTTAGACGAGGCGGCGCCTCGTCTGTGTTGTTTTTGCCTGAAAGGTTTTTTACCTTATGACTACACAAAAAGTGATTTTGGAAAAGAAACCTTTTGTGCTGATTATTCGCGACGGATGGGGCTACAATCCTAATCCAGCAGAGGATGAGTATAACACTATCAAACGCGCTAACACACCTGTAGATGATATGCTGATGGCAGAATATCCAAATTGCCTTATTCATACCAGCGGAGAAGATGTCGGCCTTCCTGATAGGACAATGGGTAATAGCGAGGTCGGCCATCAAAATATCGGAGCCGGCAGAATCGTTCCGCAGGAATCTGTAAGACTAAGCAGAGCTATTCGAGATGGCTCATTTTTCGAAAATGCAGAATTTTCAAATCTAATCAAATTCATAAAAAGTCATAACGGCAGAATGCACGTTATGGGCCTATGCAGTGACATCGGTGTACACTCACTTTTGGACCACTTGTATGGGCTGCTGGAGCTGGCAAAAAGAAACAACGTAGAAGAAGTTTTTATCCACGCCTTCACCGATGGCCGAGATTCACCCCCCGATAGCGGAGCAGGATATGTAGAGCAAATAGAAGCAAAAGCTAAAGAAATAGGAGTAGGAAAGATTGCAAGTGTTTCCGGAAGATTCTATGCGATGGACCGTGACAGCCGATGGGACCGCGTGCAAAAGGCTTACGAGTGCATTCGAATCGGCAAGGGATTAAAAGCAGCCAGCGCGATAGAAGCGATTACCAAAAGTTATGAAAAAGGTGTCACCGATGAATTTGTCGAGCCAACCTGTATTGTAAATAGTGATAATGAGCCGATAGCTACTGTCAGTGATAGTGATGGTGTAATATTTTTCAATTTCCGAGGTGACAGGCCGCGTGAAATTACACGGGCATTTGTTGAGCCGGACTTCAAGGAGTTTCCACGAACGAGCAAGTCCAATATTTATTACGTTTGTATGACGGAATACGATGCAACCATACCTGCGCCTGTTGCATTTCCTAAACCACCGAAAATGAAAAACATTTTAGGTTCATATTGGAGCTCTCTGGGACTTAAGCAATTCCGCTGCGCCGAGACGGAAAAATACGCTCACGTCACTTTCTTCTTTAATGACTATACCGAAAAGCCATTCCGCGGCGAAGACAGACAAATCGTGCCATCCCCGCGAATAAAAACATATGACTTAAAACCTGAGATGAGTGCATACGAGGTTACCGATGTCGTTATGGAAAGGCTTAACTCAAATAAATATGATGTAGTGGTGGTCAACTTTGCCAATCCGGATATGGTCGGCCATACCGGCATACTTTCTGCAGCGATTAAGGCAGCAGAGACAGTCGATGAATGCGTCGGCAAAATCCTCAATAAAGTCAAAAGCATGGGCGGAGCAGCAATAGTCACAGCAGACCACGGCAATTTTGAAAAGATGATGGATGAAGGCCCGGATGACCCACATACGGCCCATACCATTGGTGATGTGCCATTGGTTGTATTCGATGACCGCTACAAAGGTAAAAAATTGCGAGAAAGTGGAAGATTAGCCGATATAGGGCCTACTCTCTTAGATATGATGGGCATACCGAAGCCGGCAGAAATGACCGGCCAGAGCCTATTAGAATAATGAATATCGAACAAAGAATTTTAAATATCGAAGTTCGATATCCGATTTCACTTTTTGGGGGTGGGATAGAACAATGGGACAAATAGTCGTCCTTGACCAAAATATGATAAATATGATTGCGGCAGGTGAGGTAATCGAACGGCCTGCCAGCGTGGTCAAGGAACTTATGGAAAACAGCATTGATGCCGGAGCAACAAAAATAACCGTTTCCATAGAAGACGGAGGCCGAAAGTTAATGTCGGTCAGCGACAACGGCTGCGGAATGGATGCCGAAGACTTAGCCAAAGCATTTGAGCCGCACACCACCAGCAAAATCAAAACCAGTAAAGACTTGCACAACATATCGACGCTCGGCTTTAGAGGTGAGGCATTAGCAAGTATCGCCTCGGTGGCACAAATCAAAGCAGTTAGTCGAGCAAAAGAATCAGCCGGAGCCAACTGCGTTGAGATTGATTGTGGAAACAAAATTAATACCAGCCCGGCCAGCGCAGACCTCGGCACAACTATCCAGGTCAGAGACCTTTTCTATAAGCTGCCTGCGAGACGCAAATTCTTAAGAACCGCTAACACTGAAATGGAACATATCACCGAGCAATTCAAACGCATCTCGCTGGCAAAAAAAAATCTGGATATGACGCTTATACATAATAACAGAGAAGTATATCGCCTTTCTGGTAAAGAGAGTTTTCGCCAGCGCATAGCTGAATTGTTCTCATCCGAGATATCTGAAAACCTGATCGATACAGAGAGCGATGAAAAAGGAATACATATTTTTGCTTTGTTAGGCACACCGAATATCTCAAAAACAAACAACAAATTTCAATACGTATTCCTAAATGGGCGATTCATCCGTGACAAGTTTATCTCGCACGCGATTAAAGAAGCCTATCGTGGAATTTTGGAGCCGGATAGGTTCCCCATTGCCTTTCTATTTATTCAGATGCCTTATGAAGACTACGATGTCAATGTTCATCCTACCAAAATCGAAGTGCGCTTTTATAATGCCAACCTCATTCACTCCCAGATACTTGGCTGTCTTAGAGAAAAACTCCTGGGAACGGAACTGAACATACATGCGAAGCTGCCGACAACAGCCCACACATCCTTCGACCCCTCGACTCAGCTCGGGGCAGGCCCGGCTCCCTTCGGGTCTGAGCCTCAGGGTCAAAGACAGGACGGGAAATATGGACTTAGAGCAGGCCATAGAAGCCAAACAATTACGGATGCGATGGCCGAATTTTTTAGAAGACACAAACCTATCCAGACGCAACAGCAGACCGGCTCGGCAATAATGGATTACTACAGCAGACAACAAACTGCTGACAAACAAACAACTGATACCCAGGCTTATTCGCCCGCACAAATCGGCTCGTTAGAAACAAAATTCCTGCAAATACATGACAGCTACATCGTCGAACAAACTGATGATGGATTTATCATCATCGACCAGCACGCCCTTCACGAACGGATATTATATGAGAAACTAAGTAACCGAATACGAAACAGCAAACTCGAATCCCAGAGACTGCTGATACCTGAAAGTCTCGAGATTACAGATGCTGAAGCCGATGCGATCAAAAAGAATGCCGAACTGATTGATAAATTAGGGATTGAGCTTGTACCGTTTGGTCCGCGGGTTTACGCTATACAAGCGTTTCCTACCCTGCTGGCAGGAGCAGAGGCAATCGATTTTGCCCGTGATTTAATTGATTTGCTGACCGATAAAGGTGTCGGCCTTGACCCGGACAGATTACTTGACGAAATCTTGAATATGGCTGCATGCAAGGCAGCCATAAAGGCTGGCCAAAGGTTAAGTGACAGTGAAATAACACAACTGCTCGCAGACAGGCAGCGCATTGAATGCGCAGGCCGGTGTCCCCATGGCAGACCTACTACTATAAAATTTTCGTTAAGCGACCTGGAAAAACAGTTTAAGAGAACCTAATGAACAAGTGGTTGTTGCTGTTTCTAATCATCCTATTTTGGTCTGCTGCAGGACTTGCAATCTTCGGCTTTCAACAGGGCCAAAACTATAGCGCCACCCCCCTGCCGAATCAGGTAGACAGAATCATATCTATGGCTCCGAATCTGACGGAGATACTTTTTGCGCTTGGATTGGGCGACAAAATTGTCGGCGTGACACTTGATAGTGATTATCCTCCGGAAGCAACAAAAAAACCAAAGGCAGGTACCTTCTGGCAGCCAAATATCGAAGCGGCGATAGCAGCTAAGCCGGACCTCGTAATTACGCTTGGATTTACCCAACAACGAAATCTTGCTGAGCGATTAAAACGCGTCGGCTATAAAAGTCTGACACTGAACATTGAAAAAGTAAGTGAGCTTTTTGAGGCAATTCGAATAATTGGTACTTATACCGGCAAGCAATCTGAAGCCAATGAACTTGTGGGTGACATCTCGGAAAAGCTGGATAAGCTCTCAGCGTTAGTTGGTACGAAAGATAAAGTCAGGGTACTTTGGGTAGTTCAAAGAGAACCTTTACGTGTGGCAGGTAGAGATACATTTATTAACGAGTTGATTGAGCTGGCAGGTGGTGAAAACGCCATAGGGCCAACGTTACATCAATATCCACCTATCGGAGCCGAGCAGGTCATTGCCTGTAATCCTGACGTAATAATTGAACCGGCTATGAACCCAAAAAAGTTGGCCGGACAGCAATCCTCTGCGCTTGAATATTGGCTCAGATTTAAAAACATCCCTGCTGTGACAAACAAACGAATCTACGTCATTGATGGTGATACTGTCTCACGGCTTGGGCCGCGATTATATGAAGGAACCGAAGCTATCGCCAGGTGCTTAAGGCCGGAGCTTTTTACAAATCGATAGATCCGGCTCAAGACAGACTAAAGCGATGAAGGAATTACTGACACCAAGAAAGTTAATCATCAAAATCATTTCGGCAGCAATGGTGCTGTTGTTAGTAATGTTGGTCTGTTCACTGATTGGCACCGAAAGCATTTCAATGAAAGAAGTATTTCGTGGAGCTTCGAAACAGGCCGTTGTAAATCCCGACTACGAGATTTTTGTCAAGGTACGGGTGCCCCGAATTATTCTTGCCGCCATTGTCGGAGCAGCTTTAGCAAGTTCGGGTCTTGTTTTTCAGGCTCTTTTACGGAATCCTCTTGCCGATCCGTACATACTTGGCATATCGAGTGGAGCCGGCTTGGGAGCCGTTATCGCTGTTATTAGTGGCATCAACTGGACGCTATGGGGACGGTCACCGATAGCACTTTTTGCATTTGCAGGGGCACTTGGAACCGTCTGGCTGGTATGGTTTATCAGCCGACTGACAGGAAAATTCCACGTCACCGGGCTGCTTCTTGCAGGAGTCGTGGTAAATGCCTTCTTTTCAGCGGTAATTATGTTTCTTACGTCGGTAGCTAAAAGCCGGGAAATACATGCGACTATATTTTGGCTGATGGGCAATATGATAGAAGAAGATTTTTTCGTACTGTGGATGGGAACCGGATGCATTTTGGCAGGGATTTTAATATTATTTAACATAAGCCCACAGTTAAATGTCATTAGCTTCAGCGCCGAAGACGCCAAAAGTATCGGCGTGAACACGGCCAGAATCCACACAATTGCCTTTGCAGTTGCAGCGTTTATGACCGCTGTTGCGGTCAGCTTGAGCGGACTAATAGGTTTTGTAGGACTGGTTGTACCACACGCAGTTCGGTTGGTGTTCGGGCCGGACCATCGCCAGTTATTCCCATTAAGCAGCATTATCGGTGCAATATTTCTGGTGGCTGCTGATACACTGGCACGTGTTATCATCGCACCGGCGCAGCTACCGGTTGGGGTAGTAACTGCCATGGTTGGTGGACCTTTTTTCTTAGTTCTTCTGGTTAAATTTAGCAAAAAAGTAGGCTGGTTGGGATGAATGGTATTATAGAAATTGAGAACCTAAGTTTTGGCTATACTCCACAAAGCACGATTCTGAAAAATATTAGCTTTGAAGTCAAACCGGGGACATTTTTGGTGATAGCCGGGCCAAACGGGGCAGGTAAGAGCACACTTCTTAACCTGATGTGCGGAATGCTAAGACCCAACTCAGGCACCATAAGGATTGACTCAAAAGCGATAGAATCATACAAAACCGAAGCCCTCGCCAAAAAAGTGGCAGTCGTACGGCAGGAATTGGCCCCAGTATTCGGTTTCTCAGTATTCGAAACGGTTTTAATGGCAAGAACTCCCTATTTTAATAAATTTGGATTTGAGAGCCAGGCTGACAAACGAATAGTCGATGAAGCACTCCAAGCAACTGATACAGCCCAGTTTGCACTGCGGCCGCTCAGAAATCTGAGCGGCGGCGAACGGCAACGAGTTTTTATCGCAAGGGCGCTTGCTCAGGACACTCCTGTTTTGCTCTTAGACGAACCGACCAGCTTCCTCGACCTGAAGCATCAGGTTAAAATACACGATTTACTTAAGGCGACACAACTTGAAAAAGGCAAGACAATCGTAGCTGTAACTCACGATATTAATCTGGCGGCACAATATTGTGATGAGACTTTGCTTCTTAGCAAGCAGTCAAGCAGCATCCAAACAGAACGCAATTACTATATCGGCGGTACCAAGGATGTATTCTCCCCGGAACAAATAGAAAGAGCCTTCGGCATCAGGACTTTTGTAGGCAAAGTCGGACAGGAAAAATTCTACCTGCCTTTGGGTAAATTTGCAAAAGACATCCCCCAAATCAGCAATAAACCAAATAGTAATCAGCCTAAATAATCCCTTGATTCTTGTGATTAACTACTTATGTTTCAATAACTTACGACAAAAGACAAGTTCAGCTGTACGATTTTGGACATAATTATCAAACTTGGTCGGTTTAATGTAATTATTTTGGATGAAAAAAGAAGTGTTGTACATTATCTATCATTAAATGTTATAATACTGCATTTAGTGTATATACTAGGAAAGGTTATCCCAGTAGGTTAGGTAAAAAGAAAAGTGACAAAAAAGCGTAAAAAGGTGTCTAAACGAAAAACAAGCTCAAGCCGGACAAAAACTTCTCGCTTGGCTGCCGCAACTATTGAACACTTTAAGCAACTGCTTTTGGAAAAGCGCAGGGAAATCCTTAAAAACGTAAATGAAATCGAGGATGAAACCTTGAAGAAATCTCGACTGGATGCAACCGGAGATCTCTCAAGCATGCCGATACACATGGCTGATCTCGGAACCGATAACTATGAGCAGGAATTTGTTTTGGGATTGATGGACAGCGAAAGGAAGCTATTGCATGAGATCGACGATGCACTGCAGCGAATAGAGGATGGGATTTATGGCGTGTGCGAGGGTACAGGCAAGCCAATACGAAAAGCTCGTCTTGAAGCTCAGCCCTGGGCCAGATATCGCGTTGAATACGCTCGAATGTTAGAGCAAGGTATTGCACAAGAGGAAGAATAACCGGGGGAAACAGCAAATATATGCAAATTAGAGCATATTAATTGCATCTTATTTTACGCTCAAAGCGATAGTAATATTTCAGCATGAAACAGAGATGTCCAATCTGTAATAAAATTGTTATAACGCCACCTCAGGCACAATTCGAAACAGCAACATTCTTTCCTTTTTGCTCCCAACGATGCAAACTGGTAGATTTGGGTATTTGGCTGAATGCCGAGTATAAGATAATTTCCGAACCTCAATTACAAGAGCCTATCAAGCCTCTGGATAGCTCTTTACAGAGTACTTCCGATGAGCGTTAAATACAACATTTGAGAATAAAATATTATAAAAACTCTTGAAACCGATTGATAATAAGCTATAAATACTAAAATCCATTATCCCTTAAATCAGCGAAAAAGTAATCTTTCTGAAAGGAAGCAAAATGGTGAATGAGAAAGAATCCTCAAATCTTCTTAACAGTTTGCTTTTTCCAAAGGTGTTCCAAACATTCCGAATGGCCATTCAACCAAGCAAATTGATGATAGCTTTTCTGGCAGTGACAGTTATATACCTGGCTGGTTGCCTAATGGACATTATATTCATGGCTGGTTCAGGCTCACAAGACGAAGCCGCCGTATTTTCCATACTCTGGAATTCAGCATCGGAAAGATTTCACGGCGCGTTAGAATCATTATTCGCACTCAATATGCCTGGTTTAGTCAAAAATATCAGCAGTTGTTTTGCAATGGTCGGACAGGTTTCCAAGGAACATTACGTCTATTGTCTTATCTTTTTTGCGGTAAAACTTATTGTTATTTCCTTGGCCGGCGGTGCTATCTGCCGAATTGCGGCGCTACAGTTTGCGCAAGGAGAAAAACCAGGTTTGACCGAGGCACTTCGCTTCAGCACAAAAAAATTCACCAGTTTCTTCACAACACCTTTGGCACCGTTAGGGATAATTATCTTCATCGGTTTCTTTATATTTCTTTTAGGACTGGTAGGTAACATTCCCCTGGGGATAGGCAAGGCTATAATGGTTATCTTTATGCTATTAGCTCTGATTGCCAGCGGGTTGATTACGGTTGTCCTAATCGGTGCGGTTGCGGGATTTAACCTGATGTTTCCAGCAGTGGCGTACGACGATTCAGATTGTTTTGACGCGATAAGCCGTTCTTTCAGTTATATCTTTGCAAAACCATGGAAGATGGCATTTTATACCGCTGTAGCTGCGGTCTATGGAGCGATTTGTTACATTTTTGTTCGATTTTTTGCCTTTTTGCTGCTTTGGATTACCCGCTGGTTTTTGCAATTAGGCATCTTGGGTGACAATAGCAAGCTTACAGCGATTTGGCAGGATGCTCCAACATTTACGAAACTGGTTGTTCGGCCAAATTGGGCAGCACTTACCGGATTGGAATCATTCGCGGCCTTTTTGGTATATCTATTACTATTAGCTGTCGTCGTATTAGTAGTCGCTTTCCTTGTTAGTTTTTATTTTTCCGCCAATACCATAATCTATTCACTTATGCGCAAGGCAGTTGATAATACCGCCTTAGAGGACGTTTACGTAATATCCGAGCAAGGGAGAACTGAGCCTACGATAACTGAATCAGTCCTAGGGACTCCTTACGGAGAAGGAAAAACAGAGTCAGAGCCAAAGTCTGAAGATCAATCCGCCAATGGATTCGACAGGCTCACCACAGGAGGCGAATCAGAGCCGCAAGCTTAGCTATGCCACAGGTAACCAGATTCAGCCCTCTAAACAAAGTGTCTAAAGTTTAGAGTGACTAAAGTGCCTAAAATTATGAATTATAACTTTAGTTCACTTTAGACATTTTAGTTCACTTTAGGCACTTTAGTAATATATATACTACGCAGTCCCAGGGATTCTCCCGCAAGGGACGCCTTATGGTGCTTACGGAGAATGACAAATTTATCCCCCCGCTGCCCCGACTTGCGTCGCCTGCACTCGCGTAACCGCAGGTGCGAGCGGGAGACGCAGGGGCCAGTGCTAAACAGGCTGTGTCATAACCAGCAATACGTTCGGCAAGCTCAGTACAAGGTTGTCGCAAGGACTTTTTCGCACAAATCAAAAATTGAATATGAAATGACTAAGCAAAGATTACAAAAAGTTTTGGCTGCGGCCGGCATCGGCTCACGCAGAAAGTGTGAGCAGCTAATACTCAGCGGAACAGTCGAGGTAAATCGCAAAATAGTAAATGAGCTGCCGGCCTTTGTCGACCCGCAGGAAGATATCATAACTGTAAACGGCAGGAAGATTCAGACGGAAAAAAAAGTATATTTCCTTCTTAATAAGCCCAAAGGCGTTATTTGTACTAATTCGGACCCCTTAGGCAGAAAAAAAGCAACAAGTTTTATCCCCGCCCGCGAACGCATCTTCTGTGTAGGCAGACTCGATGCCGATACAACAGGAATAATTGTCCTTACTAATGACAACGAACTGGCAAATAAGTTAACGCATCCAAGATACGAAGTGCCTAAAACATACGTAGCCAGAGTCACCTGTGCCTGCGTAACCTGTGCAGGCAACACAGGTGCAGGCAAAGGACAAATCAGCGGTGAGGCGGTAGAAAAACTAAAGAAAGGCATTTGGCTTTCCGAAGGTAAGACCTCCAGAGCATCTGTAAAAGTATTGAAACGTGACCATAAGGAATCATTGA
>CAZRMQ010000024.1:0-2280 GCA_964601185.1 uncultured Pirellulales bacterium
CCGCAGGCTAATCGAGGCCGGTGAGCTGGCAAAGAAAAAAGGCCTTTCGGTCGTAGCCGGCACTCAGCGCCGCCACCAAACAGTCTATCTCAGGACTCAGTATGCCGTGGCGAACGGTGCAATCGGCAAGATTAGAGGCGGCTGTGTCTGGTGGTGTGGGACTATACCGTGGATCCATCCACGCAAAAGCGGCCAGAGTGATGCGGACTACATGGTAAACAACTGGGTCAATTTCGTTGAAATGTCAGGCGACCATATCGTTGAGCAACATGTGCATAATCTGGACGTGGCTAATTGGTTCATTGGCCATCCACCGATCAGAGCTCTTGGTTTAGGTGGGCGCGCCCGAAGAAAGACCGGTAACCAGTTTGATTTCTTCGGTATCCAATATGATTACGCTGACGACCTGCACATCCAAAGCATGTGCCGACAAATGAGTGGCTGCTACAACAGAGCGATGGAACACATTGTGGGCAGCGAAGGCTCAACCTTCGGTGACGGCAGCGGGATGGACTCGCATAAAAGCATCGATATACCGGACTTTCCTGGGCACGATAATCCGTATGTTCAAGAGCACATCGATTTACTCAATAGTATTCTTGATGAAAAGCCCATCAACGAGGCTCGCAATGTCGCCGAATCTACACTCACCGCAATAATGGGTCGAATCTCAGCTTACACCGGTCAGATAGTTAGGTGGTCGGACCTCACCGAGAACCAGGATTCGCCTTGGTATAATCTGGTTCTAAAACCAACGGCGGAAGATTTTGAGAAGGGTGAAGTGGTGGCTCCGCCCGACGATGTTATTCCTATTCCTGGAAGGGCAGATACATAGATGCCGATTTAAAAAGTGAGCTAAAATTATAAGTGCCTAAAGTGCCTAAAATGACACTTTACGTGTCATCCTGAGGCAAAGCCGAAGGATCTGGCCAACGAAAGAGAGATTCTTCGCTTCGCTCAGAATGACACCTTAGGTGTCACTTTAGGCACTTTAGCTCACTTTAGGCACTTTAGTCACTGAGGAATTATCTCAACTATTTCTGTGAATTTTACTAAAGCTCCCCCTGTCGCTGAGTGGGGCTCGACTGTTCCGACCAAACCGACCTTCTTGCCTATAAACTTGCTTAAATCTGTTTCTGAGAGTTGGTCGGAAGGTTTTGCATAACACGTCGTTTTGCCCGAGCCGTCAATAATTCGGTAATGGCCGGCACCGTATGTCTCAAAAGTTTGGAACTGACCAATAGCCATAAACCTGCCTAAGTCTTCGAATTTAGCCAGCTTGGTGGCATGGGCCTTTTCTATCCCCTCCATGACTTTTTGCAGTTGTGTGTTCTGGAGCTGAACTTCCTTGGCTATTTGCACGGCCAGTTCAAAACCTTCTATTTGCCTAATCACAAACTCTGCGTAGCGAGCAGCCTTACCAGATTCTTTGTTGTTGGCAATATCTTTCATTGCCTTTTTTATCTCTGCATAATTCTGCTGGTCTGTCGGTTTGGCCCGTTCTGCTTTGATTTTCTCTTGCAGAGCATAGAATTCTTTGAGTTTCTCAGTCTCAACAGAGGCCGAAGTGGGAACCCCTAAGGGGGCATCGGTTGAATATGTCCCCGTCGTGGGGGGGGTACCTGCAATAACCGGGCCCGCTGGTTTTATATATTGGCTGCTCACCCAAAGATAGGCGCCGCTTGGCGGAGCAATTTTGTAATAATCGTCCCTCTCCTCGCCTAATAATTTGACTTTATCCCCCCGTTTAAGTTTCACCTGCTCGTAGGTAGAGTGCATCGGCTTTACCTCATCAGAGCCGGCATATACACTAACATCGCCGGTAATGACACCAACGGTGGTATCATCCAGATTAACACTGACATATTGCATTGAAATCCAGGAGAAGCTGCCTGCCGGTGGAACAATGCAGGACCAGCCGAATTGTGTTCTGACCACTTCGACTCTGTCACCCTTGTAGAGTTTACCGCAATCATAAAAATTCGTGCCTGGGCCGGAACGAATGCGGACATCATTGCCTGTTATCTCGGCAACGTAGGGAAAAACGTGAGCAGCGGCAGCATTGGCGTCACCAATCGAAGCAGATTCTTCAGGCGAAGTCGCGGCTGATTGAGCGAAGCCGACAGATGCTATAGCTGCTAATACAACAAGAAGAAAAGCTGATTTATAAATTTGGTTTAATTTTAGTTGTGCCGGGCTTCCTGAGTAATTTTTTTGAAACTCCATTTTCTGCCTCCCATAAAAATTAGTTAATTGGTAACTGTTTGAATAGTAACTGGT
>CAZRMQ010000024.1:2380-7658 GCA_964601185.1 uncultured Pirellulales bacterium
TTACCAATCACAAATTACCTTCTTTGATATGAAATTACCACTCTTTTTAGATATTGTCAAATTTTTATTATCGCAAATTTGGCCACTATAGTGGTTAAAGGTGCTGCTTAGGCTTGGAGTCGGGCGAGTTCATCTTTGCACATCTTCAATTGTCCGGGATCGGAGAGCTTTTCAGCGGCCGCCTTCAGATGCGTTACCGCTTTCTGTGGATTATGGAGATAACGTGTATACAATAGGCCGAGCATCAGCTCCACCTGCTCGGCATATTCGTAACTGCTGTAATGAGTTAAGAACTGTTCGTAGGGCTGAGCCGCTTCAGCGGTCCTTTTATCGCTGACTAATTGATTGGCAATATCCAATAGTTGCTGGCGTGGCAGAACCAGGTTGCTGTCAAGCTTCATAAGTTCCAGATAGGCATCGGCTGCAGCGGGCTGGTTGCGCTGAGCAAGCCGATTAGTGATTTCATTACGAAGCTCTGTTATTTTGTTTTCGTTTCCACTAACGGTTGAGCCGGTATTTTTTACCTCTCTTACCTTTATCGGTTTCCTTCCCATCTGACTGGTAAAAGGGTCGTAACCACCTGATACGACATCTTGGTATTGGCGCCGGCGATTCCACCTTTTTATCATTGCCCACAAGTCGAAATTACTGCTGCTAAGCAAACCGCTTGCGAGAAGTGCCAATATAGCTGCGATGCCAAACGCATATCCCGCCATGTGGGCACTGTAAGCGATGGGTGCAGGAGCAAAGCGCGGTTCGATAATGTTATCCCAGATGACCAGCTTGAAGGCGATAAAGTACATCGCCGGTATTTCTATTGTTCCTATGAATATGAACCAGTATAGGATGGTTATTAAAGTTTGGGGGAATAATACAAGATATGCACCGGTTACAGCCGCGACGGCTCCGCTGGCTCCCAGAGTGGATACAACCGAGGAAGAATTGGCAACTGCATGGCCTATACCGCTGAGTATCGCCCCAGCAAGGTAAAAGCCAAGATATCCAAGGTGCCCGATTTTATCGTTTACATTGTTGCCGAACAGATACAAAAAATACATATTGCCGATAATGTGCATATAGCCTCCGTGCAGGAAGGCATAAGTTACAAACTGCCATAGACGTGGCTGAGCAGGTGTGAGCATAAATTGTTCCGCCCAGGGTCGAAGAATTCGTGTAACTTCTCTTGTAAAAGGATTGACAACCGGCGAATACGTGAGCAAAAAAATTAACACGTTGATGACTATCAAAGCGTAATTTGCGTATGGTGTTCGTCTCGGATAAACGTTCGTACGAATAGGTAGCAGCATTATACAATTATCTTAAATAACTCAAACTGACCGATTAGCACTGTCATACCCGCGAAAGCGGGTATCCATTTACCAAATCGTAGCAGTGGATTCCCACCTGTGCGGGAATGACAAGCTGCGATATGTTACTATTAAATATTCACTTATAACAATATTTCTTTGAAAACGGTCAGTTTGATTTAAATAAACGATCTATTCAGACTCACATTGTAATGGCAAATAGCTCCATGAACAAGACATAAAAAAACCCCGCGCCAATTGAGCCTGCTGCTTTGCTCCCAGCCTTATCTAAGGCTGGTTCTTCCGCAGAAGGACAATTGGTGCAGGGCCGTACTAAGTGAAAAAAGGTTAATACAAAAAGTTTTCTCTCCCTCCGAAGACGCCAAAAGAACAGTGTGGTATTTATATTCCACCCTGTCTCCCCCCCAGCAATATCCTAATCTAATAAAAGTATAAAAATAAAATGGCCTAAATCCAAACGCATCAGCAAAAAATACTTTATTTTTTATTCTATGAGTGTTAATGAAGATACTTGCGGTAAAGTTTTTCAAAAGAATATAAAGAACAGAGCCGCGACCGTTAGGGAGCGGTAATTATGATTATTGATTGAGATAATGAACAGAGAGGTAATAACAAAACGCATCAGGTCGATTCGTCGCGAGCTTCGCAATCAGGGAACAGATTGCCTTATCGTGATTAATCCTGCCAATGTAACTTACACTACCGGCTTTATTGGTTCCGATAGCTGGGCTCTGATTACCAAAAGACAAACTTTTCTTTTAACAGACAGCAGATACGCCGAGCAGGCTCAGAAAGAATGTATCGGCTGCAAAATCATCATGCGGGCTAATTCCGAGCCAATAGCACAGGCTGCGGCCAAACTGGTACGGCAGCTTAAGTCGGTCCGAATCGATAATGTACGAATTGAAAGGTCTGTCTCACTTGCCGGCTTCGATGTATTACAAAAGAGTATGAAAACCAGGCTCAAAGCAGCAGATAGTATCATCGAGTCTCTTCGGAGCATTAAAGACAGTGGGGAAATCAACTGTATTCGGCGGGCTGCTTCTATAGCGGCAAAGGCTTTTGAGCAGATTCTTTGCCAGATAAAGCCGGGGATGACAGAGAATGAGCTTGCGGGTCTGCTCGATTTTCAGATTCGCAAACTTGGCGCGGTAAATAGCTTCGATACTATTGTCGCCTTCGGCCCGAACGCCTCACGCCCTCATCATCAGCCGGGCAGAAAGACCCTTAAAAGAAACGATACCGTGCTGATAGACTTCGGCGCCAAATACAAGGGATATTGCAGTGACATTACCCGATGTTTTGCGGTTGGTACGCCGACGGCTCCGTCTGAAGCCGGATTTGTCAATTTCTATAAAAGGGTCTTTGACGTGGTGGAGCAGGCGCAGGCAACAGCTATAAAGATGGTCAGGGCCGATGCCGAAATAGTATGGATTGACGCTGCTGCCAGAGAGGTAATTCGCAAAAATGGTTTGCCTGTCTATGAACACGGGTCGGGACACGGTCTGGGTTTGGAGATACATGAGCTGCCTTTCATAAAAGCCGTGACCACCGGCAGGCTGCAGGCCGGCGAGGTTATTACAATTGAGCCGGGTGTCTATATCCCCGGCAAATTGGGTGTGCGGATAGAGGATGATGTTCTCATAACGAAGACCGGATGCAAGATTCTAACCAGAAGCTGTCCACATAACCTTTCTATCAAAAAGCTAAAAGATATTTTTAGGTAGGGTGTGTAAAGCACAGTATGTGTTTAGCCGCAAGTTGTAGAAGGCCATCTCCAAGCTGCGCCCTTCGACTTCGCTCGGGGCAGGCTTGGGGCTGCCACCCTTTGTTTATCGCTATTGTTGGTTGGCAGCCTCAAGGCAGTAGGCTTTGGGGATGTTTTTTCCCTTGGCTATTGATCCCTGTATAAATAATGATAAACCACAAGAAGTATAGAGTAACAATGTCATTCCCGTGAAAACGGGAATCCAGATATTTTATTGGTATTTTCTGGACTCCTGCTTTCGCAGGAGTGACAAGTCGTTACGATTTTCTATAACATTAGTTTTACAGGTGTCAATAAACACATGCACGCCCGTGGGGCTCCACTGTTAGGTGCACATAAATGTTATGATTTGTATAAATCATTTCTAACGTTCACATATTATACGTAAAGCGCGTACGCACTTTACGTATAAGCTTTTTCTTGCGATTGATTGTTAAGGTGAAGTAAACTGCTACGGGTTTTAATACGTAGCAGTTTACTATGTTTGTTATAAGTCTTGTTCTTTCGCGGCTGGATAATTGGTGCAGAGTGACAGCTAAATGGTGTTTTTAGTAGGTTGTGCAAAGCTTATCATTTATGACTTTGTGTTGTTTTTAAGCCGTTGCCGAAGAATAATTCGATAAGGCTGTAAACAGCAAGTCCAATTCCTCCGACAAGAATCATATACGTTTGCCAATCAGCGCTGAAAGCTATTATAGTTTGCGGGATTCTATCGGCCAAACCCTCTCCCTGCTGCGTCACAATCTTGGCAATACTTTGAAAGATTACTTCGGTGATTTCCGGAAAGACTGTCGTGGCCAAAATCGCAATGCAACTGAATATAACACAGCCTGCCAGGGCGAGTCTTTCCTGCAAAACGACGCGGGCCAAAATCTTTTGCTCCTGAGCCTGCCTGAGCTTTATTAAAACTTTGTCGGTGAAATCAGCTGGCACCGGTTCGTGATGCCTTTGTAAGGCCCTTGTCAATCCGTCCGGTGGAAAATCAAATCTATCTTTTAATTTATCCGTTAACACTCGCATCCTCTGTACATGTGGCAGTCCTATGGACTCCTATCGGAGGGCTAAAAGTTACAGCCAGCATTTCCTTTAGTTTTTCACGCCCTCTGAATAAGTACGTCTTTACTGTATTTTTCCTTGCTCGCATTATCTTCGCTATATCGGTTATGCACTTTTCTTCCCGGTAATGTAGTATAATTGCTATAGCCCAAAGCCGTGGCAGACGTTCAACTGCAGCCCAGATGATATATGCTTCTTCGCTATTTTGCGCTGCCGATACCGGCCCCGGCTCTTTTGCTTTCAGTCCGCCTACGGCTGATTCATCCGGCTCGGTCCAAAGCTGCCACTTCCTTCGGTTCTTTCTCAGGTAATTTATCGCCTGACGATACGCTATGCTCCACAGCCAGGTACTTAGCTCAGCTTTTCCACTATAGCGCTGTAATCCCTTGTATGCCGCTATAAAGGTTTCACTGGCTACATCATCGACCTCGTCATCTCTTAAACCCAGGCCTCGGCAGCACAAAAAAACCGTCTCTTTGTATTTATCAATGAACTCGGCAAAGGTACCTTTATCTCCACTCCTAAGGAGCTCTACCCAGTTGTCCTTTGGCTGTTGCCATAGATTCTTCGCCAAAGATATTCCCTTCATTGTGTTAGTCGTGTGCCTGAGTAAAAAAGTTTCAGGAATTTTGAAACCTATTATACAAAACTTGCTACATACTCACAGAGTTGTAATAATAATCTGTTGCCTTATAGCTTTAATAGCTTCTGGAGCACTGTTCTTGAGGCTGGTTAAACACCAGAGCGGCTTAAGTATGTTGTTTAAATGTTACCGTTTTGCTACGGTTTTATCCTTTTTTCGTTATTTTTGCTTTTTTTTTATGGAAAGGATGAAAAAATGAACAAGGGCTATTTCATGAAATTATCGCTTGTCTGTCTGCTGGGTCTGCTGATTGTTTCAGCGAGCTGCTGTATCAACGTCGGCGGCTGGGCTTTGAATGCAAAGTACGAAAGAACAGTCCAGTTGTCTGCGCCTTTGAAGAGCGGCTCAACCTTCGCGGCACAAACGCACAACGGCTCGATTACTATCGCCGGCGCGGAAGTTACGGACTGTAATCTTACCGCTACGATTATTGCCCGTGCCGTGACGGAAGAGGACGCCAGAGAAGTGGCTGAACAAACAAAA
>CAZRMQ010000024.1:7758-20270 GCA_964601185.1 uncultured Pirellulales bacterium
TATTGCCCGTGCCGTGACGGAAGAGGACGCCAGAGAAGTGGCTGAACAAACAAAAGTAAAGCTGGTACCTTTCGGCGACAGGCTGACTGCCAAAATTGAGAAGCCTACATATATGAGGAACCGTTCTGTCAGCGTGAACCTCAACGTGATATTACCAAATAAAACCAGCCTGGAACTTAACACCCACAATGGCGGTATTAAGATTACCGATATTACCGGCGAGGTTGATGCTACAACACACAATGGTGGAGTTACAGCCACGCAGATAGCAGGCAGCACAAAACTTGAAACTCACAACGGCGGGATTACATGTAAAGAGATTTCGGGCGATGCGCAGCTTAGAACACACAACGGCGGTATAAAGATTTATTATTCTGAAAGTGCCAAGCCTGCCTGCGATGTTTCTGTCGTCACTCATAACGGCGGCGTAGAATTCGTGGCTCCGCCTAATTTCTCCGCAGCGGTTAATGTTTCAACACATAACGGCTCAATAAAGACAGATATACCCATAACGGTAACCGGAAAGGTAAGCAAAGGAAAGCTTACAGGAACAATCGGTACGGGCGAAGGGAAATTGCACCTTGAGACTCACAACGGCTCAATAAGAATCAAGTAACTTAAGGAGTTTTAAAATGAAGAAGAAAAATGAAGTAATCATAGCTCTTGGTTTTTGCCTGTGCTCGCTATTGGTTGCCGGCGGGTGTGAAATTTCGATGGGTGGTTGGCCACAGGCCAAGTACGAGAGAACGGTTCAGCAGCAGGTCCCTCTTGGAGCCGGCTCTACTGTCGTCACTGAAACCAGCTTCGGCTCCGTCACGGTGGTCGGTGCCGATGTTACAGACTGCAATGTAACCGCCAAAATTTTTGCCCAGGCACCCACCGAGCAGGAAGCCCAGGAAATAGCCGAGCAGGTGCAAATAAAACTTGAGCAGATCGGAAACACATTAGAAATCAAAGCCGAAAAACCAAAGTTACAAAGGAACCGCTCGATAGGCGTCAGCTTCAATGTAATCGTGCCTAAACAAACCAGTGTAGAATGCTCCAGCTCGTATGGTGCAATTGAGTTGAGTAACCTTGAAGGCAACATTAAGGGCAAGACCAGCAGCGGTAAGATTCAAAGCGAAAATATTCAAGGCTCGACACAGCTAAAGACTTCGTATGGTTCTATCACCTGTAAAAATATTTCAGGTGACAACATCTATCTCAAAAGCAGCAGCGGCTCAATTAAAGCAGAAAATATCCGGGGTTCGACCGAACTGGATACATCCTACGGCTCAATAACCTGTAATGACATCTCAGACGGTGATATCAAGCTCAAAACCAGTAGCGGCAGGATTACGCTCACAAAAGCCTCCTTCGGCGATTGTGATGCACATACCTCTTACGGTTCCGTAACCTGTGATGAGCTTAAGGGCAATTTAATCAAACTGCATTCAGGCAGCGGCAATATCAGTCTTACTAATGCCTCCGCTAACAGCACCGCCGATATATCTACTTCCTATGGACGCATCACCTGCCGACAAATTACAACCCCCGAACTTATCGCCAAGTCATCGAGCGGTGGCATCGATATAGCTTTTTCGGAATCGGCTCCTTCTGAAATCGATGCGGAAGCAGTCACTTCATACGGCAGTATCGATTTTGTAACACCTACAGGCTTTTCCGGTCAGGTTGAGCTGTCAACCGGTTATGGGTCAATAAAAACCGAGCTGCCAATAACGATAATCGGAAAGGTCAACAAAAGGAATATTACCGGCACAATAGGCGAAGGAAAAGGGAGATTGCGCCTACGAACCAGCAGCGGCTCAATAAAATTAAAATAGCGGATTGGTGATTGGAGATTGGTAATGCACAGCATGGCTCACGCCATTACCAGTTACTAATAACCAATTAAAGTCGAAAGGATAAAAATGTACGATGAGGTAATCATAGTATCGGTTGTATTTGCAAGCATAATAGCCATCGCAATAGTTATTGGCATAGTTATTTATTTTGCGAAGCGGCTTGAGCACAAACAGATATTGGCAGCCATCGAAAAGGGCATACCACCGTCGAAATTAAGACCTCCTGAACCTAAATCCATCGGGCCAGCGTGGATAAAATATATCACACAAGGAATTATAGTGCTTGCCGTAGCGGCTGCCTTTGCTTTGGGCTTTGAAAGATTTTCAGGTCAAGGCAGCGGTCCCGGATTTTTTGTTGCTGTTATTCTTTGTGGTGTTGGTATTGCCTTAATAATTCGCGGCCTGCTGTATCGAAAATACTCCGCCTATGGCGGACAAATTCAATATCCGGATAAAAATGATAAGGTGGAAAATAGTTAAGAAGACAGAGATATATTTAGCCCCCAGTTTTACTGGGGGTTTATTTCTACGGCATAAGAGATATGAATCAAGAGCATTGAGCGAATCAGCTTTTTATGATGCTACATATCGTTTTGATTCGCTTTTATATTCTTTAAGGAATGCCGCCCACTTGGTCCAGGCCTTTTTGTAGGTTTCGCCGGACACCAGGAAACCATCATTATGACTGCCGAGGATTTCCACAAACTCCTTCGGCTCATTTGCGGTCTCATACAGCTCTAAGCCGAACTCGAATGGAACTACCTCATCATTTCTGCTGTAGACAAACATCACGGGGCAGTGAACGTTTTTAATATAGTCGATTGTCCTGTAGCTGAATCTCGCAAAGGGCCCCACGGGCATATAGGGGTAGAAATTTTTGCCGATGTCAACATATGATGTAAAAGAACTTTCCACAACCAGGCCTGCCGTCTTGACATTACTTGCCAGATAGGTTGCGATGCTTCCGCCGAGCGACCTGCCGAAGACAATGATATTTTCCTCAGGTATTTTTTTTGTCTTGATTAACCATTCGTATGCAGCTTTTACATCTAAGTAAGTCCCTGCCTCGCTTGGTTTGCCCTGGCTTTTACCGTAGCCGCGATAATCGAAAATAAAACAGTTCAGCCCCAGGTTATAAAGGATGTTTATGGTGTCCAGGCAGTGGTAGATGTTCCCGCCGTTACCGTGACAGAACAGGATTGTAAATTCGGGGTTTTCCGCGGGAATATGCCAGCCGTTCAGGAGCAGTCCATCCTCAGTTTTAAAATCAACTTCCTCGAAGTCCAGACCTAAGTCAGACGGCGTATATAAAATCTCGCGCACGGGGCTGTATAAAAGCTTCGGCTGCATAATGTACAATATTACGCCCCAGCCCCAGTAGGCGATAAAAAGCACCACACCGATATACAGCAACATCATTCTCATAATCTTGTCCCCGCGTAAGGGAGAAACAACAAATAAATCATATATTGTGAATCCCGCAATAAATTGGGGGGTTCTTACAAACGGGCAGTATTTTAATTTGCCCAAAAGCACAAAACAAGCTAAAATTCCTTCTTCATATTATTTACTACGAAGGATGAATTTTGCGTGATTAAAAGAAGAAAAACAATAGTTGTCAAGGCCGGATTTGTAAAAATCGGTTCTGTCGCTCCGATTGTCATCCAGTCGATGACCAAGGTGCCGACAGTCGATATTGCCCGTTGCGTACGGCAGATAAATCAGCTTGTTGCAGCGGGTTGTCAATTGGTTAGAATCGCTGTGCCTACGCGGGCCGATACCGCTGCCTTTGCGAAAATCGTTCAGAAAGTAAATATTCCGTTGATCGCCGACGTTCACTTCAGTCCTAATCGAGCCATCGAATCAATTGAGGCTGGAGCTGCGAAGGTCAGGCTTAATCCCGGTAACATAAAAGATAAAGAGAGCATTTATCGAATAATCGACGCAGCCAAGATGCACAAAACCTCTGTCCGCATCGGCGTCAACGAGGCGAGCATCCGTGACCTAAGAAAGCGGGACATTCCACCTTCAAAGCGGGTTGCTTTGATGCTGAATGAAATGAAGAAATATGTGCGCCTTTTCGAGAAGCGTCATTTTACTCAGTTGGTTCTTAGTGCTAAAAGCAGTGACCCTTTAAGGACTATTGAAATCAACCGCAAAATAGCTGAAGTCTTTGACTACCCGATACATCTCGGCCTGACACATGCTGGTCTGCCGGAAGATGCCCTTGTGCCATCGGCGGTCACTCTGGGCACGCTATTGGCGGAAGGTATCGGTGACACTATCAGGGTAAGCGCAGCCGGCAATCCCGTGGTGGAGACCGAGATGGCAAAACAGATTTTGGCCTCGCTCGGCCTTTATCAAAAGCCAAGTTTAGAATTGGTAGTTTGTCCGACTTGTGCACGCGCTGAGATAGACATAACTGCTTTGGCTCGCAAGGTGAAAAAAGCTGTAGCAGATCAAAAAATCGAAAATCCCGTCCGTATCGCCGTTATGGGTTGCATTGTCAACGGCCCAGGTGAGGCAGCCGATGCAGACTTAGCCGTTTGCGCTGCAAAGAATAAAGCCTATATCTACAAGAAGGGCCAAAGAATCGCAATCGTGCCGGAAAACAAAATCATTCCAGCACTGCTGGAAGAATTGGAAAAACTTTAATCGCTAATTCTCTAATTCACTAATAAACTTCTGAAATGTTCAAGCGATTTATTATCGTAGTTATCTTCAGCATTGCCTTCGGTTACATCGAAGCCGCTGTGGTTGTTTATCTTCGTGCGATTTTTCATCCTGAAGGCTTTACATTTCCCTTGGCTTTTGCGATTGCTCCTTCCTCGAAGCACATTTTATTAACCGAAATCGGCAGAGAAGCTGCTACGATAGTTATAATCTTAACCGGCTCCTGGCTCTTCGGCAAAAATCGGCAGCAGCGATTCGCGTATTTTCTAACTATTTTTGCGGTATGGGACATTTTCTATTATGTCTGGCTCAAAGTCATTCTCGATTGGCCCGCTTCGATTACGGATTGGGACATACTATTTTTAATACCTGTCACCTGGGCTTCACCGTTTTGGGCACCGGTACTGATTTCCCTTACGATGCTGATATTTGCTGTGATAATACTGCATAGGGATTCTCTCGGAAGACCTTTGAAAGTCACCGGGCTGGAATGGCTCGCCTTTATTGCTGCCGGCCTTATTGTGGTTGTCTCATTTTGCATTGGCGGTACACATATAGCCCAGCAGGATTTCAATTCTTACTTTTATTGGCCTTTATTTGCATTTGCCCTTATATTAGCTGTCGTGGTTTTCCTGAGAAGTTGTTATAAATCCACTTAGTTATGGCGGACAAAGACAAAAGGTACCGTATTTTTATAAGTGCCGCTGAGCCGAGCGCCGACGCCCATTGCGCAAACCTGATAACTGCTTTGAAGCATAACGGTTACAACATCGAATTTGTCGGCGTAGGCGGGCCCAAAATGGCTGAAGCCGGCTGCAAATTGCTGGAGCAGACCGGCAAAAAAGCCGCGATGATATACAACGCGTTTAGCCAAATCGGCTATTATTATAAGCTGTTAAAACGCATAGCACATTTCCTGCAGGATAATAAAGTCGATTTGGTCATCGTTTGCGATTCGCCCTCTTTTAATTTCCGTGTTGCAAAGGCTGCCAAAAAAGCCGGCATCAGGACGCTTTTTTATGTCGCACCGCAGCTTTGGGCCTGGGCCGGCTGGCGAATTCGCAAGCTTCGCAGGCTATGCGATAAGCTCTGCTGCATACTGCCATTCGAGCAGGACTGGTTCAGCGAAAAAGGAGTTGACGCCGCCTTTGTAGGAAGTCCACTGCTTGATGATTTGCAGGGCGGTTTGCGAAGCTTCAAAAAAGATTATACGGATTTTGACCCGGGCAGGAAATTGAAGATAGCGCTTATGCCCGGCTCAAGGCCTGCGGAGATCGAATCGCTCTGGATACCGATGCAGCAGATAGCACTGCGGATAAAAGAAAAATATCCCGCAGCGACGTTTGTCTTTGTGGCTGTGGATGCCAGGCGAAAAGAAATGCTGCAGGAAGCACAAATCCCCGGCTTTGAGGGTGAATATACTATCGATACGGTTACTGATACTGCTTCCGGGTCGGATTTTGCGATTGTCGCGAGCGGCAGTGCCACGCTGCAGGTCGCGGCGGTTGGCTGTCCCATGGTGATAATGTATCAATCCAGCAGAATCCTGTGGCATTTAGTAGGCCGCTGGTTAGTCAAAACAGAATACCTCTCACTGCCCAATATTTTGGCGGGCAAAGAATTGGTGCCGGAATTTATGCCGCATTTCAACTCGATTGAGCCGATTGTGCATAGCATCGAGCAGCTTTTAGGAGATAAAGACAAGTTAGCTCAGGTAAGTAGCGAATTGATTAAGTTGACTGAGCCGTTAGCTGCGAAAAAATCACGCGATGAGGTCGCAAAAATAGTTATCGAAATGCTGCGCTGAACATAAGTAGAACAAATAATTCGGGTTACAAATAGTTTACGCAAATTAACACAGGGTAAAACTGTGATTTTTAAATATTGGGGGAAAATGCGGTTTTTTCGGATTCGTTTCGGGGGAGCTGTCATCATATTCGTTATATTTTGCCCTGTTTAATAGTATTAGGGTAGAAGATGCGAGTTCAGTGAGGAGTTGGGTAGTATACATAATATAAATAATTTAATGAGTGCGCAAAAAGAGTGCAAAAATGAGTGTAAATTTGCTAAAATTGGTCGGATATTTGCAGAAATGAGCGCCTTTTTAGCAGAAATATGTCAAAAATGTAGCACTATTTTAAATTAACATAATTTCAATATAGGATATATAGGCAACTTGTTTCTGGTGGTTTTTGATGTCCTTCGACCCGGTTCGTCACGAATCCGGCGTGCCTCCCTTTGGGACACCTTGCGGCGGAATCGACGGACTCAGGACTGTCCCTCCAAAGGATGCCTCCCGATAGGGATCCCTTACGGGATTACGGCAGAGCATGGCCGAGGGGACGGGCTTGATGCTCGATATACAAGCAGTGAAGTAATAAAAACATTCCGTTGGATTTCATTCGATCCCGGTTCATCGGGATTGTGGATGGGGAAATCAAGAAAAGGCCAATTAGTTAATGTGGGCAAAGGCAATATTGTCGGACGTTGCGTATTTTATTATTAGATTTTGGTGATTCAAAACTTTAATAATATGGAATTGCTTTGTAAAAAAGAGTCGTGGTTGTCATTTCGAGCGAGCCGTAGAAGAGCCGAGAAATCTGTTTTTGAGTATATTTCTCCACTTCGCGATGCTTCGCATCGATTTGGTCGAAATGACGGTAGGTGTTTTCAAAAAAGCAATATGGAATAATAAACAAAATCAGTTTAATTTCAGCAGATCCCGGTTCATCGGGATTGTGGATGGGGAAATCAAAAAAAGGACAATTAGTTAATATAGATAAAGGCTATATTATCGGACGTTGCTTATTTTTATTATTAGAGTTTTATTTATTCCTTCGTAATAATACATATATGAAGATGTAGATGAAATTGCCCGCCGTAGGTGGGGATAGCTGAAGGAGGACAGAGGGCAGAAGACGGAGGGCAGAAAACAGAAGACGGACGGGGCCTGACCGCCGTAGGCGGGGACACAATACGATAAAATACCAACTATTGAGTATGAAATAATAAAAACATTCCGTTGAATTTTATTCGATCACGGTTCATCGGGATTGTGGATGGGAAAAACAAGAAAAGGCCAATTAGTTAATGTGGGCAAAGGCAATATTATCGGACGTTGCGTATTTTTATTATTAGAGTTTAATCTTGATAATTCCTTGTGGCTTGCCATAGGGTGAAAACAAGTATGTTTCCTTATCAAAGTTAGATACCATGTGGCTTGACACATGGTGAGAAAAGATAATTCGGTAATAGGGAAATTTTATTAACGATGGATTGATGCACAAAATCAGAAGACGGAAGACGGAGGTTTACCCGCCTCCGGCGGGACGGAAGCCTGCCCCTTCGACAGGCTCAGGGCAGGCTCTGAGTGACCTGCGAAGCCCCACCATATAAGGCAAAGCAGGGAGCGATTCTCGATGCTTGATACTCTATGTTAAATATTATAGTTTTAATACCTAAGATACTTAGGTATTATGCCAACCTGTAGACCATATCTTTAATACTCGATACACGAGTGATGAGCGACGGGGGACGGAGGGCAGAAGACGGAGGACGGAGGGCAGAAGACGGAGGACAGATGGCGGAGGACGGACGACAGAAATCGGAATACAGAGGATGGTTAGCCGGCACACCCGTGGTGCCGGTATAAGTTCTTGCGGAAAAATACCAACTAACCATTATAAATCGCTATTTATATAAACTTCAAATTCATCTTTTCTTTGTCGGATTTTGTGGGTAGAATAAATTAACAATTTGGGCGAGAACTTCATTGAATTCCAGAGTTGTAAGTCTGAGGCATGAAGATGGACGAAAAGGAATTGCTTGAAATTATCGACCGAGCGGCCAAAGATGACCGGACAAAGCTTGATTTGTCTGGCAAAAAAATAAAATCACTGCCGCCGCAGTTAGGGGAACTTGCGAATCTGAAGGGGCTTTCTCTTTCCAATAATAAGATTACCTCTGTACCGACGGGGTTAGGGGAACTTGCGAATCTGACGGTGCTTGATCTTTCCAATAATCAGCTTACCTCATTACCGCCGCAGTTAATAGAACTTACGAATCTGACGTGGCTTAATCTTTCCCGTAATCAGCTTACCTCATTACCGCCGCAGTTAGGGGAACTATCGAATCTGACGTGGCTTTCTCTTTCCAATAATCAGCTTACCTCATTACCGCCGCAGTTATTAGAACTTACGAATCTGACGGAGCTTCATCTTTCCGGTAATCAGCTTACCTCAGTACCGCCGGAGTTAGCAAAACTTACGAATCTGACGGTGCTTTATCTTTCTAATAATCATCTTGCCTCATTACCGCCGGAGTTAGCAAAACTTACGAATCTGACGTGGCTTTATCTTTACAATAATAAGCTTACCTCAATACCGCCGCAGTTAGCAAAACTTACGAATCTGACGGTGCTTGATCTTGACCATAATCAGCTTACCTCATTACCGCCGCAGTTAGCAAAACTTACGAATCTGACGGAGCTTTATCTTTCTGAAAATCAACTCAACTCACTACCAGCAGAGATTGGGAAACTAACGAAACTGACAGAGCTTGATCTTTTCAATAATCAGCTTACATCAGTACCGCCGGAGTTAGCAAAACTTACGAATCTGAAGGTGCTTTCTTTTTCTAATAATCAGCTTACATCAGTACCGCCGGAGTTAGCAAAACTTACGAATCTGACGTGGCTTTATCTTTCCCGTAATCTGTTTATATCGGTACCTACGGAGTTAAAGGAACTTGCGAATCTGACAGAGCTCGATCTTTCCAATAACCAGCTTACCTCATTACCGCCGGAGTTAGCAAAACTTACGAATCTGACGGAGCTTTCTCTTTCCAATAATCAGCTTACCTCAGTACCGTCGGAGTTAGGAAAATTAACCAAATTAGACGAACTCCGATTAGATGGCAATCCTTTGGAGTCGCCGCCGCCGGAGGTGGTCAAGCAGGGGACAAAGGCGATATTAGCGTATTTACGGGAACTTGCCAAAGGCAAGGAAAAACGTTATGAGGCAAAGCTTCTAATCTTGGGTGATGCAAATGAGGGTAAGACGTGTGTTTCACGTGCATTGAGGAGCTTGCCATTTGAACACCAAGTGACGACAGAAGGAGTTGATATTGAGACATGGACATTCGAGCATCCTCGTTACCAAAGAGATAAAGAGAAACGGATTACGCTGAAAATTTGGGATTTTGAAGGTCAGGAAATAAACCATCAGTCTCATCAGTTTTTCATGACTAAGCGATGTTTATATCTCCTTGTTTTCAAGGGACGTGAACGGTTTGAGATGCCAAAGATAGAATATTGGCTTGATACCATACGGAGCCGTGCACCGGAAAGCGAGGTTATATTGGTGGCAACGGAATGCGAAACGCGGACTCCTCGCGTACCGGTTGAAGAGTTGCGAGCAAGATATCCTGATCTATTGAAGTATAAGAAATGCTTTTTTGAGGTTGGTTGCTCGACAGGCAAAGGAGTAAAGGCACTGAGAAAACATATTCAGAGGCGGGCAGCAAAGCTGGAGGTTATGGGGAAGGATTGGCCGATGAGTTATGCCAAAACCGAAGAAAAGATCAAAAAAAGCGCAAATAAAAAGGCACACATCAGTCGTAGGACGCTTCATACGCTATTCAATAAGAGTCGTATCGATAAAGATGATTATGTGAATGCTGCTAACCTGATGGGGGACTTAGGTGTTGTGACACACTTTCCCGGCAGCGAGGATTTGAAGAATTTTATCGTATTGAGGCCACAATGGTTGACGAAGGCTATTAGCTATGTACTTGAGAATAAGCAGTTGGAAAAAGATAAGGGAGAGATTACTCATATTCGTTTACGCAAGCTTTGGGAAAATAAGTATAAGGGACTTTCCGAGACCTTCCATAAATGTATGAGGGAATTTGAGCTTTGTTATGACCTTGAATATCGAAATCGACATTTGAGTCTGGTTCCGCTACGTTTCGGTTTTGCCAAGCCCAAGAAGATACCTTGGAGCCCGATTCCGAATGCAAAAGAACGTAGAATTGAGTATCGATTTGAGCTAACTCCTCCAGCAGGGATTATGAGCAGATTTATTGTTAAAACGCACTATATGATCATTAAAACGCGAGAGATGCCTAAAGGAGTTTATTGGTATAACGGCGTTTTTTTAGGGACTGGTGAAGGAGAGAACAGAAGCGAGGCTCTGTGCGAATTCAATGCAGATAAGCGTGTGATGAGTATTCAAGTTCGGGCAGCCTTTCCGCAAAATATGGTTGAGCAGTTGAATGGATTTGCTCAATCGGTGTTCGAATTTTTCGAGGGATTAAAGCCGGAACGCAAGTATGGTTGCATCAAGTTCACCCAGAAAAAAGAATTAGAATGTGCAGGCAATCACTCGGAACGCCGGATTTTTTCGGCGCTTGCTAAGAATAGAATCATTGACTGCGAGTACGGCTGGCACGACGTTGATCCGAAACAGTTGATTTATGGGTTCAGCAGCTTTGGGAAGTTTCTTATTTCTTCGGAAGAAATGCAACAGATAGTGAAGGAGAGTGTAAAGCAACTTGAAAGTGACGTGATGAGTCTGCTGGTAAATGTTGATGAGGTAAGCACAAAGGTCAATCAAGTCAGGGAACAGGGCGAGGGACTTTCTGCGGAAATAGGACAACAGGTTGAACTGGGACTACGCAATTATTTGGGGCTTTTGAATGAGATGCTTGATAACCGGGACCTTAATTCTGCCCCAGCGGTTGTTTCGATTGTACCCGTTGATGGCAGCAAATTTAATCTTAAGAACTGGTTTGAGAAAGAGTACATCGTGATGCCTTATTGTGAGTATGAGAGTGGAGTGCACAAGGTCGATTTCAGTGTCAAATTCAAAAAGCCAAGAGAGTGGTGGGAGAAGACGGCCCCTAAGTTAGCTTTCGGAGTCAAGGTGCTTTCCGCTGGTATTCAAATTGCCTGTGCAGGTTTGCCTGTGGCTGTTGATCCAAAGTTGTTTGAAACGATGAAGAAAGAAGTTGAGTTTATGAAGGAATTGGCGGGTCATTTAGAGCTTGAGGGTGAAGCGGCATCGGATATAAACACTGAGAGCGGAGAATTGGTGGAGAAACTAAAAGGAAAAGGAACGCTTCGGGATTTACGACAGTTGTCAGGTGAAGATGAGAAACGAATTGCGCGGATGCAATTGGCACAGCTTTTAGAGCAGATTGCACCGAAGAATTACAAGGCACGCCAATGGGGGCTGCTAAGAAGAGTGAGAATGCCGGATAATACATACCGTTGGCTTTGCGCAAAACACGCGGAAGAATATAAGAAGTGAGGGCGGAGGACGGAGGTTTACCCGCCTCCGGCGGGACAGAAGGCGGAAGACGGAAGGCAGAGGACGGAAGACGGAGGATAGAAGACGGAGGACAGAAGGCAGGGGGCAGAGTAGTATTAATAAAAGATTGTTTGACAAAGCCCAATAATGTGGTATAATTAATTAAAATACAAAAGATTAGGAAATCTTTAGGCCGCAAGGGAAGACTACTAACCTTTGTGGCTTTTTTGTTTGGCGATCCACATAAGGGAGTAAAGATGAAAAAACCGCTAAAGACTTCGCCTGAGGGCAGGAAATGCATGTTTCCGAACTGCAAGTGTATCTTGAGTATCTATAACCATGAGGCTTACTGTCGTGTACATCGGGATCAGATGCATCATGAGCATAAACCTAAGATTCCATATCACCACGTTGCATAAACCGAATAATACAGATACTATGTAGTACCTTTTCGCTATCAGAGCGACTAAACTGGCCCATTTCCACCCACCATATAAAGTAGTTGAGCATCTCCGAAAAATCATTAACTAACCATCACCACAGTTAAAAAACCCCCAGGTAATAGAGGACAGAGGACAGAAATCAGAGGACAGAGGACAGAAATCAGAAGACAGAGGACGGACGACAGAGGACGGAGAACAGAAATCAGAAAACAGAAGACGGAAATCAGAGGACAGAGGACAGA
>CAZRMQ010000025.1:0-13955 GCA_964601185.1 uncultured Pirellulales bacterium
GGAGCTTCGGTGACATCAATACAAAACTGTTTCTGTGCATCAAGCGTTGCCCTTGCCTCGGCGGCATTTTCTTTACTGGCAAATTCGGCTGCAAAAGTAGTATGCGGTGTGGCATCGCCTGTCCCCTCGGTTACAATAGGATTACCATTAGGATCATAGGCAGCATATTTGCTGGCCCTTTCGACCTTATTCGGTATTTCATCTATTGGGCCTTCGCCAATAGGCACTCGCAAGGCTGTCTTTGCTAAATCGTTCAAGTCCTGAATCATCATGGTCTGCTTATCAAAGCTGGCGCCTATAGCCTCGGTATCTAATCTGCCGCCCACTTCATATTCACTGTCATGCGTTTTCGATGTGTCTCGGATAATTGTTATCGTATAGCCCGAAGCATAAGCGGAAACGGTAGTCACCAAACCGCCCGGACCTGCAAAGTAATCATTATTCGTTGCACTGACCGTATAATGTGTGGTTTCCGTTAGCACAGTTGGTTCGGCTGTAGTTGTGTCCGTTAATATAACTATGAGGTCGCCTGTATCTTCAATAGGAAAATCAAACTCAAAAGTCACATCGTTACCATCGCAATTATACGGGCCTGAACGGTTGGACTCCGTTGTTACACTTGCAAATGCCACGATACACAATACACAAATTGTTACTGCTGCAATTACCTTTTTCATTTCAATAACTCCTTTCTGCGGCCAAAAGAAAAAGCACATCTGGTTTTATCCAAAGCGGTAACTATCCGCCTATGCCTGTCCTTTGGTCTTTATCTTATTTTTTTAGATAATGTTTTTGTCAATAATCCACTTTCTAATAATTGTTCTTTTGAACTACCAGCATATATTTTTTGTTCGGACATTTCAATCCTTGCAATGTTTTTGGCTTCATTTACTTTTTTCTCGATGAGCTTTCCTTTTTTCTCATCATCACTTGACAAATAATCAGGACTATATATTAAGTCATAAAGACCAAAATAGGTTAATTCTCCCGCTCTATGCCAGAGCATTGTATTTTCTTCTTGAGTTAAACTTTCATAGCCATATTTTGTGCCAAGCATAGTAGGTGAAACCTTAATGTCCTTATCCCATAGCCTGCGAAGTTCATCTACAACAACATCTTGTTTAATTTTGAATGGCCGTGTCGGGTCTAACATCACCTCAAAAGGATTGCCGCCATATCTCGGTAAATCATTTCCAAATACATCAAGTCTTGGTTCAAGCGTTTCTCGAAGTCCTGGTATTCTGCTTTTGATTCTTTGAGTAGGCCCTTTAGAAATTCTTTCGGTAGTATCTGTCGCCCTTGCTATATCGGAAATAATTGCGGGAACCGTAGAGCCTGCAAGACTTGTAAAGAATACTTCAAAAGAGCGCTCGGGGTCAGTTACAGCATCTACAGCCATGTTAATTCCACGAACAAAAGTCTGTTCCGTAAACGATTTTGCACCACCACTTATTGCGATAACTATGGCTTCTGTCGGACTCCCTTTTTCCTCAAGCGCATTTGCAAAATGACCACCTATTACAAGAAGATTTCCCGCAGGCCCAAGGACTTGAACATCTCGCCATTTATCGCCTATCTTTATTGAGTTTGGTTTTCGCCCTTCAAGTTCCCACAATTTTTGCTCTCTTTCTCCTCTTGGTCTATCGAGAGTAATTAAACCAGCTTTAAATAAAATTGTTCCCAAAGCCAAAACTGCCGTGCCGGTAAGACTTCGACCTATTTGTTGAGAGAACATTCGCTGGTCAAATTTACCTCTTTGCGCATTCTCAAAAATCGCTTTAGCCACTCCAGCAGGTGAATAATTTATTATCTGCATCGCAACAGCAGAAGGTGTCCGGCTAAACGGCACTATGATTTCACCCCCAGGTACTTTTTGCATCATCCTGCCAATATCACCAAGCATGGTGCGATTTTGAAATACCGCCGTCTCCGCATCCAGAATCGAATATTTAATCATTTCATCGGTAGGATTTTCCAAAAGACCTTTTATGAATTGACTGGCTTCATTACCCGTTAATCCTTCATTTTTAACTTGTGCTATTGCCTGACTTTCAAGGGAACGAGCCTTAGCTCCATAATAGAAGGGCTGGTCTTCCGCACCCATCAATCTAAAGATTGCATCCTCGTAAGCCTGCGCCCATTTAGCAAACTCGCTGCCATTCAAATTGATTTTTACATAATCATACTTTGCAGCCACATCTCTTTGGTCATGCCCTGTTTTGAGATAATCCCATCCTTTAATTGCTCCTTCCGCTAAGCCTCTACCAGAACCACGTATTGTTAAAGCCAAAGTTCTTTGTCCAGTTTTTAAGGAAATTGCTACATCAATAGCAGAAGCGGGAATGTCTTTAACAACTTCTGTGGCGCCATGAAAAGCATTGGAGAATGTATTAAGTCCCGAAGTTTTAATTCCCGTAAGAAGTCCCGCCTTCCAGAAATTTATAAGAGCTTTATAAGTGCGATAAGGTATTCTTTTACTGGCTTCTCGCCCCATATCTGCGCCGAAGAAATCAGCAATCAAATTGGCTTCTCTTGGAGTTAGATATGCACCATCGACAAGTTTTTCAAAAGCAGTTTTAAGATTTAATTTCTCAAAGTATTGAAGTTCACTATTAGCAATTTTATCATAAGCGGCGTTAAGAGCGCCGGGCTCAAGCACATCAGCTATTGATTCATATTTTTGCTTGTATTCAGTAAGCGGGCCTCTCAACATTCCTGTTGAACGTTCTATGGCCTCTTTACTTGCCACACCTTTTTCGGATAACCATTCCAAAGTTCCTGCGGCTGCGGCCACACGGCGCTTTCTTTCTTCAATTTGCTCTCTCTGAATTTCCTTAGTGGCCTTCCGTGCTTTTTTGAGAGATTGGGTTATTTGCATTAACGGGTCTAATCCACCAAGAATATCTTTTGTCTCGGCAGATTTATTTATTTCGGTCCATATATCATTAAGTTGCGGCTTGATTTTATCCCCGAAATCTTCAACCATCTTTTTCGACCAATCAGCAAATGCTCTTGCTCCTGCTTCAAGATGAAATTTTCCTATCTTAATTAAATCAGACCATTCTTGCGGGTCGAAAAGTATAGTGCCACCCGCTTCTCTGCCACCCTTTAATTTTCCACCTTCTTTTGTCCTTCTTTGTTTAATAACCTCATATTCTTCTAATGTCACGCCAGTATTTTTTGAACCCCATTTTCCAGTAGGCTTACCAACAGTTTGCTCAATTGGTATTTGTTCAATAGGTTTTTGTTCCAGTGTCTTAGGTAATTCTGCTATTATTTCTTCTGGCTCTATTTGTTCAATCGGCCTTCCTAATTTTTCAGATATATCTATTGGTGAAATATTTTCATCCGCAATTTGTATTTGTTTTTCTTTCGGAATCTGGTCAATCGCATCTTGAGACCATCCTAATTCCGTAAGTTTTTCTCTTAATAATGTTTCAATAGAAGGTCTTTCTGCGTAAATAAGAGGTCTTGTCATTCCATAGGCTTCTTCTATATCAATAAGACCTTGTTGTTTTGCTGTTTCTAAAGTTTTTTGTTCCTCTGGTGTTAATTGTTGACCCTGTGCCTGCTTTGCCTTGATTTGTTCGGCGGCAGCTTTTGATACTTGTGCTGTTTTAATCGCACCGGCACCTAAAAGACCTATTATACTACCAACGAGCATATCTTCGTTGGATTGAGATTTGGCAAACTCAATGGCTTGCTTAGAAGCCTCTTTCGGCTCTACTCCCTCTTGTTTTGTAAGGCGGGTATATTCATCAATGTAATTCTGGCCAAGCCCCGCTATTTTCTCCTGCAAGCCTTCGGATATTGAACCTGCAACAATATTGCCTTTGAGCATAAAATCAAAAGGTATCTTTTCGGTTACTACTTCTATTCCGCCACTCAACATTCCTTTCAATGCCGCACTGCCTGGCGACTCACCATACATTCTTTGCGTTTCGTATGAACGTCCAGTTTCCATCGCACCAAGAATCATAAGTCCAGGCCACGCATTACCCGTAAGTATCGACATACCTAAAGCGGCGGCGGTATTAGGCAAGTTCGTAGTCACATCTCTTGTGAGCATTGCCAGAGGTGTATCATCCCAATTTACTTCCTCATTCAGAGGAAAATGATAATTGATATATTCATCTATGCGTTTACTTATCTTTTTCGCCTTTTCGGAAAGCTGAGGTAAAGGACGTATCGCTTTCATTGGCATTGTCGGAGTAGTAGAAACCAAAGGCATTCCGCCTGGTTTTGTCTCCAGTGCCATCTGTGTCATTTGAAAAGGCATTTTACCCATCGACAAAACCCCGCGCGGTATTCCTTTTTTAATTTCTTCCGGCAAAGCCGCTATATCTTTTTTGTGCAGACCGTATTTGAAATAGTCCCTTATCTGTCCCGCCGTATATCTGACTCGCGGCATTTCGGGAATTGGCAGAGGCCAGAAATAATGTTTAACATTCCTGAATAATGAATCGGGCTTGTCTTTTAAGGCAACCAATCTTTGTTCGTTATATCTATTTTCAGCTTCATCCAAAGACAAACTATTGCCGATAGCTATAGAGGCTACATTTTTAGCCCTTTGTTCTATAGGTTCAGGCTCGAAATCGGCAACAGCCGTTCCCGTCTCGTATTCAACTGGTTTCAAATCTAAAGGCATTATTCAATTATCCGGTATTTATTAATTTCCTTGCCATCAACGGTTATCATTTCTTTGAGAGCTTCTTCTCTTTGCTCTTTTGGAATCGTATATATCATATCTGTTTCAACATCGACAATGCGGATTCTATCCGGCTCAGGTAATTTGTTATAATCTTTTGCGTTTCTAAAAAAGGAAGATAATACTACGGCTTTTGTAAGTATGTCCTCTGGCGTAACCAAATATCCTTTTTCCTCACTGTAGTTTCTATCGAGCCAATCCAAAAGAGCCTTCCTGTAAGCGGATTGTCTTTGGGTGTCTTTGAGTTTTATTCCTGCCAAAGGTGCGGTAAAAGTTCTCATCGGCTCCTTAAAAGCCCTGTCTAAAGCCGCCATAACATCGGTAGGATAATCCTTTCCGAGTCTGTTCTTTAGCTCATTATATTCATTATCTGTTATGCTCTTTTTGTCGTATCTCGCTTTAACTATTTCGGACAAAACATCCTCTCTCTTGGTCTTTCCCCATTGAGCATCGAGTATCTTTTCTTCAAGTTTGTTATATTTATCCCAATTGGTTTTATTTATAGGTTTAATGCTATTATAAAGTCTGTTTCGCCATTGTTTTTGCTCATCTTCCGTAAAGCCAATCATATTCTCCGAATCAAGTTCCGAAGGCTCAAGTTTTCTTCCATCGAGTTTCTGCAATAATTCAGATTCCTTTTGGGATTTTAGATTTTGTGTTTTTATCTCACCCATTTCGTAAAAGAATTGAAATGAGTTTATCATTTGCTGACGATGAGTTGGCTCTAATTCTTTTTGTCCAGCAATAAATTTGGCGGCTTTATCATATCCTTGTTCGTTACCGATTTCAAGCGCCTTATTCCAAATAACTTCTCTGAGATTTTTATAGTTATAACGAACTACATTTTCTTGAATAGTTGATAAGCGGTTTTGGGCTTCCTCATAATCCATAAATCCTAAATCGCGTAACTTTATAATCGCTGCACCAGCAGCATTGGCATCGCCCGCCCTCTCAAATCGCTCTATATCCTCTAAGGCCGTAGCCCTGTTAAAGTCTCTCTCTTTTATGTAAGCGTATTTTTCAATGACTCCTTTCTCTATTGGAGCCTGGTTATTTATGTAATTTTGGATTGCCTTCCTTGCGCTTCTTGATGTTGCAGAGCCGAGAATTTGTTGGTCTAAATCATTTCGGAATTGTTTGTACTTTGGCAGGTAATTATTGAAATCAGGATCGGCTCTAAGCCCACGTGCAAACTCATCGTGCTTTTCAGCCCATAGCGCCTTGCCGTGAATATATTGAGTTTCAATTCTTTCCCGCTCAATGTGAGCAAGCGCTTTCTCGCTCAATCCCACAATGGTTTGACCTATCTGCTCCATTCCACCATATTGCTTACTGGTTAGGTAACTCGGCCAGTCCATCTGTGCAAGTTCCGTCCTTCTCGGCGGAGTTCTACCTGCTATGTAAGGTGCGATTGTAGGCATTTCTTAAAACCAACCACTTTCATAACCATAAAGACCTAAAGTGCCTGCTCCACTAAACAATGTACCCATTGCTCTTTGCTTTCCTGCTTTCCTTGCAGTTTTACCCTTAATCCTTTCAAGTGCCGCTTGGGAACCCCATCCTTGCGCTCCCACCTGTGCATTCCGTCTTATCATAAGGGCATCTTTTTCAAGCTCTCCCGTAATACCTTCCATGAGTTTAGAGGGAGTCCCTTCAAGGCTTACTCCTGAAGCGCCTATCTTTGCCAACTGCTGGGCCTTATATGCCCTGCCCTGTTTCCTGAACTGCTTTTCCTCGTATGCGCCTGCCTGCAAGGCTTCCTGTCTATTTCTCTCTGATATGGCGGCGTTATATTTATGCCACGCAGACTCAGCTTGGCCTTGTTGGTATTGGCTGGCAGCCTGTATTACAGTTCCCGCCGCCATTGTTCCTATTAAAGCCGCTTCCATAGTTAAACTTTCACGTATAATCCGGTATCGGTTTGTTCAAATCCCAAATGTCGAAGAAAATTGTGTGCGCCTTCTATATTCTTTCTTCTTACAGCTACAAGGCGCCAGAGATAATTTTCTTTGATGGTTTTTTCTAAAAATTCTTTAGTGTTTTTGAATGTCCAGAATTTTGATTTTCTTGCCTCATCAGTATATGCAGACCATACTTCACCGACACCATAAATGCTAACTCCACCACAGGCAATTATTTTATCACCTGAAATTGCTGTAATAGCCGGTCCCGCCCTTTCTCTGACTTCCGGCCAGCCAAAAGGAACTTTTCCCTCTGTTATAGTTACTAAATCATTAGCCTTAAAAGGCCGGATTTCCATTTATGCACCACCTAATCTCATTTGCAATATATTAGGCTCTCCTAACCAATTTGAGGTTAAAAGAGTAGGTGTGCCTATTTGTTTTAACCGCTTTCGTTCCAATTCTTTTGCCTTGTCAATCTCTGTACCCTTTGGGGCAGGAGAAGGCGTAGGAGCAATCCCTGGCGTTTTTGGTTTTTTCCCTGGTGGCTCCATAGGCCACCATAAAGTTTCGCTGCTCATAACACTTGACATTAGTAAACTCCTACTTCTGGAATAATAGCTCTAATTACTATAGGTAAAGGTTCATCTTGAACCAAAGTAATCGAATATTCCTTCTTATATCCTGTTTTCCAATCTTCATCCCAAAGGCCGGAATATAAAGGCACGGGTTGATTTACAGGATCGCTCGGTTGCCTAAAATCTATCTGCATTAAATTATCTGTATCAGAACCATATTTACAGGTGGCCGTTTTATAAAAATCCAAAGTGACTTTATCGAGTCGTATTTGCTTTCCTCTGCTTGTGCCGGCTTGAAGCATCCACTGCATATCCATAGTTGTAAGCTGGGCGGTATAGCCTAAGCCTATATGTGCTTTATTTGACCAGTTATTTATTGATACCTCACCAGAAGTGACGGTCTCATCGGGTTCCAAAAAACCATCCGCCAGAATTTGAACTGTTTCACCCTCAAGATGGCTAAGCCCCGTGAAATCTTTTTCTACTTTTTGAACTGTGCCACCAGATGTATAAGTGCCATATTCACTTCCGTTCCAATAGAAAGTATTTCCTGAATCCTTCAATATGAAGGTTTTTGCCGTGACATTAGCATCCGAAACGGTAAATACTTTGTTGTTAAGCTCGGTTGTGCCGACAATGGAGCTTATCTTTATTTGGTCTCCATCGGCTATATTTTCATCATCACCATCGACAGGCCAGCTATCTACCGTCACTGTAATCTTGCCGTCACCTGCAACAGAAATATTACTTATATCTACTGCATCGCCGCCATCAAAGCTCAGGCCGCTATCGACATAAAAGCAGTCTGCTATACTGTTAGGGTCTAAATTCCACGAAGATAATTTTTCGATATATCGTTTGGTCTGACTATTTATGATACGCCGGACAACAAACCATACTTCATCCTGATCGGTTGAGTTGCTTGGAATTACAGCGATATCCTCAACATATCCGTTTGTCATCGGATGTTTTGACCATGCAACAACACTATGTATTCTATCGTAGCTAACTGTCAAAAGAACACCATCGTTGCGAACACACCAAATAATAGGCTCAGGTCTTTTTTGGAAAGCAATTTGGGTTATTGAAGGGCTTGTGATGTGTTCGGCTAATTTGCTTAAATCTTCGGTAGCGTAACTGTATTCTGTTGCAGAATATAATATATGCCTTAATTTTCGACCGCCATGTTCGACAAAGATAACTGCATTATTAGCCAAGATGGGTTTTATGGGTTCACTACCACAAGTATCATGTCGAAATGTCTCGTAGTCCGAAGGCGTTAAAGTCCCTTCACTACCTGGAGGACCAAAACTGTGCTCGGCACCCGATGTGCCGATAATGATATTCTTTTGGTCTGCAAGCCACATAATCGGATTGGCTCTTGCAGTTGCAAGCTTAAAATTGAAAGGATCATCCGCATCCTCTCCTGTGGCAAAAGTTTCAAAATTAAAGCTTGCACTTCCCCATAAGCGGGGAAGTCTATGGCCGGAAGAAGCCAATATTAAGCGCTGTTGAAAAAATGTAAGAGCTGAAGGATAACCTTGAACGGCAGACCATGCACCTTCCGACCATTTAACTGTAGCATCGGTTCCAGCTAATTCGACAAGAACTGTAGCGGTGACTTCGTTGGCATCAACATAACTGGCAATCTTTGCAATTCCAGATTGCCATTGAGAATAAACATTTAGTATATAGTTGCATTTCCCCGATGAGAAATTCTCCATTTTGAATCTATAAATGACACCAAATTCGGTTTCTGTATCATCGTATTCAAGATTACTATTATTTTCAGAATAAACTATTGCGCCCGGTACTGTTTCCCAATTAGAACCGTTATCAAAGCTTCTCTCTACTGTTACAAGGCCAGTCCATGTTCCCCCTGTATATGCTTTCCAGTCTCCTTCTACCGATATGGTTGATGATTCTTCATTTGCATCAAGAATACCGCTTAAAGTAGTCTGTGACCTTCTCTCGGAAATTTTCCATAATGCCCCAACATGGCCTTCATCGAAAATATTTGCATCGGCAACAAGCGTTATCGTCCCGTTGACATCAGAAGGTGTTATTGTCGTATTGGTATCATTTTCAGGCAAGAATGGCCCATCTACGATATTTACATCTTCTATCGCCCATGAAGTGTGACCGCTTCGAATCAGCTTTTGAAGCCAGTGGTCAACCTGAGCAAGATACATTAAGTCGCCGGTTTGGTCATATTGAATACCGCTTAATTCATCCTCTAAAAATGATGTTGATATTTCATAGGGGTCATTACCATCTAATATCTGTCCGCCATTACGGTAAAATCTCATATAGTGATTGCCAACTTCAATGATATAGGCATCTGTATTAGAGAAGATAAATGGAATTATCCGCGTGAATTTTGAGCTGTCGTTGACCTCTGCTATCATTTGTGTTCCAGGTCTTTTGAAGCTCGGCCCCTGCGCTATGACAAACATATTCTGTAATGTTTTACATCCGTAGCTGTATTTAGGCAAATCACTTCTTGCGTACATAAGGGGAGACAATTCGCCGGAATTAAAATTAAGCTGAATCGGAGTTAAAGTCTCAGCAAAACACGGAGAACACAATAATAAAATGAATATAACTTTTTTCATATAATCCTCGACCGCAATAAAGTTTTGCCCTGCATTTGTCTTACAGAGCCTTCCTGAGCATCTATAGAGTAAGCAAGTGGCTTCCATATTTTTGTGAGGAAATTAACTATATCTTCCGGTAATTGCTTGTTTTGTTTTATAACCGGTGACAATTCGGCTGCCAGAGAATAGATTAAAACTTGAACCAATAAAGAATCAAATTCATTAGGGTCTGTTATTCTTTTTATGAACCTTATGTAAGCTGTGCTTTCATTGCATAAAAAATGCCTGCCTTCTACCCGCCAGGGATAACTTACTGCATCCAAACACCCATCGGTATTGGGGTCAACCATTCGTAGAACCCGCAGGCAATAAGGTTTAGTAGGTAACGCATAAGAATAATTATAACCAAAAGTTGGTGTGTTCTCATATTGAGTAAGCTTCGCTCGTGACGATGCACAGTTCCATTCATGCGCTCTTAGAATGGCATCCGAAACTATAGGCCAATAAAATCTACAATGCTCTGCATTTGTATCCTCCTTACTATCATAATCACTTATAGGCTTAGCTCCTATTTTAAGTAGTGAGGCATTACATATCTGTGTAATTGAAATGGCCATAGTTATTTCTTCTTTTCACCTTACATAGAAAAGGGAGCGCTCGGGCGCTCCCTTTCAGTTCAATACTTTCAGGTTATTTCTTTTCGGATGGTGGTGTGTTTCTCTTGGCCATCATCTGTTGATGTCGAAAAGAACCTGCTTTTTTCTTTTCTTCGACTGGTTCGTTCTTTTGAGGACTTTCTTCTCTTGCCATAATTTGTTCCTTTACTCAATCAAGTTACCGTCTTTGTCTCTTGGCCAGATATTCAACTTTCGCTCGCCGAAAGGCACAGTCGTCATAATCTTCGGCGGAATCGGCGCGCCTTCTCTGGTTGTATAACCGGCTTTATGGGTTCTGCGATTAACTTCCTCTCGCAAATCCCTGTCACTTATATCGTCTGGAACTATCTCCATGTTGTTATTTTTAAATAGGAGTGATTTGCAGGAAAATCACAGTTGAACCATTATCTGCCTCATTGTTATCCATGATGAAACCGGCAAGCTGACCTTCCAGACCATCGATACCACTTGAGCCTCGATGCTGTATGCTACCATCATAGCGCCAGACAACTTCTCGACCATAAGCCAATGTTCCGCACTCCGCTTGTGGAGCAATCCAACACTTGCCCCATGTTTGCTCCCAGTGAAAGTAATTTGCGGCGCTAACATACGCTGCTGCAACGCCACAATGAGAACATTTAGTTAAAGCATCGGTGTACCGAACATCCGACCAGGGCGAAGGCATCACGAAACCATAACTTACACCCGATGTTAGTGCTCTGTCAAGCGGGGCATCGAGGTAAATCGTAATAACATCACTAACGCCACCGGCAGTATTTCCAATGACTCCCCGGAATTGCAAAATGGCATCGGATGAACCTGCGGCTGGTTTCAAAACTATCTGTCCGCCACATAGCCCATCTTCTGTCTGAGCCACAACTCCCTGATTCGTCATTTTGACTGATAAACTGCCAACAGGTGCATCCGCAGCCAATAGTGAATAATCAATACCGGTGGCAGGAATAGCATTATAGAAAATGTTTCCGCGACCAGCATAACATTCATCACCAGATTTTGCATATTTGAATACTCGGCCATCCCATGTAAGACCGCGTGTGCCAAGATGTTTTCTTTGTGTGGTTTCCGGCACATACAGGGCATTCTCTAATGGTTCACCATCAACCATGAAGGCTGTAGGAATATTTTTCCTACCGTAACTTATAGGTGCGATATACATCTTAGTCTCCTTAAAAAGTCAATTTATTATTTGTGTCAAATCTAACACAGAAATCAATCACCCTCACTAATCACACTGCTTGTTTAGCTTCTCGCTTTTTTCAACAGTATCTCAATGACTCCCTTCCCTTGTAGTCGAGTTGCTCCCTGCATACGCAAGAGATATATTTGCGTATTCATGCAGTAATCCGGGTGTGGATATATTTCTGTTTTTTCTGCATCAGGGCCGGTGCCGGTAGCAAGCATTATCGAGTCCTTATGGAAGGCAAAGCATTTGATACAGCCGGTATCGACCGAATGGGTCTCGAAATAAGTTGTCGGCAGCCAATGGAAGTGAAATCCCATGAAGTCCGTCAATGAGCCAGCAGCCAATGCTTTGATAGTATTGACATCATAAGTCTTGACATCGGTTTCTTGCAAAAACTTCCATTTATTGATAGCGCTCGCAACGATATGCCTGTCCGACTGTGGGATATTCAAATCATCCATCAGATCGCCCATAAGAGCTACCTTAGCCACTGTCAGATAGGTTTCGGTTGTATCTGAAGCATCCGAGCCAGCATCTACAAGTGTTCCATCGCCGTTGATAATTCTGCATTCGTCAGCATCATAGTTATTTATGGCGATAGTGCCTTCTTTGCCGCTATAGACGATAGCTCCTAATCCATGCAGAATTGTCATATCTGAAAATTTAGCATAAGCGGCTACGGCGCTGCGCATATACTCGCTCTGCGGGTCTTTAAGCATCCGAACTTTATCAATGCTATCAATTCGTTTGCCCCAGTCCCAGGGAAGTATTACGGATTTCCGCCTGGTATGTGGAACTTCCATATTAGGTGTTATGGGATCACGTGAGCTACGTTCTTGACCTTCTGTCTCGCCGATAAAATCGAAAAACTTCATCTCTCCGCCTTGTGTTTCTGTACGGACAAAAGGTCTCAATAAAGACCCTTCCGTTCCGTGCATATAAAGTTGCTCGAAATTATCAGCGAATTGTTTTATGAAGGATGGTTCAGGTGTATAAGCCATTATTGTTCTCCTTAAAAACACAAAATAAATTGTCAAATCTAAACTGCGTTTTTCGGAGAACTGCCTGGCATGCCAGATTCCCCTGCATTTTACGTTTTGGTCAACGGCCCTCTTTTGGGCGTATCAACCAGACCTTTGCAGGCTGCCTGGATTTCAAATAAATCTCAAATCTGAGATTTGAAATTTCAAGTTTGTCCCATACTTATTTTCGTTAGCATGTCAACCTTTTCAACCATCGCTTTGTGTTCTGGATGGTCTTTCTTCCAATAAGGGCCTTTTAAGTCTCCCCTTATTTCGTTTAGTTGAGCTTTGGCTTCATCGGGTGTTAAAGAAAAGCCCAATTTTCTTCCGCCGAGATGTAATCTGTCCTCGGAAATCATTTCACCGAGAACCATCATAATAGCCCCGATCCGCGGGTCTTTTAGAATGTCGTTACTTAATCGTTCATTGATGTCCTTAATTTCTTCCTCATTGAATCCATATCTTTTAAGACCATCACAGGCGGTATCAATTATCTTCTCCGCACCTTCCATTCGCTCTTTAAAAGCTGCGCCGCATTTACTTCGCAAGGTATTCATGCCTCTTTCAAGATTGAGTTGAAAATCATTAGTTAATTTCTCATGGCGTTGCTTCATAAGCTCATTCCATTCAGCAAACAAACCAAGTGCTTGTGCCGGCAAGAAACGGAGCTTGTGCGAAGTCGTTTTAAACCAGTCGAGAAGCTCATTGTCGGGCTTGGCTATATCGGCAGGCATTTGAAGATTATATCCTTCAGGATTATCGGGATAGCCTAAAGCCTTCATTACGACATTCCATTCGTCATCGGTCGCTTCGGGACCGGGAATGGCAATCTTGTTTTTACCAACCAGCTTTTGAGTGTTCCTAAGCATCTCAAGAGTCTTTGGAATACTCTTGAGGTTTCTTATCGTCTGATCGGTTCTAATGTCCTCACCGAAAAGGTTCTTTTCCTCACCGCTTTCTTCATCTTTAATCTTTGCATCCAGCCAGTTCTCAGCGAAAGAACCGTCCGGATTTACGAAACTCACTAACTTCCCTGAATCATCAGGATTAGCATTTGGATCGTCCATGATAAATCTCCTATCTGCTCATTAAGGTTTTGGGCTTTCGTTTACCATGCTTCTTACGCCGCTTGCCAGTAGGCTCCCAATCATGTTCGACTGCATTTAGCAATCTCTTTTGGCTCTCGGCTTTCTCTTTTGTTGTATGCTTCGCTTTCACCCCATGCGGCGTTGATACTCTATAGCCATCGACTTTTCTAATTCTCACTGGCATTATTCCACATCCTTTTC
>CAZRMQ010000025.1:14055-16666 GCA_964601185.1 uncultured Pirellulales bacterium
ACTCTATAGCCATCGACTTTTCTAATTCTCACTGGCATTATTCCACATCCTTTTCGGTCTCCACTTTTGGCTTCGGTTCAAACTCACCGCACCAATCTTTATCTTTTTTGGGCTCTGGCTTTGGAAATCTATGACAATCACCTAATTTTTCACAATCTAAATAACGATGAAGACCAGTATCAGATCGAAAATTTTCAACTTCTTCCCAATATTTACAATCTTCGCAGTGACCTATCATTCCACATCCTTTTCAGTCTTGGCTATCATAGGCTCTTTTTGTTCGATTGGGTCCTTGCTTAACCAATCAAGAATTTCAAGATATACATCTCGCCGGCCTTCAATAAACCTCATTGGGCTTGAGTCAGTATTCATGCTCATTTTTCGCTTAAACCAACAATATTTTTCCAAATGCGCTAAGACCTTAATTCCATAGGCCGAGCCGAATACTTCTTTGAAAGCTATGATTAACTGTTTGTCATCCGGCATATCTATAAGCCCTTCTCAAAGAATCCAGAGGACTTCCTTCCTCAATTGTTTTACTTAATTTAGGTACAGCCTCAGCCGCTCCCTGTGCTATCTGTAGGGCCGCCTGCTTTTGCTGAGCCTCTATACGGGCTTGCTGAATAGCCCTGACCTCATCGCCCGAACGCATCCACTTATGGGGCACACCCATTGCTTCACCAATACCTCGTGAAATATCACTTAACTTATACTGGTCAAGTATAGATGGATCCATTTCGGCAAATGGCCCGATATAAGCCATAGTATTTGCAAAAGCTTTGACCTCACTGAATCTTAACGCTAAGGCAAGGGTGGATACATACTCAATCTTATAGCTCATCGGAACTGATAAAAACGGGAACTTGCCCTGTCGGGCAAGTAAATCAACAGAAACTTCAACTAATGGGTCAAATAGCTCTGCTTGAAGCCGTCCCTGATTCGGCCCTAACAGTTCCAGTTTGTTCTGCGCGACCTCCAAGACTTCTGTGGCAGTCCGGGTCTTATCATCTTCTAAAATCATAAACAATTCATTATATAAGCCACGGGTTATGGATTTTTGAAAAAGTTGAATTATATCTATGCCGAGTTTAACATCAGCGCCTGTATTCCAGGGTTCGGGCTTAAATTTGTCCATACCAGCTTCAACACGGTAGTTAAGGATTCCATTAGGAACAAGCATGGGTTCCTCATCAAAGGCGCCTGCAGGTGATAATATGGAAGGTGCTATTTTCTGCTCACCATTTTTGATGACAATTTCCATTATTTTATTAACTAATTTGTTATCAGGTAGTTTTCGCATAGCTGGTGAGCGACCTCTTATTTCACCAGTTCCCTTCGCAAACCTGTGAACAATAGACCTCATTTTCCAATAGCCAGATTTTGATACGAGCTTCTTATCGTCTTTGGCTATCCACAAAGTGCTAATCGGCATGTGCCAATTATCAATGATTCGTGAACCTTCAAAATAATCTTTATTAGGCTCAATGACATGAAGAAACTCAAACTTTTTATCAATGTCCTTTCCATCTGTGCTATCGTAAGCATTTTGCACTTTCTTGCCGACATTATCATAGCCGAATTTCTCTACGGCTTGCCTGGCGGTAAATTTGTGCATGTAATAAACAGTATCGACTATTCCTTCGGCGTTCTCGCAAATTACATATTCCGATATGTGGCGTGTTGCATAGTTTAGTGCTTTGGTATTACCCTTATCAATAAAGAGATTACCCATGCCGAACAAACCTAAATCAAGATAGTCCTCATAAATCGCCATCTTGAAATTGGATATGTTTATCTGCTCTAATGCTATATCAGTGCAATAGCCAAGAACCTCATTGAACTCCTCTGCATCCTCTCCGTAATAATTCGGCTGCAATAAGAACCATCGCTGGGTAGAAGGTGTCATCTTATTGTAGAAGCCTGTCGCGAAAAACTCTAAGGCATCCTCGCCGGTGGTATCATAGATTTGCTCATACTGTTTGCTACCATCCGATTTGACTACGAGGATATTACCTTTGCGCGGCAAAAAGTAATTGGCAAGGTCTTGATAGTGACTATCCCAATTAGCGCTCTGGCTTTTGAGCTTATCATACCGCTTTATATGATGCTCAACTGTCTTTTGTGGACTTTCATCCATTACTCTTTAATCCAATTATTTCCACTTAAAAACCTTTATTGCGATAAGAAAACCTATCTTTTAGCGGCTTTATGCCGGTACAAAGATAATAAGTGCCGTAAATAAAGACTGTATAAATAGCTAAGATTACAAATGCGACCAGAGCCGGTAATGCTATTAAAATTTTTAATGTTCTATACATTTACTCTTTGTGTTTCCAAAACGCTTTTCTCTCTTCATTAAAATCCTCTCGGAAATCCTGTATCGCATCCAGCATATTTTGGGCGGCTGTTTCTTGATAATCATTGCTTTTCTCAAGACAGCCGATATTGTGCTCTATCGCATTTACGTTGAACTCTATTAAGTTAAGAACATTTGTGTTCGGTTCGCTCATTGCCCCACAACCTCACGCTCAGATTATAACATTCCCAGCATTTTTTTTGCTTTGATTACATCACCGTTAGTAATTACAGCCGAAGTTGTCCCCCGTGTAAG
>CAZRMQ010000025.1:16766-20061 GCA_964601185.1 uncultured Pirellulales bacterium
TTGCTTTGATTACATCACCGTTAGTAATTACAGCCGAAGTTGTCCCCCGTGTAAGTCGATACAAAACCTTATCGGTCGGTTCCGCAGATTCATAAGGCAATTTTGCGAACGGTGTGAGAGTTTCTTTAAGCTCTTTTACTTCGTTCTTTTCTTGTTCTTGTGGTTGTGGTTGCGTTTTAGCCATTGTTATCACTCCTTTTTTTTACCATCCAACACTTCGTCCTAAAATTGCACCCTGAGTTTTTGCTACCATAGGTTTCTTAGGTGAATCAAATGGTCGATATGATTTGGCAATAGGCACTCTTCGAGCTGCAAGCAGGAAGTAATTTGTAGCATGTCTGTAATGGTCGGGACCAAGCTTTCTGTACCTAAAAGTCTTGCCGCCAGTTATTTTATCTTCCTCTAATACTTTGGCTGTTGCGCACATCTGCTCGGCATATACTTTTACTTCACTGCACATTCGAGGTATTTTGAATTTGCCGGTACTCATAATGACACTGTGCGTTTCATCCATTATCTCCGTACGATTTGCAGTAATGGTTCTTTTTTTCATGTCCCATCTATAACCTGTAGGTGAATGGTCATTATAAATACACAAATATATTGGATATTTTTCCTGCTTTTGAAACTCTCTGGCCTTGTGCATTTCACACATCAAGTCCATAACACAACATTTGATATTATACTTTTTGGCTAAATCGTGGAGATCATTCCATTCTGCTAATTCGGCCATTCTAATTAGCTCATAACGCTCAGGGCCGGTTCTTTTGCCGATAACTACACTTAATACCTTTCCTACATCAACACCCATAGCACAAGGCTCTTTCTCTGTTAAAAGCATAGCCTCTGTGCTGCAACAACCGTAAATATCATTTATACGAAGTCTTTCCTCCTGGCCGATGTAAGCCCTGCCAAGCATTAACCGGTGAACATCAGTGATATTCGTATCACAGCTTTCAGGGTCACTATAGGCTTTTAATATTGAGGCCGGATCGACTGTGGGACTTATAAGCTGACTTACCAAATATCCTTCACTGTCCGCTTTTGTTCTCTCCACCCAATAACCATTACGGACAAAAATTTCTTCACCACACTTTCGGCAAGCTCTAAAGCCAGTACCATCATTGCGGACTTTAATACAGTTCGGAAATTCCTCATCTAATGAAGTCTCGGTGTTGCATTTCTTACATTTGATTACCCAAATCTGGCGGTTAGAATTTTGGTATTCTTTATCTATGCCGAAATCGGGAATTGTGGGGTTTGCAAGTTGCACTTGCTCTTTTACTGTGCTACCTGCCATACGAGCAAGAGCTTTAGGTATTGCTTCATCGCTCATATAATCCCGCTCATCGAATACAACCAAATCGGCAGGCAATGAACTTAATTTGGCTGATTGTGCCTCTCCTGCGACTTTTTGAGATAATCGTGCGCCTCGTAGATAAAGATAACCATTCCCTATCTGCTTTAATCCTATGCGGTCAGTGCTTTTAACATATCGACCTATCGCATCATAATTTTCTGAAATCAATGGGTCAAACCGAGAACTTGAAAAATCAGATACGAGGTCAGAGGTTGGAAATAGATAGAAAACACCGAGTGGATAATAACCATGAATAAGACCATGAGTACTGCATAATACAAATGCTTGCGTTAATCCTAATTGAGTACCTTTGACAATGACCTTTTTCTTGGCGCGCGACTGCATGGGCTTGATAAGATATTCATATCCGGACTTTCTAAACTCGCCGACTTGTAGTTTTATCTTACTGATAAAAGCCCAGGCCCACGGATCAACAGCACACATAAGTTGTAAACTTTCTTCTCCGGTCATTTGACCTCTTTAGCAAACTGCTCAGCCATTTGCTTTGCAAGTTCAAGAAGCTCGGGGCTAAAAGACATTTCAACGGAACCCTTATTGATTTGTTCTGATACATCCCGCATATCAGTTATGTTTATTGCTGTGAATTTATAGGATAAAGGCGGATAAAACCCTTGTAATCCATTTTGAATCAAAAACCATTTGCGAATCTCTTTAGCACATATATAAGCGTCCCGAAACTCTGGTTGAAAAGCAGAACTTTTTTCGTTTAACCATTCATAAACGTTTGAAATATGAACTTTGATAGATTTAGCAAAATCTCTTAACGTGGGTAGCTTGTTGGGCATACGTTTAATATCGTACCATACAACAACCCTTTTGCCTTTTTTGTCTTTTTTGCCGGTTTTCTCGTAATGAGGTATTTTTACATCGACATAAGGCTCAACATCAAAAAATTCTATAAGCTTATTGCAGAACTCACCTTTGTATTTAGTTTTACGTCCAACTTTGGACATCAATTATCCTCTGGCCTTTGAGAATTTAACATTCTCTGTGATGTCTCGTAAATATCATGTATGTTGGCTATTGAGGCACGCTCAAGAAGTTCTTTTTGTTTTGTATTGAAATAAGTTACAACGTCTCGTGGATTAACATCGGGGCGATCTGGTATCAACAGAAATACTTTGAAACCGCAAAATGTTAGAGTAGTATCAGCAAAAAAGGCTTTATTTATTAGCTTTGGTTGAGCTGAGCCCATGTTGTCTTAATCCCCCAAAACTCCATCCACAATTAAAGCAAACCGCTCCGAAATACTTACCATGTTTACTTCCTAAATCAAAATGAACTCCTCGCGGCCAATAATATCTTGCTCCACACCTCGGACAGCATTTGTCGTTTATTGCTATAATAATTTGTACAGGGTCTGTACATGACCTATCCTCTCTATATATAGGTGCGGATGTCATAGTTTTGATAATATGTTATTCTGTAACTTCTTTTTGGCACGGGAAATAAGTTCACTTAAAGAGTTCGTATTTATTTTCATCACACGAGATGCTTGCTTAGGAGTGAGATTGCATCCTTCCGGCCAATTTGTGGTTAAATAAAGAGCGTAAAGTTGTTTCATTGTTAGGCGCTTCATAAATAAAAAAGCCGGTCAGGACTACGACTACGAAAGGCAGTCCCGCCGGCATATTCGCTTTCGACTTTTGTCGGCTTAATCTTGTGGTTGATAACTACGTTCTGTTATCTGATAATCACCTTCAACTACAATCTGTGAGATTTGACCATTTACCACTTTAACTATAAATGAAGGGACACGAATTTTACCATACCTGACTTCTGCGGCTTTCCGTTGAAGGTCAGTAAGTAAACTTTGAAATTCGTTATCTTCCTTTGCCATATTATACCTATTTCTATTCTATATGACTATATAGTCAATCTCATTCTCTCACCGAAAATAATCCTCGCTGGCCT
>CAZRMQ010000026.1:0-1244 GCA_964601185.1 uncultured Pirellulales bacterium
ATGCCATATTTAGTCGCATCGAAGCCGACGGAAAAGTCACCTCCTCCCAAAAAGTTAATATAACCCTAAGCAGGGCCGGCATTCCGATTACTATCGATATGACCGAAACCGGCATCGAAACGATTGACGGTAAGCCCGTTGGTTTCGAGCTCATTCAGAACTTAGGGATAATGAGTATGAAAGTAGCCGGCATAGTGGACGATGAAGGTGTTGTAAATGTGACTTCGTCGGCAATGGGTAGCGAGCAAAAAAGTACTATACAGTGGCCGAGCGGGGCGGTAATGACCGAAGGCTTAGATCAGCTTTCAAAAAAACAAGGCCTTAAAGAGGGCACAGCATATACTGTGCTGGTTTTTACTCCGTCACTTATGCAGGCTCTTGATGTCCAAATTCTCATTGGTCGCAAGCAGACCGTTGATTTGTTAGGTCGTGTCGTGACTTCGACAGAGGTTACAACCACCTATACTATACCGGGAGCCGGTGAGATAGTCAGCACGAGCTATATAGATGATGATTATAAAATGCAAAAGAGTATTGTGCCGATGGTCGGAATACAGGTAGAGATGGTTGCCTGTGCCCAATCCTTTGCGCTGGGCGAAAATGATGTGCTTGATGTAATTGATAAGATGTTTTTGCCCAGCCCTGAGCCGTTGGGTGATGTTCAATCGGCCAAGTCGATTAGTTACATTTTAAGCATGACGGAAGATGCGAATGACCTGCCTGCGCGTAGCTCTGCCACAGGTAGCGCTTCGGCGAAGGCAGGTTTGATGATACCATCAAACGATAATCAAAAAGTGCAGCGGCTCAAAGACGGCAAAATAATGGTAATAGTCGAGCCTGTTGCCGCACCGGGGGGAGCAACTTTTCCTTACAGAGGTCGGAACAAAATGCTTTTGGAGGCGACCAAGCCGACCAGGTTTCTGCAAAGTGACAACGCCAAGATAATCGACCTCGCACATCGTGCGGTGGGTGACACAAAAGATGCGGCTGAGGCTGTCAAAAGAATCGAATCTTTTGTGGCGGACTACATTGAGGACAAAAATCTGTCGATTGGTTATGCTTCTGCGGTGGAGGTGGCCGACAGCAAACAGGGAGACTGCACCGAGCACGCAGTGTTGACGGCGGCTTTGTGTAGGGCTGTGGGGATACCCGCTCAGGTGGTTACCGGCATTGCTTATGTGAAAGAGTTTGGCGGTGCCAAGGACATCTTCGGCGGTCATGCCTGGGTGCAGGCATACATCGGC
>CAZRMQ010000026.1:1344-20007 GCA_964601185.1 uncultured Pirellulales bacterium
GTCCTGACCTCCTCAGGTTATTCCAATGCTATGGAGGATTCACTCAGTCAGGCTTCTTATCGATTGACCGAAAAGAACAATTGTTTTTTATTTCAGGGTGATTCAATTACAGATGCAGGTCGCGACAAGAAAAAGCTGAATAATGCCAATGAGCCGTCGGCCCTGGGGACAGGTTATGTATTTCTCGCCGCTTCACAGTTGTTGGCAGAGTATTTCGAGGCCAAGCCAAGAATCTTTAATGGTGGGATTAGCGGAAACAAGGTGTATCAGCTTGCCGAGCGATGGGACACAGACTGTATTGCCATAAAGCCCGATGTTGTCAGTATCCTTGTCGGTGTCAATGATTACTGGCACACATTTAAACATGGATATAACGGCACAGTAGAAAAGTATGAAACAGATTACCGTGCTCTTCTCGAACGTACACGCCGCGAGCTGCCGACGGTGACACTTGTAATTTGCGAGCCGTTTGTGCTTCGCTGCGGTGAAGTGAACGAGAACTGGTTCGGCGAATTTGACCGTTATCGCGCTGCTGCGAAAAAAGTTTCAGCCGAGTTCAACACGATATACGTTCCATTTCAGGCCGTTTTTGATGAAGCAGCTAAGAAAGCCCCGCCCTATTATTGGGCAGCCGACGGCGTTCATCCTACGATGGCCGGCGCATATCTGATGGCACAAACCTGGTTAAAAGCTGTTCTGGGGAAAGCGTAGTATTTGGGTCTAAAACATTCTGTCTTATTCAAACCGGATGTCAGCCAGGACAAATTCAACGTTGCTGAAGCCGTTATAGTTATTTATTTGAGCCTGATATGCAACGTTGAAGAAATCATGCTCAAGCAGTTTCTTCTCTAATTTTCCCATCCCAAAACCGATGCATCGAATTGAGTTTCTATTGTCTGTTATCGCAAGCTGCAGATGGTCGCTTCTCGCACCTACTTTTCTGGGTGGACTGGCCAGACGGACGCCCTTGGTGGCGAAAACCGGCGGGGGATTACCAGGGCCGAAGGGACCAAGCATTCGCAATTGGCCAACAGCCTCTCTGCTGAACTGGTCCAGCTGTGCCAGCGCGTCAATGTGGAGTTTAGCAACTATGTCATCCTCGTTTAGATTTTGCCTTGCGTATGCCTCGAAATCGGCCGCAAACTGGTCTATTTTTTCGGGCTGGATAGTTATACCTGCAGCCATCTTATGGCCGCCAAATTTTATTAGATGATGCCCGCAGGCCCTGATCGCGCTGAGCAAACAAAAGCCGGGAATCGATCTGCCTGAGCCTTGTGCGGAGTCTGTCTTACCTGGAGCATTAATCAAAATGGCCGGACGATAGAAGGTTTCGGCAATTCTCGAAGCCACAATGCCTAACACACCCATGTGCCAGTTTTCAGCTGACAGTACGATGCTCTTATGGTCAGGGTGGTTAAGGCCATATCCTACTATCATTTCGCAGGCCTGCTCAAATATCTTACGTTCGCATCGCTGTCGTTGATTATTTTGCTCTTTAAGGTATTCAGCTATTTGCATAGAGCGATTCTGGCTGTTACTTGACAGTAGCTCTACGGCCAATCGTGCGTGTCCCATCCGTCCTGCTGCGTTGAGCATTGGTGCAAGTTTAAAGCCGATATCGAAGCTATCAAGTCCCTGTCCCGTCAGTCCGGCGGTTTCTATTAAGGCCTGGATGCCGGGCAGTCTGCACTGCGGCAGTGCTTTAAGTCCGAAGCTCGTCAGGACCCTGTTTTCGTCCCGCAGATCCATAACGTCGGCTATTGTTCCCAATGCCGCAAGCCCCGTCGCGTTGAGCATAAATTCCCGCAGCGCCGGTTCAAGCTTAGGACCTGAGCTGAACTGGTTGGCAATAGCCCAGGCCAATTTATATGCAACCATTGAGCCGGATGAATCCTGATTAGGGTAAGATTCATCCAAAGCCGGGTGTACAATCGCGACAGCTTTAGGTAAGCTGGTTTCGGTTTGATGATGATCGGTTATTATCAGGTCAAGGCCTAGTTGCTCAGCCAGCTCGGCGGAGTCAAATGCAGCGATACCGCAGTCAATGGTAACTATGACTTTACTGCCGGATTTGGCCAGCGACCGGATAGCTTCGGTATTGAGTCCGTAGCCTTCGTCGATGCGGTGAGGGATATAATAATCAACATCGGCGCCGAGTAATGTCAAAACCTGCAGAAGAATTGAGACGCCTGTAATGCCGTCCACATCATAGTCGCCGTAGAGGGTGATTTTTTCTTTGTTTTCAATAGCCTGCCTTAATCGGCAAACCGCTGCTTCGATACCCGGCATCCGCTCAGGGCTGACAAGCTCAATAAGTTTCGGCCTTAGAAAAAGGGCGCCGGTTCGCGTGTCGGTTATCGCACGGTTGATTAGAATCTGTGCTAAAAGAGGTGAAATATTTAAAGATTGGGCAAGCTGTATAGAGCGGTCGTCCGGCGGGTGGATGACCCATTGTTTATTTCGCGTCCGTGCTGATAGAAGCCTCATTTTTATACTTCGCGTTTATGCGTAGATGAATACTTTCCGAACCAACCGGTTATTTGGCAGACTAAAAATTTTTGTTTTACCTTTGCAATTATATACAAATGAAGACCTGCCATTTGCAAGTTTTTTTTGATTTATATCCATATAAAAGGTTTATCTCTCTTTTTCAGAAAACAGAGGCCAAAAGGTTTTGCTCCCTGTTATCTGCCATAAAGTCGGTTTCGCACACTAATTAAAACAAATCTCATTAGAAATTCTTCAAGCTCTGCATCGCGCAATAGATAAAACCGGAATTTCTAACAGGACAAGGTTTGACAGGTTAGCCGGCTGGCAGGTAAAATGCCGCGATATGGATATAAGTAAAGCAGGTGATTGACTATGGCGGACAACCAAAGAGCTCGTTTTAGCGAAGGCCAAAGTCAGAACAAGGCAGGCACGGCTGCTGGATTGCTGGCTAATCGTAGTATGCCAGAATCGCTGGCGGCAGAAGCGGCGGTGCTCGGTTCAATGATAGTTGATCCTGTCTGTATTGGCCAGGTCGTTGAGCAAATAGACCGACAAGCCTTTTATCGAGTTGAGCATCAGATAATATTTGATGCCCTTGTCTGGCTCTACGAAAAAAACAGGTCTGAGGCGATTGATGCGGTTCTGCTTCGCGATGAGCTCGAAAAACGAAAGCGGATCGAGGCTATCGGCGGAGTGGAATATCTTGGCAAGATTATGGAATCAGTGCCTTCCTCAGCTAATGTGATGTATTATACGGGCATTATCAAGGACAAGATGCTCCTGCGCGAGACCATTGCTGTTGCCAGCGAAATCTTAGAGGATGCGTTCGATGAAAGCGGCGAGACGGACGAAAAACTTGACGAAGCGGAGCGCAAGATTTTTGCAATCACGGATAAAAAGATAAGTGGCTCTGCTGTCGCATTAAAAGATCTGGTAAGCCGCGCTTATGAGCTTATCGAAAAGCGTGAGGGAAGTCACGTTACAGGTTTGGCGACCGGTTACTACGAGCTGGATGAGAAAACCTGCGGCCTGCAAAACGGTGAGATGATAGTTATTGCCGGCCGACCGAGCATGGGCAAAACCAGCCTTGCCTTGAATATAGCCGAGCATGTCGGAATGGTAGAAAATGTCTCAATTGCAATATTTTCATTGGAGACGAGCAGGCAGCAATTGGCTGAACGTTTTTTAAGCAGTGCCAGTGCAATTGACGCCCAAAAGATAAGAAAGGGGATGCTCAGTACTGAAGACTACCAAAAGCTGGTCGAGACCTGTGGAGCATTATCTGAAGCGCCGATTTATATTGATGATGCTTCAGGACTGACTCCATTGGAGCTTCGCGCTAAGGCAAGGAGATTGAAAAGCCTGTATAATATACGGGCCATTTTCGTAGATTATCTGCAGTTGATGCACCTGGGTTCGGGCAGGGTCGAGTCGCGTCAGCAGGAAATCGCCACTATCTCAAGATATATCAAGGGCTTGGCCAGAGAGCTGAATATTCCGGTTGTGATTCTTAGCCAGTTGAATCGGTCTCCTGAGGGTAGAGAAGGTCATCGGCCGCGAATGAGCGATTTGCGCGAAAGCGGCAGCATTGAGCAGGATTCCGATGTGGTGATGCTGCTGCACCGCGAGGATTATTATCATCGTGACACATCGGATTATGTGCCGGACAACAAGGCAGAGCTGATCATTGCCAAGCAGCGTAACGGCCCGACCGGCAGCGTCGAGCTGACATTCAGGGATAAATTTACGAGGTTTGAAAATGCTTCGAAGCTGGAGCACCAGGCAGTGCCGTTTTAATCCGTATTAAAACTGCATGCTTGATAAAGTTTTGGTCTAAACTCGGACAATAGTTTAATAACAGGATGTGTAATGCAGGATGCTTTTATAGTTATTCTCGTATCGATTGTACTTTTAATTTCGGGTTGTTCGTCTGTGGATAAAGTTGAGTCCTCATCTTACGATGGTTCACAAGATGAAGGTCTGGCTCAGAATAAAGATAAAGGTGAACCGGCTTCGGTTAGCTCATCACAGGCGGGAGTAGATAAAGTCAAATTTGTAGGCAACCGCGCGTTTAAAGACAAGGTTCTGCGCCAGAGAATAGGACCGGTGGCAGGTGATTATCTTGACCCTATCCTGGTCGAGATGGGCAGAAAAACCATAGTCGATGTATATCGAAAGATTGGTTTTGCCTTTGTCAACGTGACATTGGATGGAGAGGAATTTTCCAGGGGCAACGTGGTTTATAAGATTGATGAGGGCCCAAAGGTCAAGATTGTGTCGGTGAAGTTTACAGGTAATGACAATATAAAGACCGGGTCGCTGAAAAAAGTGATAAAGACAAGACAAAAGAAGTGGTTTTATTGGCCGTTCTACTACAGTGAGGAGATGGTAGCTGAGGATATAGAAAGGCTGGAAAATCTCTATTATGAAAGGGGCTTTCTCGATCACAGCATATCGGCCAAGAAAGAGTTCACCGATGATAAATGCATGGCCCGCATCACTTTTGTAATTGATGAGGGGCCGATCTACCGTATTGAAGACCTTTTTCTTACCGGTAATAAGGTCTTCGACGCTCAGACGCTGCGCGCGAGACTGCAATTACAGCCGGGACAGGTCTATCTTAAGCGAAAGGCTGAAGCGGATGCCAAGAACCTTGCCGAACTCTACCATGAGCAGGGCTTTATTGATACGGAGGTTGTTCAGTGGCCCAGATTCATTCCAGACGTCAACATGGTCAACGTTGAGTTTGGAATCACCGAGGGCAGACAGTTTCAAATTGGCCGAATCGATATCGTAACCGGCGGTGAATTGACACAGGATACGGCTTTGGGGCAATTCAGTATAAGCGGCAATGAATCTATTCAGGATAAGTCTGTCCGCAGAGTGTTGGATGAGTACGACTTTACGCCGGGCCAATTTTATAACGCAGATATCGCACCTCCGCAAGGCGGAGGAAAGCTGGAAGAATATGTGCAGAGGAAGGTCATTGCCGAGCAGGTCATTATCAGGCCGCAGGGTCAACCGTATCAATCTCCGGGTGATCCGAACCTTCTGGGGCAGGATGTAATAGTAGGCATTGAAGAGGGCAAGACAGGAATATTCCAGCCTGGAATAGGATTAAGCAGCGACAGCGGCATAATCGGCAGTTTAGTTTTTGACCAGCGGAATTTCGACGCTAACGATTGGCCTGAAAGCTTCGGGGAATTTATCACTATGAATGCCTTTAAGGGTGGAGGTCAGAGGTTGTTGATTTCGCTGGCACCCGGAACGGAAGTCAGCGTGTATTCATTCGATTTCAGCGACCCTTACTGGCGAGATAAGCCTGTAACGTTTAACTTGCTCGGCTCAAAATACATGAGATTCAGAGAAAGCTACGACGAGGACAGACTCAGAAGTCTGGTTGGATTCGAGCAAAGACGCAAAGAACGCTGGCGAAGAAGTCTGTCTCTTAGGGCGGAAAACGTTAGTGTTGACGGTCTCGATTTAGATGCGCCTAAAGAGATCAGGGATGTAAAGGGTGATAATATCCTTTTCGGAATTAAGCTTGGTATCGGAAGAGACATGACCGATGATGAATTTAGGCCGACCAAAGGCTATACCTTTAATATCAATTATGAGCAAGTTGCGGGTGACCATACGTTTGGTGTCCCTGGCGGGACATACGTGTGGTATAAAACACTTTACGAGGACCTTCTCGATCGAAAAACTGTTTTGGCTACTAAACTACACGCAGCAGCGGCAGTGGGTGATGCGCCGCCTTTTGAGAAGTTTTACGCCGGAGGTTCATATAGTATGAGGGGCTTTGAATATCGCGGCGTAAGTACGAGAGGTCTGCAAACCAATGTCATTAATCCCGAGCGGAAAGACCCAATCGGCAGTGATTGGATATTTTTGGCAAGCTCTGAAGTTACCGTACCTTTAATAGGTAACAATATCGCAGCGCTATTTTTCGTCGATAGCGGCGCAATTGATACGGGTCCCTATCGTGCTGCCGTAGGCGCTGGAATACAAATAATGATTCCCTGGTTTGGGGAAGTACCGATGAGATTTGAACTGGCCACACCGATTATGAAAGACAGCGATGACGATACACAGGTCTTCAGCTTCTCCATCGGAGGAAGACTGTTTTAAAACGGAGAAACGATTTAGAACCCCTCAGAATTCGGTGAGTTCAGTCGAGTCGTAAACTGCGGGGCTAAATATTTCTGTATTTACCCCCCCAATTTATTAGGGGGTTCTTGCCCCCGCTCTTGTCTTCGACAAGAAGACGTGGGGGCAGTAAAAATGAAAGGTATAATTATGAAAATCAGGATGATTGTCATTTTGGGTTGTTTTATAGGTGTGATTTTTTTGTCTGCAGGGTATGAGTATGGCCGAGCTGAGCAAGTATCTGATATATCTGGTCTGAAGATCGGAGTTGTCAGTATTCGGAAAGTCTTGCGAAACTGCAAGAGAAGTGCAAGATACAAGGTCGAAGTTTTAGCCGATCAGGGAAGGACAAACGCGGAACTGGGAAAGCTCGCCAAAGAAATAGAAATCCAGGAGGCCGGCCTTAAAGTATTAAAGCCCGGCAGCACCGACTATCTGGCTCAGCTCAAAGAGTTGGTAGACAAACGTTATGGCTTAGAAGCTCAACAGGAATTCAATAAACAGCAAAGTGCATTAAAGTACTATCGATGGACCGAAGACCTTTATAAAGAAATCCTGCATGCAACCAAGGATTTGGCTAAACAGAAAGGCTTGGATTTGGTGTTTGGCAGCGATGAACCTGAATTTCCTGTGACAAGTACCGAGGAGCTTTGGATGGCCATTAATACTCATAAGGTGCTATACAATTCTGGTTGTTTGGATTTAAGCGATGAGGTAATAGCTCGGCTGGATGCAATGGAGAGCACAGATCCCTGATGGAAATAAGGCAGAACAGTAAGAGACAGGCGGTTGCAGGATGGAATTAACGGCTGAACAATTGGCGGAACGTCTCGGTGCTGAGTTGGTCGGCCTGCCCAGGGCGTGTGACGAAAGAGACAGACAAATTAGCTCTGTGGCAGCGGTGGAGGCAGCCTGCGAAGGTGACGTCACTTTTATTGCCGATGATCGACATGTGGCCGCACTTAAAAAGTCCAGGGCAGGGGCAGTTATTGTAGATTGCCGTCTTGACAACCTGACTATGCCGCAATTGATTGTTAAGAATGTAGATGCAGCACTGATAACAGCCTTGAATATTTTTGCTCCCAGGTTGAAGGCAGTGACTAGCGGAATTGATCCAACCGTTAAGATAGGGCAAAACGTCCAGATAGCTAAGGGCGTCGCTGTTTGTGCGAATGTAGTAATCGACGACAATGTGGAAATCGGGCAAAACAGTGTAATCGGCAGTGGATGCAAAATAGGTGAGAACTCAAAAATCGGGGAAAATTGCCGACTTGACAGTAACGTTGTTATTTATCATAACTGCCGCTTAGGCAACAACGTTATCATCCAGGCAAACAGCACAATTGGCTCAGTGGGTTTTGGGTATTTGTTTATTGATGGTGCTCATAAGCTCATTCCACATAATGGCGGAGTAGTAATTGAAGACTTTGTCGAGATAGGAACCAACTGCTGCATTGACAGGGCGAAGTTCGGAAATACTATTATTGGAGCCGGCACAAAGATAGATAACCTTGTGCAAATCGCACATAATGTAGTAATCGGCAAATGTTGCCTAATAGTAGCACAGGTCGGTATTTCCGGCAGCTGCAAGCTGGGCGATGGTGTTGTATTGGCCGGGCAGGTTGGGCTGGTGGATAATATAGAGATAGGAGAGGGCACTATGATTGGCGCTCAGGCTGGCGTTATGAGCGGTAGCGCAGCCGGCGCAAAATTGCTTGGTTCACCGGCAATGGACATCAGAGATGCGATGAAGATATTTGGTTTGATGAAGCGCTTGCCGGAGATGGCTAAGTCGCTCAAGGAACTACGTAAGAGGATAGAAGGACTTGAAGCTGCAAAAGACCATAAAAGCTGATGCCAGAATTACCGGTAAAGGTTTGTTTAGTGGAAAGGAAACGAAGGTTGTTTTTCGTCCTGCTACCGCAGACACCGGAGTGGTTTTCGTACGGACGGATGTTCCGGAGGCGGTACGGATATCTGCTATTGCGCCGAATATTGCTGAGCGGAGCCGCCGCACGGCCATAAAGAAAGGTTCTGTCAGCATAGAGACAGTGGAGCATTGTTTGGCAGCTGTCAACGCGCTGGAGATAGACAATGTGATTATAGAAGTTAACGGCTCGGAATTGCCGGCTCCGGATTGTAGCTGCTCCGAGTATTTTAAAGCTCTTCAGCGCGCAGGGACAGTTGAGCAGCAGATAAGTCGTAAGGAGTTTGTGATTAATGAGCCGATCAGTATCACTGCTGGTGATGCTTCCATATATGCTCTGCCGTATTCAGGCGATGGTTTGAGTATCACATACGATCTGGATTATGGAGGCCACACCGGCATTGGCAGACAGATTTACAGTTGTCGTCTTACACCGGACAGTTTCGGGAGGAATTTAGCCCCGGCGCGGACTTTCTTGCTGGAAGCCGAGGCCAAGCAGTTTCAGGCCCGCGGTATGGGCACACATATTAGTCCTCGCGACCTTTTGGTTATCAACTCAGATGGCCCTATTAAGAACAGCTATAGATTTCCTAATGAGTGTGTCAGGCATAAGATTGTTGATTTGATTGGCGATATGACATTGATTGGCCGAACTATCAAGGGCAGAATTGTAGCTTATAAAAGCGGACATTCGCTGAACCAGCTATTGGCGAAACGATTGTATGATGCAGCTCAGCAGGCCGAACGTATCCAAAAGTTTGGGACAGATGCAGTTCTGGATATCCGTAGAATTCAAAAGATTCTGCCCCATAGATACCCATTTTTATTGGTGGACAAAATTATCGAGGTCGAAGGTGACACACGAATCAAGGGCATAAAAAATGTAAGCTATAATGAACAGTTTTTCCAGGGGCATTTTCCCGGCACGCCCATTATGCCTGGTGTCCTTATCGTGGAGGCAATGGCACAGGTGTCGGGGTTGCTATTTGCACAAAGACTGGAGCACACCGGCAGATTAGCAGTACTACTGAGCATGGATGGCGTAAAGCTGCGTAGATCAGTGGTTCCAGGCGATCAGCTTATCCTTACCGCGGAAACAATTAAACTAAGAAAAAGAACTGCTCATTGTCAGTGCAGAGCTATGGTGGGAGAAACAACGGTTGCCGAAGCGCAAATCAAATTTATGCTGGTCGATGATGAAAAAGTATAGAACGTAATTCGTATATTATGATTTGAATCCCGAGTGATAAAGTACGGGAGATGAAGGTGACTCAAATACATCCCAGAGCAGTAGTTCATAAAGATGCTCAGTTAGCTGATGGCGTTATAATTGGGCCCAATTGTGTCATTGAAAGCACAGTGTCGATTGGCGGAGGTACCGTACTTGATGCCAATGTGGTGATCGGCGAAAATGTCAGGATTGGAAAAAACAACCGCCTTTTTGCCAATTGTACGATCGGTTGCAGGCCACAGATACTGGGCCTGAATCCGAATACTAAAATAGGCGGAGTTGTGATAGGTGATAATAATACTATTCGCGAGCAGGTGACCATTCATCCCAGTATGTATCCCGGCAAAACGACAAAGATAGGAAATGATAACTTGATTATGATCGGAGCGCACATTGGACATGATTGCATACTCGAAGACAAGATCGTTATGAGCAACTACACGCAGATTAGTGGACATTGCAGGATCGAGACCGGCGTTTGGCTTAGCGGTATGGTTTTGCTGCATCAGTTTGTGACTATCGGCAAGTGGTGCTACGCTTCTGGACTTGCCGGTATAAATAAAGATGTCCCCCCGTTTCTTACTGTCAGCGGGCATTATCCCCCGAGGGTGCGGGGGGTCAACAAACGTGGTCTAAAGCGGGCCGGTCTGACCGAGGAGCAGCAACAGCAGGTAATGGATGCGTACAAAAAACTCTACCGCAAGGGAGGCGCATTACTGGAGAATGCAAAGTCGCTGGCACAGGAAGACGGACTTGATGAAAACGTTCGGGCCATGATTGATATGATAATAAAGAGCAGTCAGCATCAGTTTGGACGATACCTCGAGAAATTCAGAGAACATAGAACGGATAACAGACAACAGACAACAGAAGATTGGGGGCAGATGACAGAGGACGAATGACGAACGCAGGTTCATACAATCTGTCTTTAAGAAAGATACGGGATATGAAAATACGTACAGCCGTTATAGGCGCAGGCAAAATGGGGACGATACATGCGAAGGTCTATGACCAGCTTCCTCAAAGCGATTTAGTTGCCATTGTTGATATAGTCCCTGAAAAAGCGCAGCGCCTGGCTGAGCAGTATAATTGTTTAGCTGCGACTCATTGCGACGATATTTTAGATAAGGTCGATGCGGTAACGATAGCAGCTCCGACGGTGGAGCATCTGAATCTGGCTAAAATCTTTATCGAAAACAAAATTCCGGTGCTGATTGAGAAGCCCCTGGCGGCTAATGTTAAAGAGGGTAGAAAAATCACGGCACTTGCCAAACAGAATAACACGGTTGTAGCGGTAGGGCATTCTGAGCGCTGCAATCCGGTTGTTCAGGCGATCAAAAGGCTCGACATCGAGCCAAAATTTATCGAAGCCAGCCGTGTTAGTCCATATCCCTTTCGCTCCATCGATATTGGTGTGGTGCTGGATGTGATGATTCACGACATCGATATTATTTTGTCTTTGGCGGCAAGCAAAATCAAGAAAGTCGATGCTGTCGGAGTCAGCGTTATCGACCAGGCGGAAGACATCTGTAATGCCAGGATTGTTTTTGAAAGCGGCTGTATTGCGAACATTACCGCTTCCAGGCTGGCTCTAAAAACCGAAAGAAAGGTGAGGGTGTTCAGCAGGCAGGCGTATTTAAGTGCCGATTTTATTAGAAAGAGCGGTACTGTTATTAAGGCTGACCCGAATATAAATGTTCTTGAGTGGATAAAGCAATATCAAACGCGTGAAGATTTTGACCCGATGAGTGTGAACTGGCTGGATTTGCTGCACATCGAACAGCTTAATGTAGATGATAAAGAGCCTTTGCGTCTTGAGCAGGAGGCATTTTTGCGAGCTGTTGGAGACAGGACACTTGCGCCGGAGGTCAGTGCCGAAGAAGGTCTGGCGGCCCTGGAATGTGCCGAGAAAATTCTGGCCTCGACAAAAAAACATAAGTGGGATTTACTGCATACCTCGTAAATCCGAAATTCCAATATCGAAATCCGAAACAAACCTGTCCTGAGATTGTCGAATGGATTCAAAATCCAAATTACAGAAATTCAAAACGCTTCTTCAGGGACAATAAATATTCGTGTTTTGAAAATTCGGATTTTGAACATTCGATATTGTCCATTCTCCGTAGTGCCTACTTCCCTAAGGGACTGCGAAGGCTGGAACTACGAAGGATGAATTTCGAATTTCGGATTTCGTGCTCAGGATTTCGTTTCATACTTCAAGTTTTAGTTTGCTGACAAATTGATGCGCGAGTCGAGTGGGCTCCGGCAAGCGATATTTCGTTGTCCAGGCGAGGGTGATTTCGATCGCATCTTTCAGCAGACATTTATTGCCCACCGAAACGAAAACCGGCCCTACATTAGACCGTGTTCTAACTACTGCGCCGATAACATCATCTCTATCGTTCAGTGGACTATAAGCTCCTTTTTCTGCTGCCGGTTCTTCGAAGCTGCCGGTGAGTCTGCTTTTTGCGCAGCCGATAGTCGGCTTATCGAAAAACAAACCTAAATGTGCTGCTATGCCGAATCGGCGGGGATGCGCGATACCCTGGCCGTCAGTCATGAATGCGTCCGGTTCATTCTTGAGCTTTTCTACGGCTGCGATACAGACGGGAGATTCGCGAAAAGAAAGAAGACCTGGAATGTAGGGAAATGTAAGTTTTTGTGATGCAGTTGCTGTCTCAATAATCTCAAAGTCTGTTTGTTTTATTGGTCCCCAGAGGTCTCTTGTTACATTTGGCATCCTCAAAATAACTACGGCGGCGACAATTTTTCCTTTGTTCTTACTTAAAGCACAATCCAGGCCGGCTATAGTCTTAGGCTTGGTTTTTAGCTCAGTTTGTTGTACCTGTGGGGCGAGCTGTTTCTGCAGAGCTATCGCCTGCGAGTAAGATAGATTCCAAGTATGTAATTTCTTTATTTGCATATTTTATTCACTGAAAAACATTTTACCTTCTTGCGGCTGTTTGTTACAATCTCAAGTTTGGATAATTCTGGATTTTTACAAGTTTATTACTATACACAGCTACGGTATCCATATATGGCTCAGCGAGCAGAAAAAGTGATTAAGATTACAGGAGCGGCGGAGCATAATCTCAAGAATATAAACCTGAGTATTCCGCGCGACAAGTTAGTGGTGATTACCGGCATAAGCGGCTCCGGCAAAAGCTCACTTGCCTTCGATACCATTTACGCTGAAGGGCGGCGGAAATATGTAGAATCGCTAAGCGCGTACGCCCGGCAATTCCTCGAACAGATGCAAAAACCGGCAGTGGCCGACATTTCGGGCCTGCCGCCTACTATTGCCATTGAGCAAAGAAGTGCCAGCAGCAATCCTCGCTCGACCGTGGCGACCACTACGGAAATCTATGACTATTTCAGATTGCTTTTTGCACGGGTGGGTCAACCGCACTGCTGGGTATGCGGAAAAGAAATTACCAGCCAACACTCTTCGCAGATAGTAGATTCAATTCTTGCTCACCCGGATGGTACGAAAATTCAGGTTTGTGCACCATTGGTTCGTGGTAAAAAAGGCGAGCACAAGGAAATATTTGTGGGCATCCAACGCGAAGGTTTTGTTCGTGTGCGCGTCGATGGCACCATATATGATGTGCGTAATGTCCCACTCCTGGACAAGAACAAAAAGCATGATATAGCAGCGGTTGTCGATAGGCTGATTATCAAGGATGAGGTTCGAGTTCGGCTGGCTGATTCGGTAGAAACAGCACTGAAATTGGCGGATGGGGTGATTTTAGTTCTGCTGCAAGAATCAGAAGACAGAAGACAGAAAACAGAAAACAGTAGTCAGAGCCACGAGCGTCAGCGAGTGGATAAAGACGGGGGACGAGATGTGCGATGGCAGGAGATTATCTACAGCGAGAAGTTTGCTTGTCCTGAGCATCCGCAGGCCTGTCTTGAAGAGCTGTCGCCCCGGCTTTTTAGTTTTAACAGCCCGTACGGTGCCTGCAAAAGCTGCGATGGTCTGGGAAGAATCCTGGAGTTTGACCCTGACCTGATAGTGCAGGACAAAAGTGTCTCACTTGAACACGGTGCCATTGAGGCCTGGCGCAAGGGCGGTAAGCGTATGAATATTTTCTACAATCGGCTCATAAAGCGGTTTTGTAGAGACGTAGGCATTAGTAGATCGATGCCGTTTGAGCGAATACCGGCTGAAATAAAAAGAGTTCTGTTGTATGGCACAACTGCGGCTGACGAGAAAAAATATGGTTTGTGGTTCGAAGGGATCATCCCGAACCTGCAACGGCGGTGGGAAAACACTACCAGCGAATACGTTAAGACCAGACTGCACGGTTATCTTTCGGAACAGCCCTGTAGAAGCTGCGGCGGCGCACGCTTGCGGCCCGAAGCAGTGGCGGTAACTTTAGGAGGTCAAAACATACATCAATTGGCCAGGCTCACCATCGAAAAGGCACAGGTGTTTTTCAATAACTTGAAGTTGGACAAAGAACGAGCTATTATTGCAGTGCAGGTTTTAAAGGAAATAAAAGCACGGCTGAAATTCATGGTTGATGTTGGACTGGAATATTTGACGCTGGACCGGAGGAGCAGCACTCTTTCCGGCGGTGAAGCCCAGCGAATCCGCTTGGCAACGCAGGTTGGCAGCGGCCTTGTGGGGGTCTGTTATGTGCTTGACGAGCCGACGATAGGTCTGCATAAACGCGACAATAATCGATTGCTCGGGATACTGAAACAGTTGGTAAAACTCGGCAATACGGTTATTGTGGTGGAACATGACGAAGATATTATCAAAAATGCAGACCATATTATTGACATCGGCCCGGCAGCAGGTGCTCAAGGCGGCCATGTCATTGTGCAGGGTGATCTTGCAGTTGTAGCTGCCTGCGACAAGTCCTTGACAGGACAGTACATGGTGGGCAAAAAGAAGATACCTTTGCCCGTAAGCAGAAGAAAATACAATCTGAGAAAATGTATTGAAGTAAAAGGTGCCTGCGAGAACAATCTTAAAAATATCGATGTAAAATTTCCGTTAGGTGCGTTTATATGCGTCACAGGTGTTTCCGGCTCCGGCAAGAGCACACTTGTCAGTCAGATTCTTCTAAGAGCATTGAGACGCCGACTCTATGCATCCCGTGAAAAGCCCGGCAAGCACCAAAATGTTCTCGGCACTTCACAGATTGATAAGGTTATTGAGATAGACCAGTCGCCTATAGGCAAAACACCGAGGAGCAACCCGGCGACTTACGTCGGCGTGTTTGATGAGGTAAGAAAACTGTTTTCATTGACTCGTGAAGCGAAGATTCGCGGCTATAAGCCCGGCAGGTTTTCTTTCAATGTCAAGGGTGGACGTTGTGAGGCGTGCAAAGGTTTCGGCACAAAGAAAATCGAGATGCACTTTTTGCCGGATGTTTACGTCACCTGTCAGGCCTGCAAAGGCAGTAGATACAATCCGGAGACGTTGCAGGTCACCTACAAAGGCAAAAATATTGCCGACGTGCTCAATATGAGGATCAAAGAAGCGCTTGGTTTTTTTGCGAATTTCCCCAAGATTGTCAGGCTGCTTAAGACACTCAACGAAGTTGGCCTGGGCTACATGCAGTTGGGCCAGCCCTCGACGACACTTTCCGGTGGAGAAGCACAAAGGGTAAAGCTCTCTGCTGAATTAGGAAAAGCTGCCACAGGCCGTACTTTTTACTTGCTTGATGAACCGACCACGGGGTTGCATTTTGCCGATACGGAAGGTCTCCTGGCGGTTTTGTCCCGGCTTTGCGATATGGGTAATACCGTTGTGGTAATCGAACACAATCTTGATGTTATCAAGATGGCCGATTATGTTATAGACCTTGGCCCTGGAGGTGGTGACGCCGGCGGAAGAATCGTAGCTCAGGGGACGCCTGAGGAAATTGTCAAAAACAAAAAAAGCTTCACGGGTAAATTCTTGGCTACAAAATTTAAGGCGGATAATTCTGTGATAAATTTACCTGCTCAAACGACAAAAACTAAGCGAAAACGCGCAGCAGGTTAACATAATAATCCAAAATGTTTAGCTCCCCAATTTATTGGGGCCGAACGAATTTATGGAAGTTGCAAATGTGGGAATTTCAAATAAGTTCAATTAACGATTTGAAGCGGTTAGGTGAACGGCTTAATGTTTCTGTCGAGGCCGTAGAGGATGTTTCGATTTTAGCTGAAACTGTGCAGGCAGGTTACTTGACAATACCGAATTCGTTAGCGATTCATCCTATGGAGGGTTGTGACGGCGATTCACAGGGTCGCCCTGGGGAACTGACGCTACGCAGATATAAGAGATTTGCTGCCGGCGGCGCAGGGCTGCTCTGGGCTGAGGCGACCGCGGTTGTCCCTGAAGGTAGAGCCAATCCAAGACAGTTGTGGATCAACGAAAAAAACAAAGACAGTTTTGCCGCGATGGTCAAGATGATACGCCAGACTGCGGCTGAAAGTATAGGTGCAGGCCATAAGCCTGTAATCGTGCTGCAGTTGACTCATTCGGGCAGATATAGCAAGCCTGAAGGTGTTGCATATCCGATGATACCCCAGCGTGACCCATATCGTGATGCTCTGATTCCACAGCAGCCGCCCAATCCAAAAGCGAAAAGCAGGATACCGGACGATTGGCCCCTTGTAACCGATGAATACCTCGATGAGCTTCAGCAGGCGTATGTCGATGCGGCCAGAATCGCGTTTGAAGTCGGGTTCGATGCTGTAGATGTAAAATCATGTCACGGTTATCTCATCAATGAGCTTCTTGCTTCACGTAACAGGAAGGGGAAATACGGGGGCTCTTTCGAGAACCGCACGAGGTTTTTATTAGAGGTTATTGATAAAATTCACAAAGAGCTTGGCGATGACAAGCCGGTTGTTACCCGCCTCGGCATTTACGATGCTATTCCATATCCATACGGCTGGGGTGTTGACAAAGATGATTATACCAAGCCGGATTTGACGGAGCCGAAGAAGTTAATTGCTCTTTTGCAGAAACGTGGCATCAAGCTGATTGATATCACGATTGCAAATCCGTATTACAATCCGCATGTCGGCAGGCCTTTTAATGAGCCGATAATCGGTGGTTACGAAGAACCGGAGCATCCGCTTGTCGGCGTGGCCAGGCTTATTAATTTGACGGGTGAAATTCAAAAAGAATTTCCGGATATTGCTTTCGTCGGCACCGGCTATAGCTGGCTAAGGACTTTGTTTGCCAATGTGGCTGCAGCAAACAAAAAGAACAGCTTGGTTACTTTAGCTGGCGGTGGACGAATGTCGTTCGCATATCCTGATTTTGCCAAAGATATTATCAAGACCGGCAGGATGTATCCGGAAAAAGTTTGTGTTGCCTGTAGCGCCTGCACACAGATAATGCGTGATAGTGGCATGACGGGCTGTGTGGTTCGGGACAACAAAGTATATGGCCCGATATTTGAGCACGGCCGAATGAGTGACAGGGACAACTTGGCAAGACTCGCACAAGCCTGTCGCAAGTGTCAGGAGCCTACGTGCCAGTTGGCCTGTCCCGCCGGTGTCGAGATACCGAAATTTATCAGCCTGTTCTTGGATGGAAAAGACCAGGCGGCTTACGAAGTCCTAAGGCAGGCAAATATCTTTCCAGAAGTTTGTGCCTGGCTGTGTCCCGTCGAACAACAATGTGAAGGTAATTGTTTGCAAAGATTTATTGGTGATGGGCCTTTGCCGATAGCTGATATCCAAAGGTATTTGGCCGAGCAGGCCAACAAGTATGGCTGGTCGAAACTGCAAATACCCAAAAAAGCAACCGGCAAAAATATCGCGGTAATCGGCGCAGGTCCTGCAGGTCTGTCGTGTGCTGCTAAACTGCTTGAGGCAGGTCACAAGGTGACAATCTTTGATAAACATGCTGGATTCGGCGGCATGGTTGAATTGGTGATTCCGCCGGATAGGAAGTGTGACTCGCTGGAGAATGAAATTGCAGCCATATTCAAAAATGTGCCTGACGACAGATTAGTTCTGCGTATGGGTAAAGAACTAACCGCCGATTTTAATCTTGATGCAGTTATTGCTGGTGGATTTGATGCTGTCTTTATCGGTATGGGTCTGCCGAAATCGGTTGGTATCGGCGATAAAGATGAGGACATAGATGGCTTGTGGAATGCGATGGACTTTCTCTCGGCGGCCAAAGAGCCGGACAGACTGAACCTAAAGCATAAGCGCGTGGCGGCGATAGGTGGTGGTAATACTGCTATGGATGTAGCGGTTACAGCCAAAAATCTCGGTGCCAAAGATGCTTACATGATATATCGTCGGTCATTTGCGGAGATGCCGGCCTGGAGTGCTGAGCGCGACCATGCGATGAATGAAGGCGTGCACTTTTTGATATTGACTCAGCCGTTAAGATATAATCGCGCCAACGGGAAGCTGACGTCTGTGACAGTTTGTCCGACTCGATTAGGCGAGCCTGATGCTTCCGGACGGCGCAGACCGGAAAATGTCGAGTCGAGCGCTTATGACCTCGATATGGATATTGTTGTAGAAGCCATCGGCCAGAAGTCACCGAAGAATATTAAGGAAATCCTGCCTGGAGTGGAATTAGAAGACGGTCTTATTAAAACAAAAAAGGGTTCATTAGCAACCTCTCGACAGAAAGTTTTTGCCGGCGGTGATCTGGTGAGAGGAGCATCGACAGTCGTAGCGGCAGTTGCCGATGGAATGAAGGCGGCAAAAGAAATAAATGAGTTTTTAAAGAGGTAAAAATCCCCCGAATAAATAGCGGGGTTCATGAATTAAAACAAATGTGAAAGGAGATATTCCAAAATGGCAGAACGACCGGTGGTAATTGTGACAGGGGCAAGTCGCGGCATTGGAAAAGGTATCGCCAAGGAGCTGGCATCATTAGGTTATG
>CAZRMQ010000027.1:0-19989 GCA_964601185.1 uncultured Pirellulales bacterium
TTGAGTAATGATGTATACTATCGAGTTGAGGCTTTGCTGTTAGATTAGTAATGTGCCTTGGCGTTTATTAATGCTGCTAAAAGAATATGTCTTAATCTGTCAATACTGAGGTTATTTAGGTAAGCTTCGGTAAAATCCAGACTAAATCGACCTTTGAAATTTTTGATTTGTTTCTTAAGCTCATCTCTGCCTAAAGCAGCGATTGAAGTTGTTGTTTGTTCGAAATATTCCGCCGAAGCCATTATTCCAACCCCCTGCAGAATTTTGTCAAAGTTGGGTTCGTTCTACGTACTATTATTATCGTCTTGCCCGTTGGGCTGCTTTTGTGGGAATTTTTTACTTTGTAATTTGGGTGCTCTAATTGGCTTATTATGGGCTAAATTTTTTTTTGTCTTTGTTTAAGTAGTCTGATAATGTTTGGTTATGAAAACGGAAAAGCTACAGTTTTCTCTGCCGCCTGAGCTGATTGCCCAGCAGCCAATTGCTGTACGAAGCGACGCCAGGCTGTTAGTTGTAGATCGCCGAAGCAGTGAGCTTATCGACAGCCGATTCGGCAAAGTCGGCGATTTTTTAAGGCCCGGCGATTGTCTCGTGCTCAATGATACTAAAGTTTTGCCGGCTCGATTTTTTGCTCGACGCGGAAGCGGTGGCAAGCTGGAAGGTTTATTTCTGGCTGAGAGCGCACCCGGTACGTGGGAAGTAATGCTGAAATCGGCTCGCAAGGTCAAATCCGGCGAACATATTTATATAAAAGACAGTTTAAAGGCTGATTTCTGCAAAGCAGAGGTGCTCGAAAAGAAACAGGATGGCAGGTGTCGGCTAAAGTTGGAAGCGACTGAAGACATCGAAGCAATTTTAGAAGAGGTAGGATTTCCTCCATTGCCGCCGTATATCAAACGTGATGATGACCCACAAGTTGCAGAAGCAGATAGACTACGGTATCAAACGATATATGCTCGCACAGCCGGTGCCATCGCGGCTCCGACAGCAGGGCTGCATTTCACAAAACAGCTTATCGAACAATTAAAACAGGCGGGTATTTGCTTTGCATATTTAACCTTGCATGTAGGAACGGCTACATTTAAGCCGATAAACACGGAAAATATTGAAGACCACCAAATGCATCCGGAACCGTTCGGTCTCGATAAGCAAAATACTAAAATAATAAACTCCACGAAAAATAAGGGCGGGCGAGTGATTGCTGTGGGGACGACTTCGACGCGAGCTCTTGAAACAGCAGCGGTTGGTTCACGGGTCGAGCCCTTTGACGGCGTAACGAAGCTGTTTATACAGCCCGGCTACGAGTTTAAGATCGTTGATGCGATGATTACTAATTTTCATCTGCCGAAATCTACTTTACTCGCATTGGTGGCGGCCTTTGCAGGGCTGGAAAAAATACTTGCTGCTTACAAATACGCTGTAGAAAAACGCTACAGATTTTTCTCTTACGGCGATGCAATGCTGATTATTTGATAATAGGTTAAATGATCTTATACTTTCATGCTATTTCGCATTGCTTTTAAAAACGTTTTACAGTAAAATAATTAGGTAAGGTGCTATTTTAATAATGTTTAGCATTTTCGATTGGCAAAATGAAAAGATTCCGAGTCTACGCTGATACGTCGGTTTTTGGTGGCTGTTTTGACAAAGAATTTTCTGGTGAAAGCAGGCGTTTTTTTGCTGACATCAAAGCTGGTAGGTTTATCCTCGTAATTTCAGCCACAACGCTTCGAGAGCTTGATCAAGCTCCTGATGAGGTTCAAAAAGTCTTAAATGAATTGGCGCCTAAAAATGTCGAAATAGTTGAATCCTCCGATGAAATTGCGTATTTGCGCGACGCATATTTAGAGGCAGGAATACTAAACCCGGAGAGCCGTGCTGATGCTGAACATATTGCTTCTGCATCCGTGGCAGAGGCGGATTTTGTTGTAAGCTGGAACTTTAAGCATATTGTGCATTTTGAAAAGATAGCCGGTTACCAGGCTGTTAATTTGATGAATGGTTACAAGGAGATTCGTATCTATTCGCCGAAAGAGGTGGTTGAAAGTGAAGAAGAATAAAAAATTTGATTGTGTTCGAATGAAGTGGGATATTCAGCAGAAAATACAGAAAGAGTATGCAGGTTTATCAGATCAAGAGGCACACAGAATACAGATGGAAAAGGTTATGCAAAATCCCATCTTAGGCCCGTTTTTGAAGAGAGTTCGCTCGACAAAAAGAGTTTTGAAAAAGTAAGACTTACATAATCATTTGTTTTAGAGCTATTCTGTTTTTATAGACCTACCTTTTTAAGTTCGATTAAGTCACAGCAATAACCTTCCGATAATCCTATTGAATGCGGGGTTATTCAATCAATACTCATCAACAATATTTTGAAAGGATATTGTATGCTTTGTACATGTACATGTTCAGGCGGAAGGGATACGCTTCGTTACCAGCCAATTCCAAAAAAGAATTGTAATTACAATCTGGATAGTATTATTACACTTCTAAATACCACAGATTTGTCTGCACCAGTATATTATTACGTTATGAAGACTGTACGAAGAGATAACGATACTCTTCGGCATTTTGGGTCTGGTCCAAATTGGCAAGGTGGAATAATCACACTTTGCACCTGTAAACACCTCATGCGTACCTACCCCGACATAAAGCAAGGTACATGGATTGCTGGATTTTCTAATTTCAGGGCTGGTGAAGGAAAAAATTTTCTAATGTATCTTATGCGTATAGGGCAAACCTACGAGTCTCATTATGATCTGTGGCATTCTTTACCTGAAAAAGTCAGGAAGGAAAAAACGGCAGATAAGAATCCCCTCGGAGATGTCTATAGACCATTAGATAGAGAAACACAAAAGTCCCCATTCGATCCGGCGATGTATCTCAAACCGTGTCGAAACCATAGTCACAAACGTAGTTGGAGAAAGGACATTGAGTATATTGCAAGAGGAGACATACACCCTTTGCTCCTTGTGGGGGATTTGAAATATAGCTTTGTATGGGATCAATATATCATTACTCTTGACCGTAGCATTGGCCGTGGACAAAGAAGGTCTCATTTAAAAGAATTTCTCGGTCGCCTCCAGGAGATTGCTTAAACAAAGCAATAGGTTCAATCCTACGGCGATGCAATGCTGTTATGGTTTGAAAAGTGCTCAAAAGGCTTCAGCAGAGCCGCGACCGTGAGGGAGCGGTAAGTAAATTTGGGACAAAATTTTTTAGAAAGTTTTAAACTTATTCTTGCAAATAGGAGTAAATCCTATATAGTATTGAATACGAATAGTTAAAATAAGGATTAAAATTGATCTATTTTGCAAAGAAGGAAAAAAATCGGCGTGAAGGATAGTGAGCTAAATAAAAAGATGGATGCCTTTCAGGCAAGGTGTCGCCAGATGGGTTTGAAGGTAACGCCGCAGCGAATGGCGGTCTATAAGGTGCTGCTTGAGACAAAAGAGCATCCTTCGGCGGACATGGTTTTTCAAGAGGTAAGAAAGGTATTTCTCAGTATTTCGCTTGATACGGTGAACAGAACATTAAATACTTTGAGTGAAATTGGCGTTGCGTTTATCGTTGAGGGTTCTGGTAATGCCAAACGGTTTGATGGTAATTTAGACAACCATCAGCATTTTAAGTGTGTGAAGTGTAAAAGAGTTATTGATTTTTACCACAAATCGTTTGACAATATTAAGGTTCCAAAAAGCATTGGTGGGAAATTTACCATACTTAGAAGGGCGATATATTTTGAGGGCATTTGTGATTTATGCAGAAAAAATAGCGTAAGCAGATAGATTGCTTCGTCGCTTCGCTCCTCGCAATGACACAGCTCTTCAGCCAATGTCATTGCGAGCGAGGCGCAGCCGAGCGTGGCAATCTATTAGTTATACGATTTTTGAAATAGAGCACTAACTATTTATGGAAAGGGGCTTATAAATGAGCTTAAAAGGTACACAGACGGAAAAGAATTTATTAGCCGCGTTCGCGGGTGAGTCTCAGGCGAGAAATCGTTACACTTATTTTGCCAGCCAGGCTCGAAAAGAGGGTTACGAGCAGATTGCTGCTATCTTCGAAGAAACCGCCAACCAGGAAAAAGAGCACGCCAAACGGGAATTCAAGTTTCTCGAAGGCGGCGAGGTAGAAATCACAGCGGCATTCCCGGCTGGTATCATAGGAAACACCCTTGAGAATCTAAAGGCGGCAGCGGCAGGGGAGCATTACGAGAATACCGAGATGTATCCAAACTTTGCTGAGACGGCGGACAAAGAAGGATTTGCCGAAATTGCTGCGGTTTTTAGAAAAATAGCCGTTGCGGAAAAACGCCACGAACAAAGGTATCTTGCGTTAGTAAAGAATATAAATAATGGCTTGGTGTTCAAACGCAAGCAGCCGGTACGATGGGTCTGCAGAAATTGCGGCTATGTGCATGAAGGACTTGAGCCGCCGAAGGTTTGCCCGGCCTGCGCTCATCCGCAAAGTCACTTTGAGATTGAGGCGGTAAACTATTAAGACAGAGGACAGAGGACAGACTTCTTTTTCGTTTTCTGCAAGGAGAACGCTATGGAAGAGCAAAAAAGAACAGTTACAATGAAAGGCAAACCGCTGACTTTAGTGGGCAGCGAAGTGAAGGTCGGTCAGCCGGCACCGGATTTTGAGGTAATTGCCAACGATATGTCCTCCGTGAAGCTATCGTCTTTTAAGGACAAAGTGTGCATTATCTGCTCGGTACCGTCGCTTGATACATCGGTATGTGATATGGAAACCCGCAGGTTTAACGAGGAAGCCCAGCGTCTCGGTGAGGGTGTTGCGGTACTGACGATTAGTATGGATTTACCCTTTGCCCAGAAAAGATGGTGCGGTGCTGCTGGAATTAAAAATGTACAGACCCTTTCGGATTATCGCGATGCATCGTTTGGTAACGCATACGGCGTATTGATAAAAGAGCTGCGACTGCTTGGGCGAGCGGTATTTGTCGTTGACAAAAAAGACATCATCAGATATGTGCAAATAGTGAATGAGCTGACCAATGAGCCGGACTACGACGCTGTGCTGGAAGCTATTGGAAAATTGCTGTAAAGACAGGGTCATTTGGAGTTTTTGCAATGAGGCAGATAAAACCTAATGTATATGCTGTTGGTGCAATTGACTGGGACAGGCGTCTGTTTGATGAGCTGATTCCGCTGCCCGATGGGACAAGCTACAATGCGTATCTTATAAAAGGCAGCGAGAAAACAGCGCTGCTTGATTCGGTTGACCCGACAAAGACCGAGGTGCTGATGAGCAATCTCGTTTTGCTCGGCGTGGACAGGATAGATTATATCGTTTCTCACCATGCTGAGCAGGACCACTCCGGGGCGATACAGGATATGCTGACGTTATATCCGGACGCAAAGGTTGTAGCAAATCCCAAGTGCAAGGCGATGCTGATAGACTTGCTTTGTATTGATGAGGATAAATTCGTCACGGTCGGTGACGGCCAGACGCTTTCTCTGGGCGATAAGACGCTCCAGTTTATCAACATCCCCTGGGTACACTGGCCGGAGACATTCGGCACGTATTTACGGGAAGATAAAATCCTTTTCCCATGCGATTTCTTCGGCTCACATCTTGCGACGAGTAGTCTGTTTGTGGACGATGAGCCGCGAGTTTATGAGGCGGCCAAAAGATACTACGCTGAGATAATGATGCCTTTCAGAACGATAATTCAGAAAAACCTCGAAAAGATTAAGGATTTGCAGATTGACGTGATAGCACCGAGCCACGGTCCTGTTTATGATAGGCCTAAGTTTATTGTCGATGCTTACAGGGATTGGGTCAGTGATAATGTCAAAAACGAGGTTGTGCTCGCATACGTCTCTATGCACGACAGCACCAGAAAAATGGTAGAGTATTTTGTCGAAGCCCTGATCGAAAGAAACATTACAGTCAAGCAGTTTAATCTTACGGTGATGGATATCGGCCAATTGGCGATGGCACTTGTAGATGCGGCAACGCTCGTGTTAGGCTCGCCGACGGTGCTGACGGGTGCGCATCCTGTCGCAGCTTATGCTGCGATTCTTGCAAATGCGCTGCGGCCCAAGACGAAGTTCGCCTCTATCATCGGCTCATACGGCTGGGGCGGAAGAATGGTTGAGCAGCTTTCAGGTCTGATACCGAACTTAAAAGTTGAGCTTCTTGAGCCGGTGGTGGCGAAAGGTTATCCGAAAGACAGCGATTTTACCGCTTTGGATCAACTCGCTGATGCTATTCTGGTAAAACACAGTGAGCTTGGAATTGTAAAATAATGAAGAGAAATAAAACTCCGAAATTTTGAAGGGATGATATTATGGCTAAGAGATTGGAAGTATATAAATGCTTGATTTGCGGCAATATTGTGGAAGTTCTTCATGGCGGCGATGGTGAGCTGGTTTGCTGCGGCCAGCCGATGGAGAATCTGATTGCTAAGACAGCCGATCAGGGCAAGGAAAAACATGTGCCTGTCATAGAGAAGCTCAATGGCGGCATAAAGGTTAAAATCGGCAGCATCCCGCATCCGATGGAAGAGAAACACTATATCGAGTGGATCGAGGTTATCGCTGATGGTAAAGCGTATAGACAATTTCTTAATCCCGGCGAAGCACCTGAAGCAGTGTTCAATATAACCGCAGAGAAAGTAACGGCTCGGGAACATTGTAACGTTCATGGACTTTGGGAGGGTAAATAACTATGATCACAAAAAAGATGGAAAAGGCGCTGAACGACCAGATAAACGCAGAGCTGTACTCGGCTTATTTGTACCTTTCGATGTCGGCTTATTTCGAAGCCGGGAATTTGCCGGGCTTGGCGAAATGGATGCGGATTCAGTGGCAGGAAGAAGTGATGCACGGGTTGAAGATTTATGATTATGTCAACGAACGCGGCGGCAGAGTTACATTAAAGTCAATAGATGAGCCACCGGCTAAATGGAAATCGCCGTTGGATGTTTTCCAGGCAACTTATAAGCACGAGCAGGTTGTCACCGGGCGTATCAGCGACCTTGTGACTCAGGCAGTTGCTGAAAAAGACCACGCGACGAACGCATTTTTGCAGTGGTTTGTCACAGAGCAGGTTGAGGAAGAAAAAAGCGCCGACGAAATCGTCCAGAAGCTCAAACGCATATCGGATGCTCCCGGCGGGCTGTATATGCTTGACAAAGAGCTTAGTCAGCGACAATCTGGATAACAATTAAACAATCAAAATGCTTTGTAGAAAAGACTCACTGTCATTTCGACCGAAGCGTCCCCAAGGGACGCGAAGTGGAGAAATCTGCATACAAAGCAGATTCCTCGACTCGCCTTCGGCTCGCTCGGAATGACAAGTAATGTGTTTTCTACAAAGCAAAATCAAAATGAAAAATGCAAAATAAAGGAAGTTATCCCGACTTGTCGGGATTCCACAAGTTTGATTTTTGAATTTTGATATTTAATTTTTAATCAAGGAGTTTGATAATGGGAGTTACTTTGAATGCAGATGAAATTTTCGAAATAGCAGAACAGATTGAAAAAAATGGAGCCAAATTTTACCGTGCCGCAGCACAGAAGTTCTCAGAAGTAAAGCAGTTGATGCTTGAGCTTGCAGATATGGAGGATGAGCACCTGATTATTTTTCAAAACATGCGAGCACAACTTACCAGCAAAGAGCAGCAGCCGGATGTCTTCGACCCGGAGGGCCAGGCGCAGATGTACCTTCGGGCTTTGGCGGATGGACACATCTTTGACATAAAAGCCGACCCCGCTGAAAAACTGTCAGGCATAAAAGATCCTCATGGCGTTTTGAAAATGGCTCTCGGTATTGAGAGAGATTCCATTGCGTATTATGTCGGTTTGAAGGAATATATCCCACCGAAGGCTGGTAGGGACAAGGTCGAGGATATTATCAAAGAAGAAATGAAGCATATCATCGTTTTAAGTGAGAAAATGGCTGATTTGAAAAGCTAAACAGCCCGTCAAGGCTCGGCTCGTTCGCAGGCGGCATCACTTTCATTACGGGCCTTGCCGAGACTGAAAGGAGCTGAATGATGAAGAAATATAGATGTATTATGTGCGCCTATATTTACGACCCTGCTGCTGGTGACCCTGACAACGGCGTAGAGCCAGGCACCGCTTTTGAGGATCTGCCTGACGACTGGGTTTGTCCGGACTGCGGGGCCGAAAAAGACCAATTCGAACCGGCTGAAGATTAAATTCTACCGGAATATGATTAATATGCAGAAAATTCAACCTTCTGTAGCTCAACTGGACATCCTTTGTGCGGAAATCCCGGCCCCGCCATGCGCTGTTGTGGTCTTTGGTGCGTCAGGTGACCTTACCCGCAGAAAACTGCTGTTGAGCATCTTCCAGATTTACGCGCAGGATTTGCTTGATGAAAAGTTCTATCTGCTGGGCTGTGGACGCACGGAGCTTTCTGATGAAGATTTTCGCCAAATCGCCAAGACCACAATCCAGGAAAGTGTTAGTGATATATCTGTGAAGGATTTGAATCCTTTTGCTGAAAAGCTATACTATATAGACGGTGATTATGCGGATACTACATTTTACGAACGCATCAAAATCAGATTATCTGAGTTGGACAAAAAGCGACAGGTAGGGGACAATCTGATTTTCTATTTGGCTGTTCCGCCGCTTCTTTATACTACGGTGGTGAATCATCTCGGCTCAACCGGCCTGGCTGGTCGTTATGTCAAGCTGATTGTGGAAAAGCCCTTCGGCAGAGACTTAAAAAGCGCTGCTGAATTAAACGATAATATTAGCCAATACTTTAATGAGTCGCAAATTTATAGAATCGACCATTATTTAGGCAAAGAAACCGTCCAGAATATCTTGATGTTTCGGTTCGCCAACACGATTTTTGAGCCTGTCTGGAATCGAAATTATATAGATAGCATCCAAATTACTATAGCAGAGACATTGGGCGTAGAGCATCGGGGCAGCTTCTATGATAAGACTGGTGCTCTTCGTGATATTTTTCAGAATCACATGCTTCAAATACTTTCTTTGATCGCGTTGGAGCCGCCGGCCTCATTTGAGGCCGACCACATTCGCGACGAAAAGGCGAAGCTTTTACGTTCGATTCGACCATTTAAACCGGGCGAATTAAAAGATGTTTTAGTGCTGGGTCAATATGGCCCCGGTCGAATAAACGACAAAGAAGTCCTTGGTTATCGAGCTGAACCCGGCATAAACCATCAATCCAGGACCGAGACCTTCGTAGCTGCAAAAATGTTTATAGACAACTGGCGATGGAAGGGCGTACCGTTTTATCTGCGAACGGGCAAGCGTCTGGCAAAAAAAGATACGGAGGTTGTCATTATCTTCAAGAAGGTTCCACATTCGATGTTCGTTTCTTCCGGCCTTGATGATTTGCCGCCTAATGTTCTTATGATGCAGATTCAGCCTGAAGAAGGGATTTCCCTGAGCTTCCAGGCGAAGCGGCCAGGCTCGAAGATGTGTATGGGCACATTGAACATGAATTTTTGTTATAAGGATGTTTTCGGTGTTGCTGTGCCCGAAGCGTATCAAAGGTTGCTTTTAGATTGTATGCTCAGCGACCAGACGCTCTTTACAAGATATGACGCTGTGGAGATTGCCTGGAAGTTATTGACGCCGGTACTGGAGGCATGGGAAAAAGAAGATTCAATGCCATATATATATCCGGCAGGAAGCGACAGCTTCACCGAGGCCGATAGGCTCATTGAAGTTGATGGCCGAAAGTGGCGAAAACTCAGTGAGCCGTAATTACTCGTCCCTCATCACTCGTGTATTGTTTGAATAGCCCATTTACATTTGTTGTTTGGGCGTCACCGGCGTGAATTACAACACGATAGCATAAAGTAAGTGTCTCGCCCTTAGCCAGTTGAAAAGGCTGGTCGTCTTCGAGCCAGTTCATCGGTGTCGGCGAAAAGAATCCATAATCGCGTGTGAACCACTTACTCGGAAACCAGCGATTATTGGGGTGCTGCAAAATGGCAATACCTTCGGTGACGCTGTTGCGTGTGCCTACGTAATCGCACCACGGCGAGGCGACACCCCATGTCCCTTTCTCTCCGGTCTCGCCTTCTGCATTGATTAAGGTGCCGCCGGAGTTGGCGCTCATCTCCGGAACGACACGGGCGGAAAATAACGAATGATTCGTCTTTTGAATTTGAATGTCTGTAAGCGGATGTAAACTAATTTCAAAATCAATGAATCGAAGGTTTTCGTTAGGTGCGGTGAAAACTACACGGCGAGTATCAAGGATAATTGGCTTGCTTCCGGGTTGCCCGTCCTCCGTAGCACTCCGTAAGGAGTCCTTAGGACTGCGGAGGGTGGACTGCCAAAAACATGAATCAACGAAGACAACGCGGGAACCTTCTGCCTCTATTATCTTTGGTCCCTGCGAAACTATTTGGCCGTATTTATTTTCTTCCTGCCAGAAATTACCGCCGTTGACACGATCGCAACCGAAGAACAGTGAATGATGGTGTGGGTATGGCTCTGATGATTCGGTAGTGACGGACTGACCCGATACCGGCCCATTCACCGGCCAAAAATAAGGATATTTCTGCGAAGGTGAGAATTTGTAGCAGGTAAATAGTTTGCCGGCAACAGTAACAGCGACCTTACCCTTCTCAAGTTTCGCCGCCAACTGCTGTGAATCGGCAGGAACGGAATCGCTTCGACCCGGCGATGTCGGAATATTGCAGCCGGCAACGAAAAAGTAAACAGCGGCAAATTTTATCCACAGGTTTATACTTGGTTTTTTAATCATTACTATGCTCCGGAGAAAACATCACAGGTCATTTTGACCAAAGCGGAGAAATCTGTTTAAAACAGATTCCTCGGTCCGCCTTTGGCTCACTCGGGATGACGGTTTACGGTCTTTCCTTTAAGTCATGGTCAATAATAATTTCACAAATGCCATGGGCTGCGCATGGATTTGGATAGCATTCTATTGGCCTCTTCATTATTGATAAATCGTTCCAGCTTCGGATCCCATTTTAGCTTTTGGTCCAGTTGCATAGAGATGTCACCTAACAGGCACATCGTGCAGGAGCGGTGAGCGATTTCAACGGGAGCAATAGTTTCAGCTCGCGATTTAATGCACTCAAAGAGATTGGCTTTATGGTTATTGCTCTTGTAAAGATTGATTTCATCGGGTTTTATTGCTGAGCTGAGCAGTGACTTCGGCTCCGCATCGATCCGACCTCTATTGACGTATACCCAACCTTGTGTCCCTTCAAAGTGAAGACCTTCTCTGTTCTGCTCGTTACCTTCGCATATAATTTTGACACCATTGGGATATGTGTACTCGACGCGGAACATGCCGTGCACGTCCCAGAGGCCATCCTTTGGATACTCGGTTTTGCCTTCGATTTCCGTCGGGCCGGTGTATTCCGTCCCCATGGCCCATTGTGCGGTATCGAGGTGGTGGCTGCCCCAGCCGGTTATCATCCCAGCACCGTAATCCTGGATACGCAGCCAACCGGGACGGTTGTAGCTGTTCTGGGGATGGACGCGTTTTTCCGTATAGGGTGCCCAGGGTGCGGGACCAAGCCACAAATCGTAGTCCAGATTCTCCGGCACAGGCATAGTCGGCTGTGGTGTTGTGGAGGGATCTATTCCAAAAGTTACCTTGATGGTCTTCAATTCACCGATTCGTCCATTACGGACCAGCTCACACGCGAACCGAAATCGCTGGTCTGAACGCTGCTGACTTCCAATCAGAAAGATATTTCCGATACGGCGAACAGTATCGGACAAGGTCCTTCCCCCTTCGATAGTCAAGCTCAACGGCTTTTGCATAAATATATCCTTGCCGGCTCTTGCAGCGGCCAACGCTATCGGTACGTGCCAATGGTCGGGCGTGGATATCAGTACCGCATCGATATCATCTCGCGCAATAAGCTTTCTGAAATCCTGGTACGCTGTACAGCCTTTGTAAGTCCCGTTTGTGCTCTGCGCGGCGTAGCGACGTTCAACTGTTTGCTTGGCGTTGTTGGCTCTTTTCGAATCCACATCACACACTGCTATCACCTGGGCTTGCCTAAATCCAAACACCTCCCTCATATCGCCTGAACCCATACGTCCGACGCCGATACAGCCTACCGTGGTGCGTTCACTCGGCGGATTAGCACCAAAAGCTGAGCTTGGTATAATTATCGGCGCTGCGAAAGCAACACCGACTCCGGCAGCTATAGAACTTTTAAGAAAGTCTCTGCGTGTCAATGTGTTCACCTTTTTGATTTGCTCTGTTTTCACTGTTTCACCTGCCTTTCTTTCCGCAGAATGCAAAGCTTCGATTAGCTCTTAGCTGTTTAATAATACAAATTGTCTGCTGAATTCACAACATGAATTTCCTTGCATTCGAAAAACCTTTTCTTTATTCTCATAATCGAAGCCTGTAGTAGCGCCGTAGAATGTTGGTGTATTACGAAAGGGTAAAATGAAGTTCGACGATCTGGTTCGTTGTTAAGGGGTATTTCTATCATGAAAAAACAAACAAGAAGGCAATTTTTACAGGTAGTGGGTATGGGGGCAGCAGCCTCGCTTAGTAAGGCGACCGTTTCTTTGGGTCAGGTTCAAGGCGCCGGCAAAGCAGCTAAAAAAACACTTAAACTGGGTTTGGCCTCTTATACTCTCAGGAAATTCAGCCTGGAAAGGACTTTGGCAGAGGCAGCCCGCCTGAATTTGAAATATATATCCCTGAAAGATTTTCATTTGTCGTTGAATAGCACACCGGATGAATGCCAGAAGGTGGCCCAACAGGTGAAAGAGGCCGGCATCGAGCTGTATGGCGGCGGTGTGATTTATATGAGAAACGAGGCGGAAGTGCACCATGCTTTCGATTATGCCAAAGCCGCTGGAATGAAGGTCATTATTGGTGTACCTCAGCATGAACTACTGCCGTTAGTCAACAAAAAGGTTCAGGAATATGACATTAAGTTAGCCATTCACAATCATGGGCCGACAGACAAAGTTTATCCTACGCCGGCAAGTGCTTATGAGCTAATAAAGGATTTGGACAAACGCGTTGGTCTTTGCAATGACATCGGACATACAATGCGGGCGGGCGTTGCCCCGGCAGACTCGATCGAGAAGTATGCGGACCGGCTGCTGGATGTGCACATAAAGGACGTGACAGAGGCAACGAAGAACGGACGGACAGTGGAAATTGGTCGTGGTGTCATTAATATTCCGAAGGTCATAAAGACGCTGCTGAAGATTGAGTATCAGGGTGTAGCGGCATTTGAATATGAAAAAGATGCAAACGATCCGTTCTCAGGATTGGCCGAGTCGGTCGGCTATGTCAGAGGTGTGGTTGCTGCCGTTTCATGATCCGTGTCACGGCTTGGTCAGGATATGCTTCTTATGGAGAGAGAAAGTGCCCATGTTTTTTAAATCGATAAGATGATTAAACAACCTCTATCAGCTCGATGTCAAAAGTCAGATTTTCCCCAGCCAAAAGATGGTTAGCATCTATGGTCACTGCCGATTCAGCGATATCAGTAACGGTGACTGAGATCGAACGGCCGTCCGCGCAGGTGGCTTTTAATCTTTGACCGACCTTTGGTTCCAAATCTGTTGAAAATGCGCTTCGATCAACCATACGTATCAAATCCTCGCGGTGTGTTCCAAACGCTTCATCCGCTGGAATATTAATGGTCTTGGATTCGCCAGGCTGCATCCCGATTATAGCTTGTTCAAATGCTGGGATTACCTTGTTTTCCCCTATAATTAGTTTGAGAGGAGCACGGTTACCGGAGGCGTCAAATACTCTGCCATTGTCTAATTTGCCTGTGTAACGAACCTTTACGGTATCACCGGATTTTGCCTTTATCATTCTGTTTCCTTTCCTTTTCTGATTATGCCGAAATAAAAAGGTCGTCACAGAATCCCTCTCTACTTTGCCCCAGTGAGCAAAACATGTCTGGAATAAAGGGGAAACCATTATCTGCGGCAGTGTACTCTTTTTCTGAAACTGTACGAGTGCTCGGCGTTTGTTTTAGAACCGACGTTCTCTGCGATCGCCGCCCCCTCCACCTCTATGATCTTGTCTGGGCCGGGCCTCATCGACCTTTAGAGCCTGACCCTTCACATCCTTGCCATTAACACCGGCAATGGCAGAGACGGCATCTTTTCTGGAGGGCATATCCACAAACCCGAATCCACGAGACTCGCCGCTGAACCTGTCCTTCATCACGTTGACAGTTTCCACCTGGCCGAAAGCTTCGAAAACCTGACGAAGTTCGTCTTCTGTGACATCGGCCGCAAGATTACCTACATAGATATTCATTCTGTTCTCCTTTAGACACTTAAGCAATATTATTTGCCAATATTAACTATTTGCGGACATAGAGTTTTCCGTGACGGCTGTATTTGCTCTATGGAATCGGTCGAAGTAAACTCTTGAATTAACTGCTGAACAAGCGTTTTTACCGAAACAATTTCTTTACATCTGTAAGCATTCGATCCGGCAAACGCAAAAGATTCATCCATATTTCCTTCTGCTGCATTTGCCAAAACCTTGGCTATACAGTACGGTGCTTTATTAGGGTCACAAGTTTTGAGACATTGATAATCGCACTTAAAAGGCACAGTTTTGCCCTGTTTAATTTTTTCCACAAAGCTGTTGTTTATGACTCTGCCCGGCAGCCCTACAGGACTTGGTATGATTGTTATGTCCTCAGCTTTAGCATCTAAATAAGCCTGTTTGAAGTTTCTGTGGACATCGCATTCATGCGTACAGACAAAGCGGGTTGCTATCTGGAAGCCGGAAGCACCTAAGCTGAGAAAATGAGCAATGTCCTTTCCGTCAAAAATTCCTCCCGCAGCAATTACAGGTATATTGGGATTGTAAGAGTTGGCAATTTCAATCACTTCTTCGATTATTTGCTCAAGATTAGGCGTTGTTTTGTTTATTATATCTTCATAAGAAAACCCCAAATGACCGCCGGCTTTGACACCTTCTACGATTACCGCATCAGGGATTTTGTTAAAACGTCCTTTCCATCTTTTACAAATAATCTTTAATGCTCTGGCAGAAGAAACTACGGGAATTAATTTTACGTTTTTTCCATTTAGATAACCCGGCAGATTCAGGGGCAGTCCCGCACCAGAGATTATTAAGTCCACATCTTCATCAATAGCAGTTTGCACAAGGTTATCATAATCAGTAAGAGCAACCATTAGATTGACGCCAATTATGCCGCTGGTCATACTTCTCGCTTTTCTGATTTCATCTCTTAATGCTTCGGCATTTACTTTGGCGAATTCCGATTCCGGGTGGTTCTCAAACTGTCCTAAACCTGCGCTGGCAATCACTCCCACACATCCCTCATTTGCAACTGCGGAAGCAAGGTTTGCTCTTGATACTCTAACCCCCATTCCACCTTGTATTATGGGGGGATTAACTTCCAAGTCACCAATCCTGAGGGTGGGAATATTTTTTACGTTCACAAACTATCCTTTTTAAAAAAGGCTGGCTCAACAAGAGAAATGACGCCATTGATGAGCTAGGATGCTAATACTGGTCGGTTTTGGTTCTATTATAAAAACGCCTTACTACAAAGTCATTTCACTTTAGGATTTGCCATATATTAATTTAATATCGGCTTCACGCAACAAATATTTTACTAAAACTAACCGATTCGTGAATTTATGATTACCGGGAACATCAAATATAAACGGCCTCTCTGAAGATAAGACTTGTAAAAGCAAAAACTTATCGCAGGCGAGTTCATATTGTTACAATCGGCAAAACTCCAATAAACTGTAAAGTTTTTTAAACCCATTCATTCACAGACATTTTAGGCAAAGATTATAGGACGACTTTTGGACTTTGATGATAGCCATCATTTTATTAGCGGCGGTTGTCTGTGTGGCTAAAACCGTCTCGTACATCACCATGTCTATGGTTTACAGCTCTGGGGCGAGCTTTAGCAACATTAATCGCTCTACCCTTCAAATCCTTGTCGTTCATTCCATTGATTGCAGCCTGGGCTTCCTTCTCAGATGGCATCTCAACAAATCCAAAGCCTTTTGATTCACCGGTGAGTTTATCTTTTATGACATGGGCAGATTCGACGCAGCCAAAAGTGTCAAAAGCCAGTACCAGATCCTTTTCCGTTACATTATAGAACAGATTGCCTACATAGATATTCATTTTGTTCTCCCGTAATTTTACTTCATCACTGAGAATTATATTGTTTACCGCTTTGTTGGGGTTAACTTGAATTAATTTTTAGATCTTCTTTACCTAAATCTTCACACCTGTAACAAAGTAAGTACATAATTGACCCTCTTTGTCGAAATTATTCCGTTATGCATACTCTGCTCTTATAGACGGAATACCTTTTTCGAGAGCCTTTCTTAGTAAAGGTAAGCAGAAGAAGAGAAATGACGATTAATGATAGGCTGGGTTGTTAATTTAGCCGGAATTAATTCTACTGTTTCAACACTTTTTACACAGTCATCTTAATCTAATTCTGTTTGTGTAATTTTATTGCTATTTCTTGTTTATAGCAAGTGGTTTTATATTTTTTTCAAAATATTTTGAATCGGATTCTTACTCTGCCCGGCAAGCCTTACCTACATTTATGCTTATACTTTGCGTTGCTCACCTTAGCTTAACAAGCTTTTGGTCTTTGGCGGCTTTATATATTGCTAATATTAGTTCGACCGCTTTGCGCGCTTCGGTTCCACTTAAAGCAAAATCCTTGCCGCTTTCCAGGGTATCTATAAAGGTTTTGAAATTGCGTCTATGAAGCTCATGCGAGATGGCGGCTGGATCGGCTACCCCGCCGCCACCTTTTACCTTACCGAATTGCTTGCGAATCTGCTCATCCTCAGGTCTTTCGTCAGCGAACTGCCAGACTGTGAAGCTGTCTTCCAGATAAACAACTGTGCCCTTTGTCCCCGTGATTTCAAACCTCTTGAACTGGCCCGGATACGAAGCGGTGGTGCCGTAGATGACTCCCAAAGCGCCATTGATAAAGCGCAATACTGCAACTGCCGTATCTTCGGCTTCGATTTGCGGATGTCCCAATTTCGCAGTGTAAGCCTGTACCGAATCAACAGGGGGCATCAAATCGCACAGCATATCCACCATGTGAATAGACTGATTCATTAATGCGCCGCCTCCGTCCAATTTCCATGTGCCGTGCCAGGAGTCTTTGTAGTATTCGTCCGTGCGCCACCAGGGGACATAAACACCAGCGTATGTAATTGTACCAAAGCGTCCCGATTTTATAGCTTTTTTAAGAACACTCTGGGCATCGGTAAAACGATTTTGAAACACTCCTCCTAAAAGAGTGCCGGCTTTTTTATGGGCCTCGATCATGGCATCAATTCGTTCGAGTGTGACCTCAAGAGGCTTTTCACATATCACATGCTTGCCCGCCTTGGCAGCGGCGATAGCCGGCTCCTTATGTAAGCCGCTCGGTGTGGCGATGGTGACAATATCCAATTCTGCCATTTCGAACATATCATCATAGTTATCGAAAGCCTGGCATGAATATTTGTCCGCTAATTTTTCGGCCTTATCTAAAATCTTATCGCAACAGGCGACCAATTTTGCGTTGGGGATGTCTGCTATTGTTCTTGCGTGAAAATCAGCAATTAATCCAGCGCCCACAATTCCGAAATTCCAGACTTTCATATATTGTTCCTTTTGTGAACCCCGCAATGAATTGCGGGGCTAAATATTTAGCCCCCAAATTTATTTGGGGGTTTTAATAAGATTACTTGCATTTTAAACCAACCTCATCCGAGAGGTTCCTCACAGCTTCAATCGCCCGCGAAAAAAGCTCAGGCCCGGTGTCACCACCAAACTGACCGCCGGTTTTCAGATGCGGCTCCATTGTAAGGCAGCCGTCATAATTCATAGCCGCCAGCTCGGCGAGCAGCTCTTTTATCTGTCCGTCACCCTCGCCCGGTATGCTGCCGATGTCTTTTGAGCCAAGCTTCCAGTCTTTAATGTGTATATGCACAACGTAAGGCTTCATCAGCGTCCAGCAGCTTTCGACATTATTTGTGATCTTCTGTCCCCAGACAAAATTGCCCGGGTCATACACTAAACGAAGCTTGGGCGAATTGATTGTTTTGGCAAGGTCCACACAGTTCTCGGCGCTATGTCCGTAGATATCAGTTTCGTTTTCGTGGACCATGACAACATTTGTATTTTCTATTATTTGAACTTTGGCAGCCATACGCTCCATTACCTGGTCGCGGCAGTCGTTGATATTTTTGCCTTTGGGAGCGTAATAGCTGAACATTCGTATATACGGCGTCTCAAAAAACTGAGCCAATTCAACAGCGTGCTTGAATCTGTCCAAGTGTGGCTGGAAAGGTTCATCAAGCCTTACTTTGCCGATGGGCGAGCCGATCGCGCTTACCTTCAGACCATGGTCCTGTATCATCTTTTTTGCTTCATTCAACTCGTTCCGGCTTAGGTCCATAATATTATTTTTGTTGATAAAGCGTGGTTCAATATAGCCCACCTTCTCTTTAGCGAGGAATTTGACCTGCTCCAGAAAGTCAGTTGTTACCTCATCAGCAAATGCACTCAATTTAGCCATTTTTTGTCCTCTGCTCTAAAAACTCTCAATTCCCCAAAAAACTGTGAGACGAAACCCCGCAATGAATTGCGGGGCTAAATATATTTTCAATGTTCCCTTCCCATCTAAAATTTAACAAAAGATTGACCCCGTTAGAAATCTCCCCTTTTTCAGCTTTATTCCCCTCTATAAAATTTCTAACGGGGTTGACATTGGTGGATTTACACCTTACATTGAGTCGCATTGTTGTCATTTGCCGGATAGTTGTCAACTCAAACTTTGAAAGGAGAAACCATGTTGCTCAACAGGAAGTTGAAGATGGGGATGGTTGGCGGAGGGCCGGGGGCGTTCATCGGCGAAGTGCACCGTAAGGCCGCTCGCATGGATGGGGGTATCGAGCTGGCAGCCGGGGCGTTCGATATTAATCCACGCAAATCAAGGCAAATGGGCCACGAGCTTCTGCTCGATTCCAAGCGGGTATACGGCAACTACGAGCAAATGATCGAGCGAGAGCTTAAATTGCCGGAGGGCGAGAGAATAGATTTTGTCTCGATTACCACACCGAACAATTGGCACTTTCCAATCGCCCGCGATTTTCTCAAAGCCGGCTTTCATGTTATGTGTGAAAAACCGATGACCTTCAATGTCAAAGAAGCGAAGGAGCTAAAACAAATTGTCAAAAAGTCCCGCAGAGTGTTCGGATTGATGCACAACTACACCGGCTACCCAATGGTCAAATTAGCTCGTGATTTGGCACGAGGCGGCGAATTAGGTAAGATTCGCAAAATCATAGTGCAGTATCCACAGGGCTGGCTGGCCACGGCTGTGGAGAAAACCGGCAGTATGCAGGCGGCCTGGCGAACCGACCCAAAGCAATCGGGCGGCGCCGGATGCATGGGTGATATCGGTACACACGCTGAGAACCTCTCCGAATACATCACAGGGCTGAAAATTACTCATCTCTGTGCGGACCTGACGATTTTTGTCAAAGGCCGGAAGCTCGACGACGATGGCAACGTCCTCTTGCGTTTCAACAACGGTGCCAGAGGTATTCTACATGCCAGCCAGGTTTCTATCGGCGAAGAGAACAATCTAGCCATCTGGGTTTACGGAGACCAGAGAAGTTTGGAATGGCATCAAGAGCATCCCAATTATCTTTATGTCAAAGAACCGGATGGGCCTGTCCAGGTATGGCGACGCGGGAATAATTATGTTGGGGCGAAAAGTCCCGCGGCAGGCCGAGCCACGCGTCTGCCGTTCGGGCATCCTGAGGCTTTCTTCGAGGCCTTTGCTAACAATTACTGCAATTTTGCTGATACCGTGCGTGCAAGATTGACAAGGACAAAACCGGATCCACTAGCACTGGACTTTCCAAGCGTTGATGATGGTCTGCGAGGTATGCTGTTTATCGAGACCGTTTTAGCCAGCACCAAAAGCAAACAAAA
>CAZRMQ010000028.1:0-19915 GCA_964601185.1 uncultured Pirellulales bacterium
AGGATTCTCGACAGTTGTAGAACGTAGGGTGCGAAACCTCGCACCATTTCCATATCCCAATATAATCTGATTTTACCGTCCTCTGTCCTTCCTTCTTCGCTAAAGCTATGAAGGAAAAGCCGTCCTCTGTCATCTGTTTTTAATATCCGCTAACCGTGACATGCTACACGAAATACGCAATGCGCTATACGATATCACATTATACAATATTAAGTGTTAATTTTCAAGTAAAATCTTTTCTCGATCCTCGCCTGCCCTGAGCTTGTCGAAGGGATTCTTGCCTGTCCTGAGCGCCAGTCGAAGGGATACTTTCCTGTCCTCCGTCATCCGTCTTCTGCCCTCTGTCTTCTGTTTTATTTTACTCGTCTTGGAGAAAGCCAAGCCGTAGCCAGATTGGCCAGCCGCAGGTCGTGAGCTTTGTCGAAAGACCACAGAGGGCGGAAATTGTTTTTGTGACTTTGGGATGGCAGCTTCCAAAAAGCTATCCTTGCAGATTATTATTTATTACCTTTAAGTTTCTTGCTCTGTGGTTTTTGAAGATAGTTTTCCCTGCTAATCACCTTATGTCGGGTTTCCTGTTCGAGTTTTTTGCGCGCTATGCCGGCGACATTTCCGCCTCGCCGCGCGACGCTCTTGTTTTCATCAAAACCATCCGGGCGCTCAACCTTTGTAATCTGCGTTGTTGAAGCCTCGCCGAGCATGGAGAAAATAAGTTCCAAATCAGTCATGTGGTCACGCAAGTTTTCCCGTTTCAATCCTTTAAGTTTTTTGTATTGGCTGGGAGTAAGGCCGAAGGCCGCCTTGGATATCTCGGCTGTTAAAATTTCGTATTCCTTTTCTTCTTTGACACCATGATTTTTCCATTCATCGGTAAGCTCTTCGCGGATCGCGATACCACGCATACGTTTTTCAATCCAGTCATCGCTATATCCTTTGGCTTTATATAAAGCCCTTGTGCGTTTAGTCGCAATTTCAGGGTCTTCGATTTCCTGCACCCGTTCATAGCCAACTTTAGCCAGCCAAAGCTTAAAAGGCTCCGCCTTGGGCGATGGAATCGACTGAATTATACGAAAAATGCCTTCGGTATTTGCGCAATTTGTCTTGCGTATCTTGCCATCCGGTGCTGTCAACTCAAGGGGGGTACAAATTGTACCCCAGTAGGAACTCAATTCAGGATCGCGTTGTCTCATTTTCTTGATATATTGCTTTGTATCAGTGCTGTCCGTTAGCGCAGCAACAACATCCGTTATCGAGAACCACCATTCGTTATTGTGAATGGTTTTTCTGATTTCTTTCTTCCTAAAAACAGCTATTTTCGTTGTGGGTATTAATTCATTTGCCATTCTTATTCCTCTAAAAACGTGACTTACTTTCAGTAACCAACGGCATATGAAACATAAATTAGTAGTAATTGTTTAGCGTCAAATTGGAGGTTTATAGATTATGATTCATTCTAAGATTTTTTTTGAAACCTGTTCAATTATCGCGCTCGATTTCCCTTTTGGTAATTTTTTGAGAAAATTGAGAATCATCTTGACGATTTTCTCTTCTTCCTCTTCTATGTTAAATAATCTCATCACAGGATTATCAAAAACATCTTCCATCAATTTCTTTACAAAATCGGCTTCCACTTGATCTTCTTTTCGCATTCGGACTAATAGGTCTCGATAAGGTTCAATACTCAAGCTTATTGCTGATTTGAAAGCATATTCTTCTTCGGCTTGTCGTTCCTTCTTATATTGGGTGGCAGAAAAGAACATCAGAAAAGCTAAAGGTATCATAATAGCCAGACGAACGAAAAAGATTATGTCCGGTTTTGCTTCGCAAATCCACGCAACTAATAAAATCCCCCCAGCAAGTAGCACTGAAGTCACAACCACAGCCCACCTCCAAAATCTTGTCCCCTTGGAAAGAAACTCTTGTCGCTGGCTAAACACTCTAAATAGGCCACCACTAACCGCCTTAGTAAGTAACTCCTGTATTTGTTCTTGGTAGGAAATATTTTGCTTAATAATTTCGTCCGTTTTTGTTGAATACTCTGAGATTTTATTATCACATGTTTGTTTTAACTCGGAATAGTCAGCCTTTGCACTTTTAATGGAGTCCAGCATCTCTTTCTTATAGTTCTCTACTGTTGTGTAGAATTCATCTGCTGCCTTCTTTCGTTCATTAATCGCAGCTAATGTCTCATTTGCAGTGTTGTTTTTAGCGGTTATCTGAGATGCCGTTTGATTAGCATTGTCCAGTTTAGCCTGTATCTGGCTTATAAGGTTCTGAGCATTCTTGTTTTCTGCATCGATCGCGTTTTGGGTGGCAGCACTCTCTTGTTGGGTTTTCTTTATCTCTGCCAAAACTTGATTTGCAGTATCTAACAACTTTACAACGCCTTTATGTTTCTCCTTGGTAGACTGCTCAGTCTGAGTTATTTTATCTTTTAATTCCTTACTAACATTAACGTTAGAATCAAGTGTGGCCTTCTTTTCATTCACATTCTTTTGAAATTCCTGAGTCTTCTTGTCAATCTCATTGCTTAATTCGATTACCTTTTTCCCTAAGTTCTGAACATCTCTTTTGGCATTATCAAGAATTTGAATCAATTCTTTCGCTCTGAATCCAAAACTCACAATTCCGCTCTGCAAGCAAATTGCATAAAGTTTGTCTAAATTTTGTTGAAGTGATTTGCTCTGGGATTGGTCTTTTGCTAATAGAGCTTTTATCTGTGCATTTGCGTCTTTAACACAATTGCCAATTTGCTCAGTAATATATCTAGGAAAATAGTCAGCTTTCTCTCCTTTGTAAAAAGAAATGAGCGCATTAACCAAAAGGTTGGCATTTGAAATCGCGATCTCTAACCCTTCGACGGACTTGGCTAAGTTTAGGATCTCAGTGTTTCCTATAACTTGGTCAAGGTTTTTCTTCAATTCCTCAATATGTTCAAGCATCTAATCATCCTTTTATATTACTTTATGCTATATCTTTTCCACTTCCATTTGCAGGGCGGGCAAGCCCTATAAATCCAACCAGCATTTTTAATAATGAATGTTTAGAGTTTATTGCAATTTCTCCGCCATTCTCTGTTTCCAAAATTTGTTTACCGCAAATAATCTCAAACTACGCCAGAGGCGTATAAAAATGTTACTACTTAAGGCCAACAAATACAATCAGATTTTACGTGACAAAAAATGAGCAATGATGCCCCGTGATTTTGCAGCTATTCTGGTAAGGTATGTGATAAACTCAGGCGGAAGGTTGGGTGAGGCGTGTAAATTGTAACTCTAATGAAGGCCGGGTCACGAAAGCCTGCGACGTTTAGCCGTCTGACCGGCCCCAATTGATGATAAGCCACACGAGCGATCACAAGTCGCGAAACAGCCTTCCTGTCACCTCTATTATTTGTGTAGTCGTGTTTGCCCGGATATGGCCTGTTTTTTCATCGTAGATCCAGCCTACATCCTTTGCGTCCGCTGCTGCTATACCTGTGCAACCCTTCCTTGGTCCGATCGGCAAAGGCGGAACCTTCAACACATACGGGCCGTAAATATGTGTTTTATCCCTGGTGGCCTGCGCATGACCAAAGGCATCGGTGTACTGTGTAAGCTGCTTGACGATATTGGACACTAATGGATAAGTATTACTGTGCTCTGCGGCGAAGACCTCTATGGCATTGCGAAGCACCGCCAGGTCTCCTTCGAGGGCTGCCTCATCGGCGCCACGCGAACCTCGGCTCATACGAGGGATGGCAATTGCCGCCAAGACAGCCATGATTGCAATGACAATCACCAACTCGAGCAAGCTGAATGCACCATTACGGTAAAATCTTTTCTTGTCATATTCAGTCAACTTCGCACCCCGGCAGGAGTGTATCTATTTGTGACGTTGTTCATATCTTATAGAAATCGTCAAGATGACATGCCTTGTTGACAAAAAAAGTGGCAAGAATGTACATAAACGGCCTTTTTAATGGCCTCAAAATCCTTTTGACCCATATCAGAATAAATTTTGAGCCTTGTTTTAGCCCTCAGGCAAAGCATCAGGCGTTAAATTAAGGGCCTATCCGAATAACCCCTGAATTGCCGATATACTCAAAGGCAATGTTGTAAATCCGGCTTTAGACGGAATACCTTTGAAAGAGTTCAGGGACGTCAGATATATAATCCTATTTTTATGTAAAAAAATTTTCAAATGCATTTTCAGCCAGGAATTTGAGGTTTAGTGGCTTTATAATTCGCAAGAATAAGCCCATTTGGAGACAAACTGGAGACAAAGAAACCGAGTGGAAAAGTAAGGATTACTATTCCGAAAGTTAGCTTGCAGATTATACTAACAAGGAGTAACAACTGGCCTTTTATGAAATCATGATTCAGCTTTAGTAAGTAAATAACAATTCAAATCCAGACTCAATTATACTCCTCTGTCCTGTGCCGTACGATTTGGCCTTCAATCATGTAAATCACATCTTCTGCAATATTGGTGGTATGGTCGGCTATTCGTTCCAAATGGCGAGAGGCCGAAAGTAAGTGTATTAAAGCTGATATTTGTTTCGGATTTTTCAGAATGGCCTCCTGGACTTTTAAGTACATCTGGCTATTCATCTGATCAACCATATCATCACTTGCACAGACCTTATGAGCAAGCTCAGCATCATGATTAATCAGCGCATCCAGGCTTTTTTTTAACATCGACTGGGCATTATAGGCCATATCAACAAGATCGATTGAAATATTGATCCTGGGTTGACCTGCAAGAAAAACTGCTCTTTCAGCAATATTTACGGCTAAATCTCCGATGCGCTCAAGATCACTATTTATCTTCAGAACAGCAACGATAAAACGCAGATCAATTGCTACCGGCTGATGTAATGCAAGGATTTTCAGGCAGTCTTCCTCTATCTCAATTTCTGTGTTATCAATGTCAATATCATTGTCTATTATTTTTTGAGCCAGTTCAGCATCTCGTTTCTCGATGGACAATGTGGCGTCTCTTACAGAAGTTTCCACCGTCGCTCCCAAGGCCAGTAATTTCTTTTTCAGATTTTCGATTTCTCTTTGTAAGTGTTTAGCCATAACCTAACTCCGAAAAGTTATTTTTATTGTAATTTCAACCAAATCTTCCAGTGACATAATCTTCAGTTTGTTTTTTGCTTGGATTGCGGAATATCTTAACTGTCCGGTCGTATTCTATCAGTTCGCCTAAGCAGAAAAAAGCTGTTCTTTCACTGACTCTTGCAGCCTGCTGCATATTGTGGGTTACAATAACGATTGTATAATCGTTTTGAAGCTTATCTATCAGATCTTCTATTTTGCCTGTGGCTATCGGGTCCAGAGCCGAACAGGGTTCATCCATCAAAATGACATTAGGCCTGGTAGCTAAAGCGCGGGCAATACACAGGCGTTGCTGTTGACCGCCGGAAAAAGCTAAAGCCGACTTCTTCAAATCATCCTTCACCTCATCCCATAGTGCGGCGGCCTTGAGACTGTCTTCTACAATTTGCTGTAGTTGGGAACGATTCTTTACTCCCTGCAATTTCGGTCCGTAGGCAACATTATCAAATATGCTTTTGGGAAAAGGATTTGCTTTTTGAAACACCATGCCAACCTGCTGCCTGAGGTTAACCAGGTTGGTGTTTTTATCATACACGTTATATCCATTTACCAGCAATTTGCCCCGGACAAGCGTATTGGAGATAAGGTCGTTAATCCTGTTGATACTTCGCAGGAAGGTACTCTTACCACAGCCGCTTGGGCCGATTATGGCGGTTACACTACAAGGGTAAATTTCCATGGAAATATCTTTAACACCTACAGTGGAACCATAATAAAAGCTGAAGTTCTCGGCTTTTATTACGGCACATTTACAGTCCAGCTCTTTCTGTTTAATTGCAGAGTTTGCTTTCTGACTCAAACTTACGACGGATTTGATTTGGTCGGTATTAGTTTTCTTTTCTAAAGCGGATATCGGCACATTATCTTTGGCTTTTTGCATTATAATTAAATCCCTTTACCGATTTAATTTCCTCTTAGCTTTCTAAATACTCTTGCCCGCAGAACAATTGCTATAGTGTTAAGACAAAGTATAAGGAAAACAAGAGTTACAACCATACCATACTGATTATGAGGCACCATCATTGCAAGTCTGTCACCAACAGCAATATCATAACTGCCATAGGACAATGTTCTGGTCGGGTCAAACAGTGATTTTGGTAAAGGCCCAAGTGCAACAGCCCCGGTAAAAAGAATAGGGGCTGTTTCACCAGCAACCCTGCTGAGGCTTAATATTACTCCCGTTAGGATTCCCGGTAGTGCAACAGGCAAAGTTACCTTCACGAATGTCCTGAATCTGCTTGCTCCAAGTCCTAAAGAGGCTTCCTTGTAGCTCTGCGGGACTGAACGAATCGCTTCCTCGCTGGCCCGTATCATCACCGGCAGAGTCAATACCGCCAAGGTCAGAGAAGATGCCAAAATGCAGGGTTTGGACGGCCCGCCGAAAAGCGGGATGAAAAACAGAACGAAGAACGCCAGGCCAAAAAGTCCAAAAACTATGCTCGGAACACCAGCAAGCGTGTTTATACACATACGAATAATCCTGACAGCAATATTATCTGAGGCACATTCCACCAAGTAGGCTGCGGAAATTACTCCCAAAGGAAACACAAACAGCATAGCTAAAAGCGTCAGCAGTAATGTACCTAAAATCTCAGGCCCAACACCACCAAAATAATGCCCGGGTGTACTGTCATCGATGAAATACTGCCAGTAAAATCTCGGTCCTGGTAAAAGCATTTTATCGAGGTTGTTCTGAACATAACTGAAAAGAGGTTCTAATTTTGTGCCTGCAAACTCCTCGGCTCTTGAAACGCGAATTTTAACTAATGGCTGCCCTGCTTCTTTCTGTATCCATTGTTTAGACCACAACAGTTTATCTAAAAGTTTTTGAGCCAGGTCCCAGCGAGTTGCTCCATATCGGTCCATAGTTAAAGCCGGCAGAGGTTCGCTCGGCTTGGGGCCTAAAAGACGAAAAACAATCTCTTCAACTTGCTCCAAAGAGCCGGCATATTGCTGACGTTTATTCAGATCGATATTCTCAATGGACTTGAGGAAATCTTCAGCCAGCGTAAAAAACTCAGCGGCAGCAGTATCAGCCAAATCTTTATACAAGCGGTATTGCAGAACATAGTCTACGTTTTCTTTTATTATTTTTTTATCATTACTTTCAAAAGCTGCCTGTAGTTTGTCTCTCAACTCTCTTGCAAGTGAACGAATTTTCTGGTATTCCTCGCCGGTTATTCCTTTATATCGCAGCTCCTTACCAAATTGACGATAAATCTGTTTTGTTCTGTCTATCAATTCTTCGGTATCGATGCCATGTTTAAATGTATCTATTGTTTCATATACAATTTTGCGAAAACTCTCGGCCTCGGTATTTTGAATCTTCAGGCTCGCAGGATTACCCCTGTTATAAAGGTCAAGCTGCATTTTGCGAAATTCGACCGTATCTTTGAATATAACAGCCTTTGCGCCACGCCAGACCATAGGACCAAGAACAATCAGCAGCACAAATGTAAGCAGCACAACGCTTGTCCCTGTCAGGAAGGTGAACGCTTTATCAGTTATTTGGCGAATAATCGGACGCATAGTTTAAGATTTCCCCGTTTTTTTCTTAGCTGAAGCAAGGAAATATTCACTGATGATATTAAGTAAAAAAGTCATCGCCAAAAGCACAACACCTATAGCAAAAAGAGACCAGTAATGGGGCGAGTCTTTGGGCGTTTCGCCCATATCGCCGGCTATGGTCGCCGTCATTGTACGAACAGATTGAGACAAATCCCACCAGGGAGAAGGTATCTGGTTGGCGTTGCCCGATGCCATCCAAACTACCATTGTTTCACCGATAGCCCGCATCATTCCTAACACAATCGCGGCAATGATTCCACTGTGAGCTGCGGGCATAACTACCTTGAATATTGTTTCAAACCTTGTTGCGCCCAAACCATAAGATGCTTCTCGGAGTTCTCTTCCAACCGCTGATATTGAATCTTCAGCTACGCTGATGATGGTCGGTAGGGCCATTATTGAAAGAATAATCGAAGCATTTAAGGCATTAGTACCGGTTGTAAAGCCCCATTTGTTTTGCATCCAGGGAGCTAAAACAAGAACAGCAAAGAACCCGTAAGCCACCGATGGAATGGCCGCCAGAATTTCGATGACCGGTTTTACAAAATCCCTGATTTTTAACGAGACGATATCGCTCAAAAAGATAGCAGCCAGAATTCCGGTCGGCACGGCAAATACAAGGGCCGATATGGTTACGTATAAAGAACCAACTATCAGAGATAGAGCACCGAATTTAGGTGTAGCGGCTTCGGGATACCACGATTTTGTTGTCAGAAATTCAATTAAGCTGAATTTTGTAAAGAAAGGCAGAGCTTGGCGAATAACAAAAAAGAAAATGAGTAATACCAGAACAACGGAGCTGCAGGTTATCAGAAAAAGCAGCATACGCCCTATGTGGTGAAGTAAAAACCCCTTCATGTCCTGTAAAGGCGTAAGGACCAGCGACTGATTTTTATCAGCCGCTGGCCTTAGCTGCTGGCCTTGAATAGTACTGTCGGTAATCATGTTTTCAATAATTTGTCACCGGTACAAATCCCTTAGCTTCAATGATCTCCTGACCGGTTTCAGTCAGGTAAAAGGTGCAAAATTTATATGTCATGCTGCCAAGTTTGGGATAGCCGTTTGTGAACATAAACAACGGTCTGGCAACTGGATATTGACCTGTCGTAATAGTCTGCCTGGAGGGCAAAATCCCGTTAATCTTCAGGGCTTTGACATTAGCATCAAGAAAACCGATTCCAACATATCCGATAGCTCCAACAGTAGTCTTTACTCTGGCATGCGCTTGTGGATTGGAATTTACATATTCGACTTTTGACCCCATCTCCTCTTTGTTCATAACAAGACCGTGAAAGGTCTCGTAAGTGCCCGACGAGGTGTCACGGCTGATTACCACGATAGGTGAATCCGGCCCGCCAACTTCTTTCCAATTTGTAATTTTGCCCTTGTAGATATCACGAATCCGAGAGGTGCTTAGCTGCGTAACAGGGTTGGAAGGGTGAACGACAGCACAAACACCATCCATCGCTACTACGTGGGCCACAGGAAATATCCCGTTTTCTACAGCTTTTTTGAATTCTTTTTCTTTCATAAAGCGGCTCATAATGGCAATGTCACACCGCCCATCTACCAAAGCCGCTGCACCGTCACCGCTTCCTGTCTTTTTGACAGTGATCTCTAAATCAGGGTAATTACTCATGAAAGCCTCTGCAAAGGCATCTGCAATCGGGCCGACGGTTGTCGAACCATCTATTTGCAGTGCTTGTTTTTCGGCAGCTATCATCTCGGAGGCCAATACCAGGCCCAGCATAATCAGGCCGCATACAATAATTCTTTTCATTTCAAAATCTCCTTTTTTCGCTCTCTTGAATCTTACGATTCAATTATTAGATTTTTGTTAAAACCAGGTTAGAATTTTGTAAATATTGTTAGAACTTTAAATTCAGGTCTGCCTGGAGTCTTCTGTAGTCGTCATTGTTGCTGCCTCTTTGGTTGAGGAAATACGTCAGACCCCCCTGGAGATTTTTTGCCAGCTGATATTTCAGGCCTAACTGATGGCCTTTGCCATTCGTACCGCCGCCAATAAAGTCTGAATCACTGAATACCCCTATTACTGCATCTGCCTCCAAATCTCGGTAGTTGTAACTGAGCTCCCAGGAACCCGGCTTTTTGGCCTTGTTAAACTTGCAGCCGATAAGCCAGCCGGTATCTTCCGAGGTAGTTGCGGCTGCATTCTGGACATAACTGCCAAAAACTGCCATTGGTATATCAGCAACTTTGAAACCGTATTCTGCGAAACCTTCAACGATATCGTAGTCATTAACATATAGACCCGAAGAATCAACCGAATTGCCATAGCTGTCGGTTGAATCGTAGATTGTGGCCTGGCCTTTGGTATTGCCGTAATCAAAGTAGCTTGCCCCAGCGATGAGATAATCCTCATTCTCAAAGCTGTGTTTTAGGTAGGTCTGAACACCCCAGAGCGACTGGTCGACGCCGCTGCCGCTTTCCTCCGCCCAGAAACCACCGCCATTGATGTATAATTTATTATGTTCGCCGAGTGGCATTACGTATTCGGCGGCAATACCTTCGGGATTAAGGTCACCGTCCCAGATGAGCTGATTTTTACCGACTTTGTAAAAAGGATTCTTCATCTTTCCACCGTACAGATTCAATCTGTCTATTGTTGCCGGATGCCAGTTAAAGTAAGCAAGATCAAGCCAAAGGTCCTTGCTGGAAAAACCACTATCCAGAGTTTGATTGGTTGAGGAAGGATCGGAAGAACCACTGGCAATTCTAAATCCCACATCCCATTCGTCGTTGATTTTGCCCTCAAGACCTAATCTTGCGCGAATTCGATGTCGATGCCTGCCTTTGCCCCATCTGCCACTGCTTTCGGAATCGATTGACTCGTGGCGATATCTCAAATCTCCGTTGATCTTCACATTTTCAACCCATTTAATACTGTCAGGCAAAGCCTCAATTTGCTTTTCCTCAACCACCTTAGTAATCTCTTTTTTCATTAGTTCGCTTTGCTGATTTTGCTTTGCCTCAAGTTGCTCTATTTTTTGCTGTAACAAGTTGACTTGTTGTTTCAGCTCTGTTAGTTCGTCAGCCTTTGCACCTCCTCCTAAAACCAGAAAGAACAAACACACTGCTAACACAATAACCTTTCTCATTTTGTACCTCCATAAAAATAATATCACTAATTCCATTCTTCGGGCCTGTCCCGAAGAACTTCTTTACTGAAAAGGTATCTCAAAAACGTTAGGCGGGTATAAGAGCAGTGTTAGAATTCTGTTTATGGTGAAAAAATTGCCTTACTCAGAATCGCTGAAAACAGTGAAGTTGCAGTGACATAATTCTGAGATTTTATCTTCCGTTGATTTATTTGCCGAACCTTTTGACTTTCGGAGCGATTGCAGCAGAATTTTCAAAAAAGTGGTGATACGCCAAAATAAGTATATTGTTCCTATCAGGCATAAAACGTTAAAACTTAACTCGTGCATTTTGATACTCCCAAAGAAACACAACTGACAATCTTTATTTTCATAAAGAGATATACATTGCCAATGTTAGAAGAAAGTAAAAGCGGTGTTAAACTTTTGTTAGGCGAGAGATATTTGTTAGTGGATGAAAGAAAATGTAAGTTTGCGATGTGTATTATATGTAGTTGCCACTAATAAATCTAACTGGCTGGCAGGTAAATCTCGAATGTACTTCCTTTACCGATAGTACTTTGTACTTCTACATGACCTCCATGAACTTGGGCGATATGTTTTACTATCGATAGGCCTAACCCCGTACCCCCGAGTTTACGGCTGCGGCCTTTGTCAACAACATAGAAACGCTCAAATATACGCTCGAGGTGATCTTTCTCTATTCCGCAACCCTGGTCGGATACCGTGATAAGAACCTCATTTCCTACTCTCAGAGCATTAACCTGTATTTTGCTGTTGTCCTGGCTGTATTTAATTGCATTGTCAATAAGATTAAGCACCGCCTGTTCTATAAGAGCAGAATTTATTTTTGCTGTTATCTCCTTGTCACAAAGCAGTTCGATTGTTATATGCTTTTCTTCTGCTTTAACTTTAGAAAGTTCAATAGCTGAAACGAGAGTCGGCCTTATGCTTGTTTTTTCAAAAGAGAGCCTTCTTTTTTCGCTGTCTTCCTCTAATCCTGAAAGACTTAAAAGGTCTTCGATTATGGCATTGAGACGGTCAGAATGTTTGGCGATGATTTTCAAAAAACGTTGAGCTTGCTCCGGATCATTCACAGCGCCATCTAATAGTGTTTCCACAAACCCTTTGATAGAGGTGACGGGGGTTTTAAGCTCATGAGATACGTTTGCGACAAAGTCACGTCTTACTTCTTCCAGCCGACGAGTTCGGGTAATATCGTGCAATACCAGCACAGCACCACTCCTGTTGCCTTTGTTGTCGGTCAGGCTGGAACCATACAGTTGCAGGAAACGTCCGCCGTCATTCAATACGGAACAATCGGTTTCAGTGGATTGTTTATTTTCGAGAGTGTTTTTTACATACTGCTGGAACTGGGGATTGCGGACAACCTCTTCAACACTTCGCCCATGTGAGCTGGTTGCATCGATACCAAGCAACTCTGCTGCCGCTTTGTTAATGCTGACAATGTGCCCGGAGGAATCAACTGCCAGAACTCCCTCAATCATACTTGAAAGAATTGCTTGTATCTGGCTTCTTTCTTCGGTGATTGTATCAATCTTTGCATTAAGCTGACGGGCCATTTCATTTAAGGCTTTCGCCAGTTCAGCCAGCTCAGCTGTATTTGGCATGGATAACCTCAGATCAAGCTTGCCTGAAGCGAAATCTTTGGTCACATTGGTCATCTGTTCCACGGGCCGGCTTATTTTCTTGGATATAGCCAGACTTATCGCTGCCGTACAAACAGCGATAATTACACCTGCCCAGAAAAGTTTTTTATAAATATTTCTAAGTGTTTCATCAATCGCGGTAACGGGTACAGATGTTCTGACAACAGCCAGGACTTTATCATCTTGCTTTATCGGGATTGCCACGTACATCATTCTTTTGCCAAGAGTTTCACTAAACCGAAGCGAGTTACCCGAACCTTGCTTCAGGGCATCCTGGAATTCCGGTCTATCGGCATGATTTTTCATGCGGCCAGGTATTTCATCAGAATCCGCTATTACTTCGCCATTAGGCAAAATCACTGTAATTCGTGTGGAGCTTGCCTCTCTGATTTGTTTGCATAAATAATCGATTTCTTTAAAATTATGATCTACCAAGTTAGTTGATATCTGTTTTTCGACCAAATGTGCCCGGGATTTGAGATCCTCGGCAACCTGATTAAGGTGAAATTTACGTAAAGACTGTGACCCATACCAAGCTACACCAACTACTGAAATAACAATAATCAGCAGGAAGGACGGATAAAGTTGCCATAGTAACCGCTTTTTAAACATTGATTAATCCTTAAAGCGATATCCAACACCGCGAACAGTTTCAATATATTTGCTGCAAGGACCCAATTTTTTTCGAAGTCCAACTATCTGAACATCAACAGCCCTGTCTGTAACAAGGTAGTCATCACCGTGTAATGCATCAACAACCTGGTATCGCGTGAAAACCAAACCTGGTCTTTTAGCTAATGTGTAAAGGATGTTAAATTCAGTAAAAGTTAAATCCACCAATTTATTTTTGATCAGAACCTGACGGCGGGCCGGGTCTATAGTTAACTCGTGAATTTTCACCGGTGCCTTTTCCAAATCACGAGCTATGGCCCTGTGTAGAATCCGCCGTACTCTGGCTACAAGAACTTTCGGACTGAATGGCTTGGCCACATAATCATCAGCTCCCAATTCCAGACCAGTGACAATATCGGCCTCTTCCCCCTTGGCAGAGAGCATTATGATGGGGATATTCTGCGTTTTGGTATCGCTTTTCAGTTTTTTACAGACCTCAAGACCATCGATACCAGGAAGCATCAAGTCCAGAATCATTAGGTCGGGTAATTTGGCCCTTGCTTTTGTCAAAGCATCCTCACCAGTGGTTGCTGTCTCAATTCTGTAGCCGTTCTTGTCGAGGTTATACCGGACCAGCTCAAGCACATCTTCCTCATCATCTACAATCAGAATATTTTCTTTTACCATAGACTTTTTATACCTTATTTACATTAGTGTATTGTTAGCAAATTGTTAGATTTTTGTCAGGTTTAGCTTCTTTAGTATACTAAGAAACAATTTGAACTCAAGGGACCAATTTCTTTCAAAAAAGGCCTTTGAACAGGAAGGTTATCAAAAATACGAAATCCCAATCCCCAATGGTTGAAAAATAGTGAAAACAAATGGAATAGCCCTTTTTAGGACAACCCATAGTAATTCTTTAAATCGATTAGTATAACCATTTACCAACAGGCAATTGCTCTACCGCACGACGCAAGACAGGATCAACATTCGTATATACCTTGTTTGTCAGATTCGGAGAAGAATGCTCCGGTAATCTTTGTGTCACAGCCGTCGAAACCCCATTTTGAGCAAGCAAAGAACCGAATGTCTTTCAAAGATCATGAAATTTCAAATCAGCTAAACCGGCATTATTACAAATCTTACGCCATTTCCTGTGACTGAAATTAGCACTAAATAACTTCTCTTGTCCAACTTTCATCGCTTAAACAAACCTGGATAGCTCTGCCATAACTTCAATTGACACTGGACGCGAAGCCATGCTTTTCTTGGTTTTCCTGCTCGTCGTAGCTATGCAGTTTCTTTCAAAATCAATGTTGCTGATTTTCAATGCTTCAATATCACCATGTCTAAGCCCTGTACCTAATGCCAGCAATACGCGCATTTTTACCGAAGGATATGGTTCAGCTGCTTTGAGCAATTTCTTAATCTCAACGTCATTTAAGGAGCCTACAGGCCTTTCCTCTTCTTTCAGTTCCCTGATTTTCAGGTCCCCGTTTAAGTATATGTTTTCTTTGCACCAATAAATAATTAGAGTACACAATTACAATAGCCGATAGCGCTTTCCATATTTAAAGCTTTGAATGTTTGGTATTCCTCCATACATAAGCTAACTTGCAATTCAGGCTTGAACCTTCTAATCGTATCAATGAGATGCTTATAAATTTCTATCCGTAGTATGAGGGGAAACCGAAATCGTCCATCCCTTGATTTTCTTTTTTCGATTTGGTCTGAGATCGGATTTATTTTGCCTAATTTTCGTTCGGTAAGCCTCAGCGCGCCGGCATAGCTGCAGATCTGACCGAGTGTGATACGCTCCAGTGGCACTGTAAATAAAAAATTCTTTAGAAAATTTGCGTACATATTTTGCCAGCCGATGACAGGGATGATTGGCATAATTAAAGCACGCAAGGGATAACCTGATTCCAGACACTTTTGTATTGCTGCGATTCTTTCTTCACATGAAGGGACATTCTTTTCGAAAGCGCGACAAATTTCAGGTGGGTTTAAGCTCCACGAGAGAATTGTATGCCCTTGATGGTTAAGGTCGAGCATATTTTCGACATTCGCACTTTTTGTCAGCAAGATTAATCGCGCCTGCTTCTGGCGAGCGAAGAACTCAACCATTATCCGGGAATAACCTGTCATAGGATCCAGAGCTAAACCATCCTGGAGCTTGCCTAAATAGAAGGCTGTGGGTTCGGTTAGTTGCGAAGCAACCTTATCAATCTGATTCAGAATTTCCGGCAGATTCAAAAAGATTTTTACTGTTGGGGAATACTTTACACCGGGTGTGCCAGCCAGATAGCAATATTGACAATCGTATGGGCAGAAACCATAGGGCGAAAAGTGCCAATAGTTCGGGCATGTATTCCTATCTTCGTTGCTGTAACGTAATGCGCTTTTATGTATCCCAAAAACTAATGTCTTTTTACCTTGGTAATGTTGCACCAGAGAATCTGAGCTGTCTATTAAAATACGATTATGCGGAACATCGAGCTTTTCAATAACTTGGACTTCAGGATAAACAGAGCAAATTGCCTTTACTAGCTCATATTGATTTTTGCTTTGAAGAGTTCCTTTGGTTATTACAATTCTATCAGGATTGAAATGTGGAACTGGCCTGGGTCGATATTCCAGACGTGAGTTTCCTACGAAAGGCCTGTTTTGATGCCAGATCTCGCTTTTCATTCACATGTACAAGGCCGGAATTGCCTTCTCAATTGACTGTTCCACTGATTGGAGGTTAAAGCCACCCCCAAATTCGGTGCGTATTATATTCTATAGAAGCGAGAAAGTCAAGAACGATAGTCGAAATATGACCCACAGTTTTTGCAGCAGCAAGAGAGCGGGCGTTTGCCAAAAGGCACTTCTGAGGGCCTTTAATGGTAAGATAGAAAGGCAGGACTAACGTTTCAAAACTGACGATGCATGGATAAAACTAAAGAATTGTATCAGTCATTACATGAGTAACAGATTACCACCACGGCGGAACCCAATACCAATAATAACCCTCTTCCCCATTACCAGCATCGCCACCGTTGCCACCATTACCGCCACCATTACCGCCACCATTAGAGGGTTGGGGTGCCTGCGATTCTGCAGTTTTATGTTTGTCGTCGTCATCATCATTAAGCTCATCTATTGATTTGTAGATAATAATAGATGAACCTGTTAGTTCTAATATAGAGCCTACTACACCTTTTTCCTTAAAGGCAGATTTATAATCCTGCATATTGGCAATACCCTGCATTTCTACCGCGTTGCTGGCCAATTCCCAGGGAACAACCAATAACCAGTCCAGCATTTTATCCGTGTCTTCTTCCACACCCGTAGTCACATAGAGAACCTCTCTTGGCAGATTAGTAACAGCTTGACCACCTTGCTTTATGCACTCGATTACGTCCCCAACACACATTGCTGCTGAGCCGCTAACATTATCAAAATAACCCCAGGTTAAGGTATTACCTATGTTTTCGGAAGTTTTCCAGCCACTTCCTACTGCCCTTCCTGTAAAGAGAAAAGGTCTTACTACAGGATTATTATCTCTATAAACATCCTTCTGAATATCAACCAGACTGTCAAAAGCCATAAGGTCTATAATAGAATAAACTCCATCCGTAAATTCGGCGAGGGTTTGTCTGCCTTGTTCACCCACTGTTTTTGCGTGCCACAAAGGGCTGTTACCATCATTTCGTCTAAATACTTTTCCTCTATCTGAGCCGTACCCCAAGGTGAAGACATTTATTCCATCTTCAACAAACAAGCCTGCATTAAGGAAAAATTTTTCAAGATTCTCGTCGGGATATCTGGACCCTTCTTTGACAGCATAAGCTCTGTATTTGTCTAAATCCTTTTTCAAAGACCAAGGTTCTTTAGCAGGTTCGGCATCTGTAGTAGAAAGAGTATCGAAAAGGGTCCCCTCGCCTCTCTGGCCTGCCGTAACACTTCCAGATTCTTTAGAAATATCTCTTGTAAAACCACTTCCTTTTAATAATAAATCTCTTTGTTCCGGCGAAAGTTTTTCTGCCAACTTCAACATATAATCTTCAGCGGTGTAAGGATTCTTCACAGCACCAGAATAGTCTGATCTACTACTGGTGCGATTTCTATTCACAGGTTGTTGTGTTTGTCTTTGGTAATCCGCATTTTGGGCTATTGATATACCCGTCAGACCTGTAAGAATCAAAAGAATAACAAGCTTGTTGTAGAGCCTGCTTTTATTCGGTTGATATACGCGTTCCAGAGAACCATGCAACGGCAACGAAGTCCTCAACACCCGAATTCGTTGTGTTAAGAATTCTACCGACCGCCATATAAAAAACCTAAGTGCTTCTTTATGGCCTTTGCGTAAAATAGATTTGGTAAAGTATTTCCCCATAGCGATACAACATTATAACTTATTTTGACATGCAATGTCAATGATAAATAGCCCAAATTAACATTATAAACCATCCCTGGCATGGGAACCAATAGCTCCGAGAAATGTGCAATTCTCTAATATATGTGCCACTAAAGGTTTAAAGCGTAACACAGTTAATCAACGGCAATATCAATACTAATAAGCCGGTTTCCATGATTTATTAGTTGGGAACGATTTTTCTGCGATTGGAATGTCCGATAACTTTTGCCAAAATCTCGATTTTCAACAAGGCATAAATCACGCGATTACCTTTTTTCAATGCCAAGGCAGATACCTCATAATGTCTTTGTGATCATAGCCGTGGATATTGCCCCAAAAAACGGCCTTGTTGATCGTTTGCTTTTGTATCTGCAATTTTCGAAGCTCCTGACGATATCCGGGACTCAGTGCTAAAAGGGTGTTTTCAGGCGTAAAAGGCTGGTTTGTTCACTTCATTCCGAAACGGGTAATTGCGTTGGAACCGGTTTATGGACAAGCTGATTTAAATTTAGTACAATAAAGCAACAGTGAGGAAATAATTGACCAACCGTTAAGTGAGGAGGATCAAAATGAATCTTAACAGAATGTACAAAGTATTGGCATTTTTACTTATTATTGCACTAACCATCTTCGTTGCGGGTGCGACCCATATAGGAGGCTCCACAACCTATGAGATGTCTGTAGTTAATTATAATGGTGTTCCTTACGTTATTGTAATGGATACTCGAACCAGCGAAGTCCGTGTGCAGAAGATTTCTTTTGAGGAAACCATACAGGTATTCAGTGGCAATGAGCGTATGATTAGGGATTGGCGCTAAAAACAGGCTAAAGTTCACCCCTGCCAAGTCATCTATTTCGCAGTTTCTGCAGGATATGCCAATAGGCTCCTCGTGCGCCGTTTTCAATCGCCTGGGTCAATAGCATGTTCTCATTGTAGTTATAGCCATCATCGCTTTTTTCCGGTGTTTCCTCCATGGCTTCACTGGCAGGCTCGAAGAATCTCTTGTCCCCGTCAATCAGGTCCTTTACTAATTCCGCAGGCCGGCTGCCTAAAGCGCTGGATATGTAAAAGGTTGGTTTGAGCAGATCTATAGGTCCACTATATTTTCGGCGGATGCTGGATTCATTTTCCGTTTGGAGCTCTGTGATTACTATTTTTTCCATAGCGGTACGAGGATAAATTCTTACGCCGAGCGCTGCACCTACACAGTCGGGATTAATTGCTTTTATGAAGTTAATTGTCTCTCGTAGAGTTTCAGGTGTTTCGCCGGGTCCGCCAAGCAAAAGGTCTATCATAACAGCAATGTTATTTGACCGGCAAAGCTTGACCGCTGCGGCAAGGTCGGCCCTGCTGTGTCGCTGACAGTAGGTTCGCAGCATCGACTGGCAACCTGAATCACCAGTAAAGTCAATTCCAACACATCCAGCCTGGGCCATCGCTTTGGCCAAGTCCGCATCGAAAGGCGATGGCGACAAATACGCATACCAGCGTATTTTGTCACCAAGCGAACGTCTATTGAATTCCTCGCAGATTGCCAAGGCATGACTTCGGGGCACATTGAACTCTGAGTCGCAAAGATGTATTACATCTATTTCCTGGGCCAATAAAGACTGAACCTCATCAGCGACTTCAGATGGATTTCTCAGTCTGAGTTTGTTTCCCTTGGCTAAAGAGTCGGCACAGTATATACATTTACGGTTGCAGCCGCGTTTGGTTTCCAATCCACATTGTCCACCTTTTTTGAAATATGCCGGATTATCAATAAAATTGCGGGCTGTGCTTAGCGAAATCGAGTCCGGCCAGGCCGGTGGATTGTTATAGACTTTGTTATTTTCTTTCCATATAAGACCGGGGACATTATTGAATCTTCGAGTGCTCCTTAGCTGGCGAACAAGCTCGATTATCGCTGTCTCGCCATCGCCATGTATGCCAAAATCAACATCAATATACTCAAAGATTGGCATGGCAAATATTGAAAATCCAACGCCGCCAATGACGGTTGGAGCATCGGTTACACTTCGGATATTTTGAACTGTATCTTTTAATCCGGGAACAAACCAATCTGCACTGGGCCAAAAACAATCGTCGGAATTGCGAAAGGAAATCCCTACTAATTCGGGTTCTCGAACAGAAAAATAGTCTTTTAACGCCCGGGCCGGCTCGTCAGACAAAGCAAGGTCGAGAATTTCTACATCTATACCGGCCTGCTGGACAGTGGCGGCGATATAATCCAGGCCGATCGGACCGATAAGTGGGGACATCCTGTTTGGATTAATTAGAGTCAGCATTTTTATTGTTTAATTTAGCGATTGGATTATGTCCAATGATTCATATAAAAAGGAAACGGCTGGTTTCTGTAACCAGCCGTTCCTCAGATGTAACACAATAGATTGTGAATCCCCGCCTGCCCAGAGTATCCTCCAATGGACCATCGTACCATC
>CAZRMQ010000029.1:0-19828 GCA_964601185.1 uncultured Pirellulales bacterium
TCTACTTTTTGCCGGCTTTCTGCCGCAGGAGATTTTCATACCGAGGCAGCGGCATTGAATTTGGACTACTTTTGTTTTGCACGGCTTCCATAATCGCCAGCTTTGCAGCAGCAGATAAACGATTAGCTATAACCAATGTAGTTATGCTTTTGGCTCCGCTGCTTATGGCGATTCTGTTAGTTCAAATACTGGACAGTCCATCGAAAATCAATTTGGTGTTGTGTGTCATTGGAGCCTTAGGCGTAGTATCCGCCTGTGAGAGCATTTATCAACTGCTGGTCACAAACCAGGCAACTATCGAACAATACGAACAGGTTCCGCAGATCCTGCTCGAACCGCTCGGGATAGAACCTGGTACCTTCCAGCATTTTCTTTTTGAACATCGTTTATATACCAGAGGCATTCGCGGCTTTTTCACAACACGAAACTCCGCCGGATGCTTCGCATTGATGGCAGCCTTTGTGGCTTTCATTTTACTAATTGATAGAATAAAAAACTACAATGGAAAACCCCCAGTGAAACTGGGGGCTAATAAAAATTTGAATCCATATCTTCTCACCGGTGGTGCCGCGCTTATCATCATTATCCTCGGTCTTATTCTTACTAAAAGTAAAGGCGCAATTATCGGCTTACTCTTTGCCGCAGCTCTACTTGTTGCATATCTTTACCTGGGTAACTGGCTCAAATCACATAAAAAAGTTATATTGATTGCATGCTTCCTGTTAGTCACCTTATGCGGATGGCTGGTCATTTCATACGGATTGAAGTACAAACGACTGCCGGGCGGCACGGGTATGTTGGTTAGATGGCAGTACTGGCAGGCATCAGCCAAAATGTACGCCGACCATTTATTTACCGGCGTTGGGCCAGGCAATTTCAAACATTTCTATTCGCATTACAAACCTGCAGAAGCCCTCGAATCCGTTGCAGACCCTCATAATTTTCTGCTGAGTATCTTGACACAATTTGGTCCTATCGGCCTTGTCGGGTTCTTAGCTATGATTCTGATCCCACTATGGAGAGTGATTTTTCCGACCCACATAATAGAAGACAGAGGACAGAAGACAGAGGACAGAAAACAGAAAACCATAATCTACTTGATTGTTATCTCGGCTGCATTGCTGCTTATCAGACCGTTGATTTTGGTGGAAACGCCTGCCGATACTTTGGAGCTAAAAATCTTTGTGATATCAACCATATATATTGCACCGGTTCTGGCATTCATTGCCGGATTTTTACTCTTGAGCGTTCCTTTATCCGAAAAATCGAAAATGGACAATCGAAAATCGAAAATTTCTATTGCTATCCTCTGGTGCGTCATTCTCGGTGTGCTTTTGAATAATCTTATAGACTATGCAATTTTCGAGCCGGGAGTATATACAACCTTTTGGGTGATAATAGCCTGTATGATTGCAGAAAACAGAAATCAGAAAACAGAAGTCAGAAGACAGAAGTCTCAGTTGTCTGTTTTCCGTCTTCTGTCCTCTGTATTCTGTATTTCGGCAGGCATTTTAATATTGATAGCCTTTGTTCACTACGCGTGGTTGCCAGTATTCAAGAGTGCCAACATAATTCAGCAGGCTTATAAAGCTCTATCTGTCGGACAGTTCCAGCAAGCACATACTCTTTTTGCTAAAGCCGGCGAATATGATAAGCTCGACCCGACAGCCATGAATCTGAATGGTCGGCTTTACCTGCAACAATATAGCGAGGCACCTGTGCCTGCGTCACCACAGGTGCAGGCAGGCCAGAAACAAACTGGGCTTCTCAAAAATGCCGAAGTTTGCTTTAAACAGGCGATTGCTCGCAACAAAGCTGATTTCAAAAACTATGAGAAACTAAGCGATGTCTATGAGCTGCTCGGCCAGACCCAAGAAGCTTATGACTGGTGCCTCAAGGCGACACAGCTTTACCCCGGCTCAGACCGGCTGCATTTTAAGCTGGCCCAAATCGCTGAACAGTTAGGCGAAACAAATACTGCTATTGAGCAATATAGTAAGGCAATCGAGATTGAAGACAGTTTCCGCCAGCAGTTTAAGATGATGTATCCGGAAAGAAAGGAAATTGTCAGCAGACTCGGCGAAGAGAAATACCAATTCGCAATCAAAAAGGTGAAAGAGCTTTCTGAAAAAATCAGTATTTAATTCCTTGTAATTGGTAAATTGTAACTTGTAATGCACAGCATGGCTTACGCCATTACCAATCATCAGTTACCATCTTCACGAGATGCCCTCCATTACGTCCTCCGGGATGTCGAAGTTTGAAAAGGTGTTTTGAACATCATCGTGATCTTCCAGGGCCTCCATCAGGGAAATTATTTTCCTGGCTGTTTTTGCTTCATTGATCGGCACCATATTTTGCGGCACCATAGAAATCTCAGCCACCTCTATTGGTATTTCTCTTTCTGTCAACGCCTTTTTTAATTCGTCATAAGCATCCGGGTCGCAGGTTATTTCATAAACACTGCCTGTATTTTCCATATCATCGGCGCCGGCAGATAAAGCAAGCTCTAAAAGCTGATCTTCGCCGGCCTTGTCAGTGCTGACCGTGATGAGCCCTTTCTTGTTGAACATCCAGTTGACACAGCCGGTCGTACCTAATGAGCCTGCATGTTTTTCAAAAATTCTCTTGATTTCCGGCACTGTTCGATTTCGGTTGTCGGTGAGCACCTCGACCATTATAGCTACGCCGCCCGGCCCATAACCTTCGTAGAGTATCGCTTCAAAAGTAGTTCCTTCCAGCTCGCCGGTACCTTTTTTGATCGCCTTTTCAATGGTATCTTTTGGCATGTTGGCTGCTTTAGCCTTGTCGATGGCATAACGAAGGGACAAGTTCGCAGCCGGGTCGCCGCCGGACTTGGCTGCGACAATTATCATTCGAGCAACCTTGCTCCAGACCTTGCCGCGCTTGGCATCAATAACGGCCTTTTTATGTTTTATTCCCGCCCAGTGAGAATGACCTGACATAACTACTCCTAACAAACAATATAGTAAATGGTTAAATAGTAATTGGTCCCTTAGGAACTGGTTAAATAATTTCAATACCCAGTTACCAATAACCGGTTACCAATCACCAATTAACAAATATTATACCTAATTTGTTTTTACAAGGAATCTTTTTTCTGGGAACTTTGTGTTGGTGTTCTGTTCCAGGTGTACAGTGTTTAGCCATCGCCGGCACGGCGATGAGTGAATAAGGTATGCTTAAGGAATGCTTCGGGTGACAAGATAACAGGCAAACTGCGGAGCATAAGGGCCGGTCATATCCAGCTTGATGTATTTGTCATCTATTGACCCTTCGGCAATCGGCTCTCCCCATATATCATCCACGCTGACAATCTTGTATTGGTACTGCTGGTATTTTTTCACTTTCCAAAGCTTCGATAGTGCTATCGAAACCGTCTCGGTCATCGGCCAGTTGTAAATAACCAGAAAAGCGCGGTCAGGCTCATACTTATTCGGGCGGAAAAACACCCAGACATCCTTCGGCTCACCAATATCATTTATGCTGCCTAAGTCCCATCCTGTTTCCTGCTGCCAAAGGATAAGTGTACGGTAATCAAGGTCGTTTAAGCTCGCTAAGTAGCTACCATCCATATAATATCTATTATTATCCAAGTTATATTGAATCTCAGCTTCCGGCGTAGTTATGCTCATCAGCAAGCCGTTTGGAGCGTAACACGTGTTGTTTTGGAAAATCAAATCCTGCCAATTATGTAGCGAAACGGCACATTCACCGCCTATGAATGCACTATTCTCGATTATAAGACTGCCGTTAAACGCCGAGCTATATCCAAACTCAGCACTTGTTCTTTCGTTATGGGGAAAATAAGTGAAGCTATTGCGAACGATAAAATTATCATCATGCCCATTGCCGCCACTTATAAAGTTGCCTACGCCATTGCCGTATGCAACAACGCCTTCGTAAAGCATATTTGCCATATTGCTATACTCTGCATAGCTGTGAATACCCCAGCCGAAATTGTCAAAAGCGATACAATCGAAGAAATTCATCCAGGGCAGGTCTTCCTGCAAACTATTGACATCATCCGGGCGATTTTGACAGTATAGGCCATGTGCAAGCCCATCGGCCCAGCGTCCATTACGATAGGACAGGCATCCATAGAACTCCGTACCGACGCCGGACACATAGAAACCACTGCGATTGGGACAATCATGGACTATCATATTGATATATTTGGCACCCCTGCCTTCATCCTGCTTAACCGCATTACCCCACAATCCGAGTTCCTCAGCACCTTCTATTGTTACTTCCAAACCCCAAAACCAAACATAGTCAGCGTTATTTCTAAGCACAATCTGTTCCATCTTATCTGCGGTAAGGGTCACCCTATGACCGGGCATAGCCCGATATATTATCGGTTTACCTTCGATTCCGGATGGAATTGCAGGCTTGACAAATGGACCATGATAAGTACCGTCGGCAATCCAGACTGTATGACCAGGTTCAACTAATGAACTGCCCAAGGCCGTTGTAAAATCCCATGGATTGGCTGGAGAGCCATCCCCATAAGGTGAACCATCTATTGAAACATACCACTGGTTTTCAATACGTTGCTGACTTTGATAAATGCCTACGCTGAACCTGTCTCCGGCTGCAATAGCGATAAAATTGTTTCGTGTATCATTAGGAATATCGACTTGACCATACTCACCTGAGCCCCAACCTACGACCGAGCCACTGCATTGCATCGCCAAGCAGTGATTGCTTCCTGCAGCAATAGCCTTAAAGTCCTGGCTGGGAGGCCGAATCACCGTAGCCTCAATTGCACCCCAGCTCACAACCGACCTGTCAGTTCTCAGAGCTACACCGTGTTTGCCGCCCGCAGCGATGGCAATATAGTGTCCGTCGGGAACATTAAGCTGACCCGTCTCGTTACTGCCCCAGGCAATAATTGAGCCGTCAGATCTTAAAGCAAGGCTAAAAGACCAGCCGGCAGCAATGGCAACAAAATCGTTACCATCCGGCACATCAAGCTCACCGGCTGAATTTGAACCCCAGGCTACTATTGAGCCATCGTTTTTCAAAGCCAGATTATGATATGCACCTGCAGAAATGGCTATATACCCTCGACTGTGCCCTGGACAGGCAGGCACATCAAGGACATCACCTTTGCTTGCACCCCATGCTACGACAGAACCATCGGATTTTAAGGCAAGATTGTGATAAGAACCGGCAGAGATAGCTATAAAGTTGTTACCGTCAGGCACATTACATTGGCCAAGCTCATTACTGCCCCAAGCTACAATTTGGCCGTTCGACCCAAGGGCCAGACCATGACTTAAACCGGCAGAAATATCCACAAAATCATTACCGTCCGGCACATCGCACTGGCCATTATCATTGTAGCCCCAAGCGATAATCTGCCCGGCTAAACTTGTGCTGCAAGGGCAGAGACCAGCCACAAAAAAAATCACCACAACCAACTGGGAAATTCTCATAGTTTTAAGATTACCATCCCCACTTTATTCCTGTCCCCGCCGTAAGGCGTCCTCCGTCAGGGGTCCCTAGGACTGTGGAGAGCGAAGTCGAGGGAAAGGAGAATTGATAATATTAAGGACGCACATAATATCAGGCAGGTCAAGCTGTTATAATCCACACAAGCTCTGGACAAATAATTGCGTCTTTTATCCTCCCATTTCCGGTTCAAACCCCAATTCGTGATATAATTGTACAATTTTTGCGACCGAAAATCAAGAACATTCGCCCTATTGAACTATAGACTCCCTATAAAATTTGTAATTTTAGCCAATCGGACATCAGAACCATCAATTTCCATGTTTTTTTCTTGACCGATTATAAAAAATACTCTACTATCATATCGGAATCAGCCGATGATAAGCAACAACGTATAGTGTCCCGTTAATTTTAGGTTTGAATCGATTAATTTCTTTGTGAAAGGATGTGCGGGACAGGAGATAAAGCTTATAAAGCTTTATCTCAACGGTAGTTAAGTTATAAAGACACTTTTTATCGCCGATTATAGGCTGAAACAATAAAAATCAGCTTTAACTTCATAAGGCGCGTAAAAGTGAAGACAATGTAAGATGAAATCCGGAAACGTTTGGAGAGGCTTTTGCTTACAAGCGAAATTTATCGCAATTAAGCATAAAACGAGCCAAATATATGAAAAAAAGCAAACATTTTAAGGCCAAAATGGTACAATTTAAGTTGAATTTGCCTTAGAACGCTGATTTTATGCTCCAACGAAAAGGATTTCACAAATCACCCTAAGCGGTGGATTTCTTTAGAGCTTTCCTGCCGTAAAATTCCGCAATACTTTCCGCATAAATGATGCGCGTTTATTCTATAGAAATCGCGAGGGAAAGGCATACACTATGAGCTCCATTTTAATGCAAAGTTTGACCCTCTCAGTCGTGGCTGCATCAATAATTACCTTCGTTCTGGGAATTTGCCTAATGGCAATCATCCAACAGATAATTGCCAGAACAAAAGCCAAGACCTTCAAACAGGATTTGCAGCGCCAAATCGAAGGTGCAAAGAGGGAAGCTGAAAACATAATCAAATCTGCTCAGATTAACGCCGCTGCCGAAACTATCAAGAAAAAGGAGGAATTTGCCAACGAGGCCGACAAGATCCGTGCTGAGCTGCGCGAAACCGAACTGAGACTAACCAAGCGGGAAGATACTATTGAGCGAGAGACTGAGTTACTTCTACAGCGGGAAAAGGTATTAAAAAGACAGGAACAAGAAGTTGACAAAAGACTGCGTAATATCGATCTAAAGGATAAGCAGCTTTCCACCTTGATAGCCCAGCAGAAAAATCAACTGCTTAAAATCACGGCTATGAGCATTAACGAGGCCAAGGAATTGCTGTTAAAAAACCTTGAGGACGAGTGCGAGCACGAAATGTCAGCTCTGATTTCCCGAAAAGTCGAAGAAGCCAAAGAAGCTGCCAATGAGAAAAGCCGGGAAATAATCAACACCGCCATTCAGCGTTATGCCGCCGAGCAGACCTGCGAAGTAACTGTTTCTACCGTCGATATACCGAATGACGATATGAAGGGCAGAATCATCGGCAGAGAAGGACGCAACATCCGTGCATTCGAAAAGGCCACCGGTGTTGATGTCATCGTGGATGACACACCCGGAATGATCGTCGTAAGCGGCTTCAATCCTGTTAGGCGAGAGGTGGCACGTCTTTCGATGGAACGGCTTATACAGGATGGGAGAATACATCCTTCCCGCATCGAAGAGCTCGTCACTCAGACCAAAAAGGACGTCAACGTCAAGCTCCTCCAGATCGGTAAAGATACTGCTGTTGAAACCAATGTTCGGGGCCTGAACAATAAAGTGCTTAGTATGCTCGGCGCTTTGAACTTTAGAACGAGCTACGGTCAAAACGTGCTTCGCCACAGTGTAGAGGTCGCTTTTCTAACTCAAGTTATGGCTGACGAGCTTGGCTTAGACGGCTCGATAGCAAGACGGGCAGGATTATTACATGACATTGGTAAAGCCATCGACCATGACGTGGAAGGCAACCATCCAACCATAGGGGCCAACTATCTGAAGCGGTTCAATGAATCACCTGTTGTACTAAACGCGGTTGCAGGACATCACGGTGATATATTAGCAGATAATCCTTACACTCCGCTGGTCGCTGCTGCCGATGCTATCAGTGCCTCACGCCCTGGTGCCAGAAGGGAAACGTTAGAGAGATATATCAAACGACTGGAAAAACTTGAGGAAATCGCCAACGGCTTTAAAGGTGTTGAAAATGCTTATGCTATTCAAGCCGGCCGAGAAATCCGCGTGATTGTTGACGCATCACAGATTGATGATGAATCCGCTATGAAAATAGCCCGCGATATTGCCAATAAAATCGAAGCAGAAATGGCCTATCCGGGTGAAATACAGGTTACGCTGCTGCGTGAGGTTCGCTGCATTGAATATGCAAAGTAATATGTAAATAGTCGGTGATTGGTAACTGGTAATTGGTAACTGTTATTTAACCAGTTACCATTTAACCAATAACCATTTATTCAACAAACTAATATGAAACTAAACCTTCTCTGTATAGGTGACATAGTTGGCCGGCCGGGCAGACGCATTATTGCCGACAAGCTAAAACCGTTGGTTAATGAGTTTGCTATCGACTGCGTTATAGCCAACGCGGAAAACGCAGCCGGAGGCTCCGGCCTGACCCCGCAAATCTACAATAAAATGCTGCGCTACGGCATAAACCTGATTACGCTCGGCGACCACACCTACCGCAAAAGGAGCATAATTGAGACTTTGGAAAAAGCTGATAATATCGCACGCCCGGCAAACCTTTCCGAATTTGCCGCCGGTAGAGGATTTGCTACCTATAAAACCGGCAAAGGGCCAACTGTCGCGGTCGTATCCCTGATTGGCAGACTTTTTATGAAGCCGGCAGACTGTCCATACAATGCTATTGATAAAATCCTGTCTAAGCTGCAACAACAAGCTGACATCATAATCGTCGACTTTCACGCCGAGGCCACCAGCGAAAAAATTGCGATGGGCTACCACTTAGATGGCCGAGTTAGTCTATGCTACGGCACGCATACTCATGTTGTAACCGCGGACGAAAAAATCCTGCCTAAGGGCACCGCATATATCACCGATATCGGCATGACCGGCGCTTATGATTCGGTGCTCGGTCGAAGTGTAGAGAACGTCTTAAAGTCATTCAGGACCCAGATGCCGTTTCCATTTGAGATAGCGACAGGTGATGTGAAAATAGGTGCGATTCTGGTTACTGTTGACAGCAATACGAAAAAAGCTGAGCAGATCAAGCGTATCCTGATTAACGCAGATGGCGAAGATGTGACTCGTTACGACAGCGATGATGGCAAACCGGAATATTTCAATAACTTCTAATCTTATTGACCCTACTATACAGAATCGCCGTTTTCGACTAACTTAGTATCCGAGTTTGGCATGTTAGGCTGGTTAGCATCCGTCTCGGATTTGGTTAAGACAGGCACCGGTCTTAGATGCAGACATGCAAATAACCGTTCGCGGAAGAAAGAGCTGAACAATGCCAAAACATATACGGGAAAATAACAACATATAAAATAACACCAAGTATCAAGCTCATTAACGCAATCTAAGTAATATTATTTTAATTGGAACAGAGGTCTGCTCATTGCAATTGCAAAAGAAAAGGGCGAAAAATTTTTGAAGGCTTTGCACAGTGAAGGTGTTGCTGCTGCCACAATCATTGGTAAGGTTCTTGGAAAAGGTTCAGGCCTTGTCCACATCCGAACAAGCGGCCATCGCCAGATACCTTCGCTTTTAGCCCTGCCACCTGTGGGCAGGGTTACCCCCACCGCAGGGATAGGGGCAAAAGAATCGACTCCTTCTATCGAACCTGAAGGTCAAGAAGTCCCCTGCTGTGCCGACGCCATCACTTCCGGCCAATCCGCCATTGGACAGGATTCGGAGATAAATCAAATCAAGGCTAAGTTCACGGATTTTCTAAGTTCAGCCAGTTCACCTCACGGCTTGGATGCCTATACAAAACAGGCTATGGCCATCGCGCTATCGGTAGCTACGCGGTGTGAGCCATGCCTGAAAATGCACCTTAAAAAGGCCAAAGAGAAAGGCTTCACACAGGCCGAGATTGATGAGGCCGCCTGGATGGGCATCAGCTTCGGCGGCTCACCCACCATGGCCTTTTACGAGCAGATTAAAAACTCTTAAAAATTGAACTTCAACACGGATTCGCACGATCTCGAAGATTTTGTAGAGGCAATCGATCACAGCCTTTTCTTTATGTATTAAGTATGCTACAATATTGATATGAAGCTAATGAGAGATCATGCGAAGCTCAGAAAAATGAGCGAAGCCCACGATGTGTACGTTGAAGCCTCGCCGGCCCAACGTGTCGGCTTCGTCTGGGAGATTACCAAAGAATTGTGGTCGTTACGGAACAGACAGGATGCTGAACGAAGACTACAAAGAAATGTTACAGCTCTTATTAGACAACAAGGTTAGGTTTCTTGTTGTCGGTGCATACGCGATGGGAGCGTATGGATATCCACGCGCCACGGGTGATTTCGATATATGGGTGGAAGCTTCCGCTGAGAACGCAAAAAGAGTATATAAGTCACTCGCAGAGTTTGGGGCACCGCTTGCGGAACTTACCGAACAGACTTTTTGCGAATCAGGAATCATGTTCCAAATCGGAGTAGCGCCGCGAAGAATTGACATCATAACAAGAGTCGACGGCGTGGAGTTCAAACAAGCTTACACCCAAAAACAACAAATCCAAATCGATGACCTTAACGTGCCGTTCCTTTCAAAAGCAGACCTGATAAAAAACAAGCTCGCAACAGGACGTGAAAAGGACAGATTAGACGCGGATTATCTTCAGTCCGACCACTCCACGTAAGAAGTAATACTGCAGCGAGACCAGCAAGGATTTGCAGGACCTACGCTATCGGCCTTATATTTTTGTTACTTTTTAGCGAGTAGTTGCCTCTATATATTAGGTTAAGCACTAATATGCAGTTCGGTCTCCACGGTGAGAGACTATTTGAGTAACCTTATTAAAAACAGGAGAGATTATTATGTTACGTTCAATTAGCATCAAGAGTTTTCTAATCGGCGGCTTGTTGGTTTTTTCGGTAATGTGTTTGCTTGGTGCTGTGAATTATGTTCCATCTGAGTATCATGGCCGGTTTCAAATTGATACCAATCAGGATTATGCATTTGTTCTTGATTCAGCAACCGGGCAGGTATGGTCGCATTATTTTCCTTCTGGGTCAACTACTGTAATAATTGGCGGTAACACCGAAGAGTTTCATGCTCCTAAGCTATTCAAAGATGAGGAGCCTAACGCAACAGAATAGCCGGCAGGATGTGTGATTGCCACACCTTAAGGCCTATATCTCGTGCTCTTACATCTTGTGCTCTTACATCTTATGCCCTTGTGTCTTGTGCTCTTATGCACTTATGCCTTGTGCTCCTACGTCTTATGCACTTATGCCTTGTGCCCTTGTGTCTTGTGCTCTTATGCACTTATGCCTTGTGCTCTTATGCTGTCTTATACACTTTGTATCTTTTTTCTTGTAAACTCCGCTTCAGAAACTCGTAGGGTGGGGCTCGCCCCACCATTTTTTCTTGGCGACAAACAGACTCAAGTGTGGTAATCTAATAAAGGATTCCAAGCAGGACGGCCTTGATATATCTGCTAAAAAACCCTATGCGAGATAAAAAGGACCTCAATAAAAGGGAGAAATAAGAAAAATGTCCCCGGATTTCTGTCCCACAAACATAAAGAATGTTATTAAAAAAGATAAAATGTTCAATAAGGCTCGCTACTATTTTGGTCGTGCAAGATTAGCAGGAATGTTTACCAGATTACCAATGTCAATATTTGTCCTGTTATCCGGTATATTTCTGTACATCTATGCTGTTTCCGAGATTACACCTTATTCGGTATTTGTGCGAGGTTATCAGCGAGCCGATGGTACTTATGTAAGTGCCCATCATCGGCGTCCGCCTGGAAGTGTTCCACACGACAGTCCCTACGAACTTCTTAAGTACTTGGGAATTATTACGTCTCTTGCTGGAGGTGCGTATTCTGCTTGGGTAATAATACGATTTGCAAGTGAAACTGTTGATAGTTTGCTACCAAATGTAACTGTTGAGGGCATAAGAATCGATCAAACTATCAATATTCCCAACAGAAGTGCACAGGCGCAAAAAAACTGGAATTGCGAAAGATGTAAATCTTGTATAAATGCTGGTCATCGGTATTGGTATTATGAGGTGAAAAGAGGAACATCGTTATGGATAAGACATAGATTCTGCCAAAATTGTTTCTCATACATCAAAGATGTGATTGAAAAGCAAAAACTTGTCAGAAATGAAATGTACAAGAAATATTTCGGTTTTTATCCTGAATGATAGGTCTTGAAACCCAAACGATTTTTTATTATCCTTAGCCCTGTGATTAAGAGAAATCTCTTTTGTGTCTAATGAAATAAGAATTGGCGGAATATGAAAAGCATACTTTTTTGGGCAGCAATAATAATTGTTGCATGGCTTGGTTTGCGAAATTTGATATCAATTATAATTGGTCATTCTCAAACAGGACCATTGAAACAAGGACAACGTCTATGTTGTGTAACCTCACTTATAATGTACTGGGGAGCTTGCACATTTGCAATATATTATCGTATATGGTGGCCGCTGGCTGTTGGCTTGATAGTAGAGTTACTCTTTCGTAAAAGTGTTATCCGATCTGGGGACATAGTATACAAGCGTGAAATAGAAATGCTATTTGCTGTACGTACCGACAACATTTATGAATTGATGAATCTTATTGAACAAGGTTCCAATATTAACTGGCAAGACTCAAGGATGGAAGGTGTGACAGCGCTTCATGAGGCATCGCGAAAAGGGAATATAGAAATAGTAAGATACCTATTGCAAAAGGGAGCTGATATTCATTTAAAAAATTATAATGGGCTTTCCCCCCTACATATTGCCGCTTACTGTGGCGAAAACGAAATAGTACGTACTTTGATTGCAGCAGGTGCTGATGTTAATGCAAAAGCCAAAGATAATATTACACCACTCCATACAGCAGCATCAATGGGCCACGCAGATATCGTGGAATTTCTAATCAACAGCGGCGCCGAAGCCCATGCTAAAAGTTCTAAAGATGGATCAACTCCAGAGGACTTCGCAACTCGTGAGGGGCACCAAGATGTTTCAGAGCTCCTATCAAGATATTAAGGCATAACAAGGAGTTGTGCCTTTAACTAGCGTGGCAGAACATCAGGATTTAAGAGACCTCAATATGCTTAATCCTATGTTCGAGCGTTGTGTGATTTAAATAATCGAATGCCAAAAAGATAAAGATAACAGAAAACTGGTATTTGTGCTTTATGTGGATCATTCTGAGATGGATATTCTTTTTGCCTATTGCTTTAGCCTCGGGCTTTTTGGCTAAGTTAGTTTGGGATGTCTTGAATAAACTTTTTCTTAGATTTGAGCCGGGCTTTCTTGGCCAATGGATACTATGGGGAACAGGAGAAGTATTGGGCGTACTTGTGTTTTTTTATGTCGCGCTCAAGATCGTCCCAAATGAGAAGAGAACTGTCGCATATGCTCTATGTGGATTAGTTATAGTGCTTGGACTTTTTACCACGGTTTATTTAATATATCTTTTCTTGACATTAGGAATCTATTCAGAGGATCTCACTTTTCTCCAAGATATCATTCAAGGATTAATCAGAGAAGTGATAGAAACCAGCACTGCTGTAATACTCCTGATATATATTAAAAAAGGAAAAATTGAGCATTGGTTTCAAATGCCCATAAGCTAAAGGATTTTATTGGGGACGTTTACCTACTTCTGCCGAGGACTCTGCCGGAGAATAAAAAGAACTGAATTATTAACGATGCTTGTGAATAATAGGTAAACATCAAACATGATTAAAAAATAAATGGAGCCCACTGAGTATGTCAGAACAAGATGACTTCTATTTGTATCATTACACTACTCCTGAAGGATTAGTTGGGATTATTGAGGACAAAGGAATATGGGCGACCAACATCTTTTTCTTGAATGATTTAGAAGAATGGTATCTAGGCATGAAAATGTTCAAAAGTAGACTGGAAGATCGCATAAGTGGCAAAGTAAATCACCACATATTTGAAAAGTGTCTCGGCGCGGTTAAAAGTGCTATTTCTGTAGAACCAGGAGGACTTATACCCGAGAAGAATTTAGCTATATATGTTTGCTCTTTTTCGAAGGAAGACGATCTTCTGAGTCAATGGCGTGCCTACTGTCCAAGAGGAGGTTTTGCGCTCGGTTTCCTTAAAAGCAGACTTGAATCTCTGGCAAAAGAGCAGGGCTTCATATTTGAACCCTGTATATACAAGCATGAAGACCAGATCCGAAAGGTTGATAGTGTTCTCGACAGTATGAAAACAGAGGCACTGAAAGCTAATCAGCAGACGCATGCATTAGACATCGTTAATAAGTTTATCTGGGACATTTTCAGAACAGCAGTTGTACTTAAACATGTTAAATTCTGTGAGGAACGTGAATGGAGGTTTGAACCTGCAATGCAAGGTACCAGGAAGTCAGATAAGCTGGGATTCTATGCGAGAGAAGGGCTAATAGTCCCCTATAGGGTGATCGATCTAAGCGACCAAAATTTATGGAAAGATGTAAACATTGTTGTCGGACCAAGTTCTTACAAATATAAGTGCGTGGATGTAGTACGAAAACTACTGTGGAATAAGATGCAAATTCCGTTTCCTCGTATAAGACCTTCAGAAATCCCATACAGATATTGGTAATTAAACAGGAGAGCAATGGGGTGTGATGAATCGCACCAATTATGGAAGAATAGATACATGCCGGATTATAAATGATGGTTTTGTGTTGGCAGGATATATTTCTTTATTGTTGTGACATACAAACAGAAAATTAAAATGGTGCGAAATTTCGCACCCTACGTGCTAAAGATGAACATTAGAAATGAGAGGAAGACAGATATTGAAGTAATATCAGAGATTACCATAGCCGCTTTCGAGAATTGTCCGTACGGCAACCACACAGAGCAGTTTATTATCAATGCATTGCGAGCTGCCAACGCACTTGCCGTTTCGCTGGTCGCGGAGATTGAAGGAAAAGTGGTAGGTCATATAGCATTTTCCCCTGTGACTATTTCCGGCCATAGCTGCGATTGGTATGGTCTTGGTCCAATCTCTGTATTGCCGGACTACCAGAAGCAGGGTATTGGAAAATCACTGATCCATGAAGGCCTGCGCTTGTTGAGGGCGTCCGGCGCAAAAGGCTGCGTACTTGTAGGCGACCCCAAGTACTACGAACGGTTCGGTTTCAGGAATATCCCGGACTTGATTCTCGAAGGTGTTCCCCAAGAGAACTTTCTTGCCTTGCCATTTGGGGAAAACAAAGTTCGTGGCGTCGTGGTTTTCCATGAAGGTTTTAGTGCCAATGGCTAACTATGGCCTAAAAACAAATTTGCAGGCGGCACGGACATCAACCTCATTCTTTATATCCACACTGTTGGCCCAGCAACCAGAAGACAGAGGACAAAAGACGGTATTTGAATATCGAATGTTGAACAAGGAATATCCAACTCCGAAAGACAAATCCGCGTTAATCCGCGAAATCCGTGGTTAGAAATTTTGCTTGAAAATTAAGCCGTTTTGGAGTATAATATAACTTCGTTACGCGTATAGCGTATCGCGTATTGAGTATATAGTAGAACATGTCATAAATGGAGGGAATACCAGGTTATCTGGTTATCAGGAAAATCAGGCAATGGATGGATTCGACAAGCTCACCACATGTATCAGGATACCAAAGTATCAGGATGTAGGGTATTGGCAAACCAGGGAACGAATATCCGGTTGCGGTCCGCTTGGGGATGGCTTACGCCATTGCGATGCTCGTTACGTTAGACGTCTAACGTTAATCGAAACCAGTTGCGCAACCGATAAACGTATAACGAAACTAACAGCGTGTTCTACAATTGTCGAGAATCCTCTACAAATCGGCCCTATTTTATGCAAAACAAAGCCAATTTTCGAAAAAGTCAAATGAATGTAAGCTTAATTATAACAAGGGAATATGAGAAATAAATCGAACTGGACATTTGGTGAAAACAAACCCAAACAAAGCCAATTTCAAACGACAGAAATCAGAAGCCTGCGGCGCTATATTTTCCTTGTTCAATTGTGCCTCTGCCTTCTTTCTTCGGTTCAATCCGCAAAAATGCACGGATTGTAAACGCTGCCATAAATTATGCGAATACGGAATTGAGCCGGAAAAAAGCCCTAACAATTGGCGTTGCGTCCGCTGCCTTGACTGCACACGCTGCGGCCCCGGTGCATTAAGCCTCGGCAGCATATTCGAAAGCAAATCCACATCGTGATCAACTCATCACTGTGAAAAGGTAACATCAGATATTAAGGTGGGAAAACAAATGAGAGCGCTGGGACTCGAACCCAGGACCTACGGCTTAAAAGGCCGTTGCTCTACCAACTGAGCTACACTCCCTGCAAAGTCCTTTATACTCTACAGCCAACAAAGCGGTGTTGCAAGAAAATTAGTGAAAGACTTATTTGAATAAAACCAAATACAAAACATCTCTGATAATCCTCTTGCAATGATGACCTACTTTTTGTAAGGTAGCTCGTAATTCGCAGCGAGCCTCCGCCGCCGAAGTCCGGCTTAAGACGGACGAAGGCTGGAAGCGCTGCTTCGCAGAGTATTAATGAGAATCCGTCAGGGGCGATTAGCTCAGCCGGTAGAGCAGCTGACTCTTAATCAGCGGGTCGCAGGTTCGATTCCTGCATCGCCCATTCTCGTCAATCGTATCTAGTATATCGTATATCGTCCTTCATTCTTCGTTTTTAATCTGCCTGATATTCTGTACTACTCTGCGAAGTATCTACGTAGCACGAGATACCATGGTGTCCTGCTACCTGATTTCCTGATGATCTGATAACCTAACAATCATCCTCTGTCCTCCGTCTTCCGTTGTCATTCTGAGCGCAGTCGAAGAATCTATTTGAAAGGTCATTGCGAGGCCCAAAGGGCCGTGGCAATCTATGATTTCGTTAATTTTTTCTTTGCTGAATCCAGTCGGTTAATGCTCGGCCTTCAAGTTTCTGCGTTGTATTGCCATCCCGCACATATACCTCGCCATCCAGATGAATAATCTCTTTACTTTTCTGTACATCTACACAGCAAACCGTTCTCTCGTTGAATTTCTCAAATGATATCTCGATTTTGCCAATCGGCTGTGGTTTAAAGCGGTCTTTCAGGCAATTTCGTATTTTTTGTTCGAACCTGTCTGCGTTACCAGCCTTCATAAGGTTCAAATCTCGCTCAATACCTATTATCTTGCCCGAATCATCCACGCCTATAAGCAATGTTCCTCCGGACTCGGAGTTCAAAAAAGCAGCTATTGTCTTTAATGAAGAAAGTAAAACATCTTTGTTTTTTTCCTTTTGCTTCGTGTCGTACTCAAGTGTTTCTTTAAATTCAAGTGAGTCACACTCGCCTTGTTCGATAAGTTTCAATATAGGGACTTGTCCGTCGCTGGTCTTTTTCTGATTTCGTTCTGCTTCTGTTGTCTTTTCGGCAGCCGCGGGTTTGTACTTGCCTGCGTTCTTTATGATTTTTACTATCTCATCAATAGAACGTCCGGCAAATTGTCCCAGGCAAGAATCAGATGGCAAAGGACCTGAATAACCCTCTTCGAGCAAACATGCTTGTAAGAGTCCCTGTGTTTCCGCTCGATAATGCCCTTCCGAAAGAAGCTCTGCGATATCGGCAATCGAACATTTCTCAAAGTCCTTTGGAGAGTAACCATATTCGAGCAAAAGCCGCCGTAGTTCTGCGTATGCTGCTGGGATAGCGCGTCGGCCAGGCCAGCGGATAAACCTTCGCCAAAACGGCACTACCAGAACGATTTGTGCTACCAGCGATAGAGTCAATTCATCCTCGCGTGAATCGTCCTGAGAAGGAAAAACGCGGCAAATTAGCGGCTTTTCATAGTCGCATTGGCGCAGGGGAACTCGAACATCTTGACGCCATTCCAAATCTATTTTTTTAATAGATTCCCCTTTTTGATTAATAATCTTAGTCACTTCAAATTCAAGCCCGCCCAGCAATATCTTTTTGCCCATTAAAAGCTTTTCTGCGAGTGAGGTTTGATGTTTCTCAGCTGGTTGTAGAGATGTTTGTTTCTTTGACGTATATTTTTCCATTTTTCACTTGCCTTTATATCGTTCTGAGCAGGGCAGATTAACGAAAGTTAGATGAGCACGAAACGTCAATCCACTCCACACACTTAACTCGTCAGGGCGAAGCCTGCCGTAGCCCGACCTGTGTACTGCCGATCGTCCCGATTATCACAAATGTAATCCTATGTGATTTTGACTCAATTGGCAAGATTTGACTGCATATCTCTTGGGTGTGTGTCAAGATTTTTGGGGGAATCCGCAGAAAGAAAGCCTGACAATTCGGGGTCATTTCGACCGTAGGCCCATCATGGGTGGGCCGAAGCGGAGAAATCTGCTTTGAAGGCAGACCTCTCCACTCGGCCATACGGCCTCGGTCGAGGTGACCAAAAAAGCAACCAGCATTGATTCCATTTGTCTTCATCTGACTACGGCTTGCTTCGCCAAGATGAGTGGATATAATCCTAAGTCAGACTATCTCTACATCAGAAAAACCAAATGAGAAAAATAGATACTTGTCCGCCGTAGCCTGGTGGAATAGACAATACAAATTGACACATATAAGGCCGACACCGGCTTTTACCAAGGCCAGCATAAAAAGCAAAAGAGGCAGGAGATCCGATTCAAAACTCGATAGAAGGGGGAGAAAATAAATTCTTCAGGGAAAATTGTTCGATTAGGTAACGTCCATATACTTCGTTAGCGGTTGCAACTGCCAAGCTTGTCCAGACACTGAAGTTTATTCAGTGACTCCAGGAAGTTATAGTCATTGATCTGCCAATCGAATCTACATACAGGCTTATATTTGCAGAAGCTGCACGGTGATTTGCCCCCCAAACGATACGGCTTAACCTCAATTCTGCCGGAAAGGATTTCTTCAACTAACTGGATTACCTTTTTCTCGGTAAATGTAAGAACCTTTTCAAAATCATCCTGTTTCAGCGCGGAACTTATGCCGTAATTTCCATATTGCCCGTCCTTAGCTGTTATACGGAAGCTGTAGAATTTGCTCCAGCCTGTACCCGCCGTTCCGTCCAATTGCTGGGAAAACCTACCATCGAATATCCCTTTAGCTTTATAAGCGAAATTACTACTTTTTGACATTTCGCTCGGCGTGCTTATCGCCAGTGTCACTTCGACTGGCATATAAAATGCGCCAACCGCGCTCCTTACCTTTGAGTTAGTCACATTGCGAATGGCTGACATATAAATCGGCAGTTGCATATCCAGGCCGTAGTAGAACTCCGCCCAGTTGAAAGACCGGGCCTTGCGCTTGTAGTCGAAAATAATCGACGCCTTGTCAGCATTGCTCTCCATGAAATCCAGCCGATCAATTTTACCGTCCAAAGACAGAAGCCGTCCATTTGGAAGAGTAAGCTCATATTTGCCAAGTATGCCGGCAGTCCTGCCGAATGACGCTTCCGAAAGCCTTGGTCGAAAATTTCCAGCCCGTACCATCTCTGCAATTGCCAAGACACAATCCTCAAGGTACTCACCGGCAGAGTGAATGATAAAGGTATTGTGAGCGGAGTGACTGGCAAAGTTCGATACAAAAGAATCCTCTATGAGAAGCCTGGATATCTGCTCTCTTAAAAATTCTAAAAGCTGCTTATCTTTAACCATCGCAAAATTAAAATTTTCAGCGTTTAATCGCTTTAATAAACCATCCAGAACACGATGGTAAAAGATGCCAACATCTAATGGCTCTAATTTAAATTCTTCTCTCTCCTTCAATTCCAATATATATCGTGCAAAATACTGATACGGACACGCGGCAAAAGTGCCGAGCTTTGTTGCTGAACTTGTTATTTGGCGACCGAAAAGATTCTCAATCATCTCTCTATCTAAACATGCGCGATTATCATAATTTATTGCAGAAACAATCCTTGAACCAAACTCAGCAAATTGCTCATCGACACAAATATCATCCAACAAATCTAAATATTTAGCCCCGCAATCCCTCGACCTTGCTCGGGACAGGTTTATTGCGGGGTTATTTTCGTGTTTTACACGTGATTGTGTCCCTTGTGTATCCTTACCAAGTTGGCTGCAAAGCAACTCCGAAAGCTCGGCTTCAT
>CAZRMQ010000030.1:0-19775 GCA_964601185.1 uncultured Pirellulales bacterium
TATTAACTCGTTAAAGAGCAAAGAGTTAATAGCTGATTAATATTTGCACCGCACGACTAATCTAAAAGACACTCAATACGAAGCTATCTATCACACACCAAAACTTGAAACGTCGTCACATTTCTGATAAAGTGATTTGTCCTTATATCGTCGAAGTCCAAGACTTGATCGTCCTTGCGGAGTATCTGATTGAGGAAATTCTTCCGATTTAACTGATTGAAGATGTTCGGATCTACAATCAAGTCCTGAGTCTGGAAGAAATTGCTACACTCGCCCAGTCGAGAGCTCAAAACTCAAGGCGCTGTGAGCATCCGCTTGCGGCAAGTTGCTGCAACAAGAAGGATATGATATAATGTTGTCCTGGCGCGGCCTGCGTCAGGGCGATACAGGAGAACCATCGAACCGGGAATTGTCGGCTGTCAGTAGAGAGCGAAGATGATCAGGGCCTTACATATCGGTTTGCTTATGCAAGTGGTGCTGGCCGGGGCGGGGCGCGGTCCCGGGGAGTATGTCCGCATCGAACGGCTTTCCGAGCGTGTGCTGCTTGCCTACTGGTTGGGGACCGGCCGGTGCAACCTAGCGGCGATTCAGTCCGAGAAAGGCTTGGTCATCGTCGATACGGAGATGTCCCCGCGGATCATGGCTCCGATCAAGGAGACGATTGAGAAGGAGTTCGGGTGTAGCGACTGGGCGTACGTCATCAATACACACGCGCACATGCATCACACCGGCGGCAACAGTCTCTTCCAAGGCACCGTGGTTGTCGGGCACGACAATCTGCCCAAGGACATGGAGTGGCTGGTGCACAAGCAGGCGGATCCCGCCCTGAAGCGCAAGGATATCGAGCATGCAGGCCAAATCCTTCGGAACCTGTCGGCCATCATGCCTCGCGTCTCACGAAATCGTCGGCAGGCCAAGCAGATACAAGGAGAGATTGAGTTCTGGAAGCTGTACGTGCAGGACATGGAGGAGGGTTACGAAGTGGTCCGGCCGTCGCTAACGTTTGCCAACCGGCACACGTTGGATCTGGGTGACCTCCAGTTGGAACTGGTGTTCTTCGGTAAGGGACATAGTCTGTCCGACATTCTGGTTTACGTTCCGCAGGAGCGGCTGTTGGTCACGGGCGCGATTGTGTACCAGCGCCGTCACCTACCCGAGATCGGCGAAGAGTCGGAACTCCAGGACGTGCATCGCTTCCTGGCGGTGCTGGACAAGTTTCTCGCCGAAGGAGTGAAGATCGATCATGTGGTCCCGTCGCACAGCCCACCGCTACGGCAGAACGATCTTCGGCCCGTTCGGGACTATTACCAGAGAATGCTCACGGAGGTGCGCGCGGCCCAGCAGGAGGAACTGACCCTGGAGCAAGCCACTGAGCGACTCGCCGTGTGGAGGAAGTTCCCCGCCTTCCGTGTACCACCGCCGGGCGACTGGGCCCACGGCATGCACGAGCGCAACATGAGGAATCTTTGGCGCATCCTGCGAGAAGAAGAACAGCAGCCGAAAACAAAAGACGCCGGGATCCCTCCGTAGGAAATAGCAGTCTTCACTTTGTAAAATTCTTGTTTGAAAAAAAGAGAACATTCAAAGGGCTGGCAGCCTGAGAGAGTTGTCAGTTCTTTTCGTTGGGAATTGGTCACATATGAAGAGTTCAAAGCCAAATACTAAATTCCCTATTGCCACAAAATTTTTCTTTGAGGCATCCTGTTACGATATATCAGCCAACGTAACCTGCTAATAAACAATCACCAACTGGCATCGTTCATTGAAAATGTTGTCAAATTTTGTGAATTTTATAACCCACTGATATGAAAACACTTAGAAAATGAACAATTTGATAAAATTGGTAGATAACGGGCCATTTGGTTGTAGCACGGTTGTATGCATTGACTGATGAAAGGAGTCCCACTTCGAAGTGTTTCGTGCGCGCGCACTGGCCTCGAATGCTGGTGAGACCGGTCCGAGAAATTTCAGAAATAGAGTAGGTGATAAAAGAATAGGCAAGACTCAATCCAACATAGCCTACGGTTTGTGCATGCGAGCTATTAAGAGCACATGCAGGATGGACAGGATATCATGGTAATGAGACATGAAGCTGACCGAAAAAGACAATATATTTTTGGTGAACTTGAAGAGCCTAATGGAATCGAAGGACCTGTAGGTGGAGTTGAAGCATGGTAGGCCAAGCTACATGGTCCTCAAAGGGACATATGGTGAGAAGATTCATAAGACTTTCGAATGACACGGCAGGGAGTTAGGTGGCATAAAAACAAAACTTACACATAAGATTTGACGTTATCTTAATATCTTGGGCAGTTGAATTCTTCTGACATCCTTGTTATGTTAAATCCTGTTTACTGTCAGAATTCTTTAGAGGGTAAATAAATTGAAGATCATAGTTGCAATGGATTCGTTTAAATCGAGTATCAGTGCAGTTTGTGCCTGTAAGATTGTAAAAGACACTTTACAGTCGATTTATCCTGATCTTAAGATTGTCAGTATTCCAATGGCTGACGGTGGAGAAGGAACAGCAGAGGCCATGATGGCTGCACGCGGAGGAGAATGGATTGAGATACAAACTATGGGCCCATTGCCGCCGATGCAGGTGCGTGCCGGATTTGCTTTTTTCCCGGATACAAAGATTGCTTTGGTGGAAATGGCAAAGGCGAGCGGCTTGGAATTATTGGGTCCGGGACAGGCCAATCCCCTTAAAACAACCACATTCGGGACAGGCCAGCTCATTCGGGCAGCTGCGGATTATGGTGCCGACAAGATTCTGCTGGCAGTCGGCGGCAGTGCCACCGTAGATGGCGGAGTCGGTGCGGCTCAGGCCCTGGGATGGAAATTCCTGGATGCAGATGGCAACGAAATCGGTTTTGGTGGTGGACAGTTGGAATATATTGATAAAATAATCAGACCTGAGAAAATTGATTTACCTGAGATTGAAGTCCTCTGTGACGTTGACAATCCGCTTTGCGGCGAAAACGGAGCGGCTATAGTTTTCGGTCCACAAAAGGGTGCTACTGCTAAAATGGTCGAACGGCTTGAATCCGGACTAGCTCACCTTGTTGAGGTTGTCAAACAACAACTGGGAATACGAATAGACAAAATCCCCGGAACCGGTGCGGCTGGAGGATTATCCGCAGGTGCGATTGCCTTTATGGATGCGAAGTTAGTCAGCGGAATTGAAACGATTATACGCGAGAGCGGACTAATAGAAGCAATCAGCGATGCGGATTGGGTCATTACAGGTGAAGGACGATTCGATTCGCAATCGCTGCGGGGTAAAGTCGTAGCTGGGGTTACAAAAGCTGCAAAACAAAGCCGGGTGAAGGTTGCAGTCATCGCCGGTAGAGTTGCGCTGTCTAAAAAGCAGTGGCAGGATTTTGGAATTACTGATGCAATTGGTCTCTCAAATGGGACAATGGACTTGGCTTGCGCAATTGCCAACGTCAAAATTTTATTAGCCGACGCAGCTAAGAAATTTGCGCAAACGAACTTTAAAAATTAGACACCCGGATATGGATAAGAAACGTTTCCAGGCACTGCCTTCTGCGACTTCGTATCTTCATGGCGCACGATCACGATCGGGTTCTCTTCGGCACCCCAAAGGCAAACCGAATGGCACCGGTCGGACAGTGATCCACGCAGTTTCCACACAGAATGCACTCGGCGTTCTGCAAGTTCCCTTTTTGCACCATCGCTGCAACAGGCAGACTCATCGGACAATGCCGATCACAGCTCCCGCAATCCTTGCAGGCTGCAGGGTCGGCGGTCAAATGCAGGCAAGGCCATCCGACCCTCTCCTTGATTCTCGTTGCGATAATCATGATGGGCGCTACCCAGCACAGGTAACGACAGTTCGCGCGTCGGCCCCAGAGCAAGGCGAGCGGAACAATGATCACCACCGCCCCGAATAACAAGAGGATGTCCTGTAGGTGGGACCTCCGATCGATACCAAAAAGGGGTTCGATGGCGTGGAATCCACCAGCGCGATAGGCCATGTAACCAATCACACCAGCCCACACGGCGAAAACCACGTACTTGACCTTGTCTGCTCTCCCGACTCGGCAGCGTTTGTGGATGAACACAGAGCAGGCATCGTTGATTGCGCCCCCAGCGCAACACCAGCCGCACCAGGCACGACCGAAGAATAATGCCCCCAGAAACAGCAACGCATAAATAATCAAGCTGCCGTTGACGATGCCCTGGGAGGCTGCTACGACAGCCAGCACGGGTGAAAAGAACAGATGGAAGAGTCTGTACTGGAAGAGAACAAACATCAGAGCCAGCAAGCTCTTTCGTATGCGCTGGCGGTTAGTGTTCATTGGCGAGCCTCCGAGACAGCACCAATCCATCATTGGCCCAACGTTCAAGCTCAGCCACCGCCGGCGAGCGTGACTCCAAAATGGAATCCTGACAATCGAATTTCATAAACTGGGATTTCCCATATAACCTTACATATTTTCGCCCAGCTATGCCGCTGAGCCTCATTTTTCAATGGAATACCAACTTTACTTCGAAAAATCAAAATTTTTATTTTATCTCGAAGTTCTTTAAGTCTCAATTTTCGCAAAAAAAACGATTTCTGGCGGCTGATTGCCAATATAAAAAGTTTATTAGCAGATGCTACTAAAAAATTTGCACTAAAAAATCTCAGATAGCAACCTATCAATCCATATGAAACTCACATGGACTCAAAAGCATTCGACTGATAGGCGAGGTTATACGCACCCTTTACAAGAATAATCTTGGTCTTCCATGCCCGATCGCTTGCGAGAAAGACAGCGATGGTTAGTCGTATAGTTAAAAAATTCAAAGCTTCATTGCAAATCGCAACTTTGCTTGTTACTATTATGAATTCTTAACAGAAAGGTTTCAGTAGTTTTAGGAGAAGATTGGTTATGCCAGTTTCCACCGATAAAATAGCAGAGCTGGAAAGAATATCTAAGAAGCTGCGATATGACATCGTGATGATGATTGGGGCGGGTAAGCCCGGCCACTTGGGCGGCTCATGTTCAATCGCTGATATTGTCACAGTGCTTTACTTTCATAAGATGCGTCATAATCCCAAGAAGCCAAAATGGCCTGACAGGGACAGACTATTACTAAGTAAAGGTCACGCCGCATTGGCACAATATGCGGCCCTCGCGGAATGCGGTTATTTTCCGAAAAAAGAGTTAGGCACCTTGAAGGAGCTTGGCACGATACTACAGGGACATCCTGAGATGCGGAGAACGCCTGGCATTGAGGCATACACCGGCTCACTCGGACAGGGACTTAGCGTCGCTTGCGGAATGGCATTGGCGGGAAAACTCGATAAAAAGGATTATAAAGTTTACTGCATTGTTGGAGACGGCGAGATTGCCGAGGGGCAGATATGGGAGGCCTCGATGATGGCGGCTTATTATAAGCTGGACAACCTCGTGGCAATTTTCGATAAAAATCTTGTCCAGGCGACAGGGCCTATTGTCGAGCGATATGATACCAATCCGCACGGCGAAAAATGGAAGGCGTTTGGCTGGTGCGTGTTAGAGATTGACGGACACAATATTAAACAGATAGCTGATTCATTAGACGAAGCTGATAAAGTCAAGGGAAAACCGGTGATGATTATTGCCAATACTGTAAAAGGCAAGGGAGTCCCTTTTGCCGAAGGCAAGGCAGATTTCCACCACGGAATAATGACGCAGGAGCAGTATGAAACGGCCAGACAGCTATTCGAGGATGATTGTAAATGAATATGCAAAATTGCAGAGCGGTATATGGCGAAACACTCGTAGAACTGGGCAGGGAAAACGAGCGCATTGTGGTATTGGAAGCAGACCTGGGCAAGACCACGATGACAAAACTTTTCGAGAAAGAGTTTCCCGGGCGGTTCTTTGAGATGGGTATCGGGGAGCAGAATATGGTTTCTGTTGCGGCGGGACTAGCGTTATGCGGCAAGATTGCGTTTGTAAATTCCTTCGCTGTCTTTGCCGCCGGGCGGCCTTATGACCAGATTCGCGTCAGCGTATGCATTGGTAAGGTAAACGTTAAGATTATAGGTTCAAGCTGCGGACTTTCAGATTTCGGAGATGGTGCAACTCACCAGGGCATCGAGGATATTGCCATTATGCGGGCGATTCCGAATATGACTATCCTGTCTCCCGCCGACGGCATAGAGACGAAAAAAATTGTAAGAGCGGCAGCCGATTACCAAGGCCCTGTATATATTCGCATCATTCGCAATGACGTACCGGATGTGACCGAAGAAAGTCAGGAATTTAAAATCGGCAGACCCTCCGTGATACGAGAGGGAACTGATGTCACGGTCTTTGCCCACGGCTATATGGTTTATAAGGCGCTCAAAGCCGCTGAGACCCTGGAAAAACAGGGTATATCCTTGCGGATTGTTAATGTCAGCACTTTGAAACCGATTGACGAAGAAGCCATTAAAGAATTGGCTGATGGAGTAAGGGGGATTGTCACAGTCGAGGAGCATACAATAATTGGCGGACTTGCCAATGCGGTTGCTTTTGTACTGAGAGGCTGGGCTATACCGATAGAGACTGTCGCCATACAGGATTGCTTTGGCCAGTCAGCGCTGAGCTATGAAGAGCTACTGGAGCATTATGGCCTCACTGATAAAGCGATTATCAAAGCGGCAAAAAGGGTTTTAGGTTAATTGGATGCATACATTCACGAAAACAATGAAGGCCGTAGTTAAATATGATAATGTAGCCAATGCAACAGAACTGCGAGAAGTGCCGGTTCCGGAAATTGGCCCAAATGATGTTTTAGTAGAAGTGGCATACGTTGGTATCTGCGGCACGGACCCGCACATGCACAGAAACACAGTACTCTTCAATTTTAACTGTCCCTTTATTTTAGGTCACGAATTCGCAGGCACGATCATCAAAGCCGGCAAGCAAATAAGCAAGTTTAAAGTTGCGGATCGCGTTACCGCTGAAACACATGCAGACTACTGCGGCCATTGTACCCTCTGCCGCACCAACAATTATCACCTCTGCAGGGAACGAAAAGGATTTGGTTTTCACCTCGACGGGGCATTTACCAAATATGTTAAGGTTCCAGGCAGAATTCTGCACAGAGTCCCGGACAACGTTTCGCTAAAGGCAGCATCATTAACCGAGCCATTATGTGTGGCCTATAAGTCGGTTATATGCAACAGCACAATAAACCCCGGCGATACGGTAGTTGTGATAGGGCCGGGGCCTATCGGATTATTGTGTATGAGGATGGCACAACTCTCAGGAGCAGGTGAAATCATTGCCATCGGCACAGAAGGTGACGACAACCGGCTGGAGCTGGCAAAGCACTTCGGTGCTACAATCACCATTAATAGCAGCAAACAGGATGCTCTACCAAAAATCATGTCTTTGGGCGACAGCTACGGTGCAGATTTAATCGTGGATACCGCCGGCTCTGCCGGAACTTTGAAATTATCAATGGACGCCATACGCCCAAACGGTCAGATTACCAAAATCGGCTGGGGACCAAAACCTGTAAACTTAAGCTTAGACCCGTTGATTGCCAAATCTGTCACCTTAAGGGGACATTTCAGTCATACCTGGGATGTCTGGGAAAAGTGTCTTACAATAATGAGCAAGGGTCAAATCGACCTGGAGCGGCTGATTACACACGAGCTTCCTATTGACCACTGGGAAGAGGCATTTGAGCTTGTAGAAAACAAAAAGGCGATGAAAGCGGTTTTGACCCCGGTTGATTAAAGTTTTATTATGAATTTATTGGGATAAATAACGATGAAAAAAATAGGATTTATTGGATTAGGAATCATGGGCAAGCCCATGGCAATGAATCTGATTAAAGCCGGTTTTGCCCTAACCGTTTATGATATCAGGCAGGAGCCGGTGGAAGAGGTGGTAGCAGCCGGTGCTAAAAAAGGTAAGTCCAGCAAGGATGTCGCGGCACAAAGTGACGTTGTAATTACAATGCTGCCTAATTCGCCCGATGTAAAAAAGGCTGTGCTTGGAGAAAACGGAGTTTTAGAGGGTGCAAAATCAGGCATGATTTTGATTGATATGAGCTCAATTGCTCCAATGGTCTCTAAAGAGGTCGCTGTCGAGGCCCGGAAGAAAGGCGTTGAAATGCTCGATGCACCCGTTAGTGGCGGTGAGCCGAAGGCCAAAGACGGGACACTTTCAATTATGGTTGGTGGTAAAAAAGAGGTCTTCGAGCAGGTCGAAGACATTCTTAAGGTTATGGGTGCTTCTGCCGTTTTAGTTGGCGATATCGGCAGCGGCAACATAACTAAACTTGCAAATCAAATAATCGTCGCTTTAAATATTGCTGCAATGTCTGAGGCAATGGTTCTGGCAACAAAGGCTGGTGTGAACCCGGAAAAGGTTTACCAGGCCATCCGTGGCGGACTGGCTGGCAGCACCGTCCTCAATGCTAAAATGCCTTTGGTTTTAGACGGCAATTTTAAGCCCGGCTTTAGAATTGAGCTGCATATCAAGGATTTGGCAAATGCCCTGGACACTGCCCATGAGATTGGTGTACCCGTGCCTTTAGCCAGCGGTGTAATGGAGATTATGCAGGCACTTAAGGTTGATGGAAAGGCAGGCAATGACCACTGCGGTATTATCCAGTTCTACGAGAAGTTAGCCGCAGTGGAGGTTAGACGCCCAAAAGAATGAAAGTACCAATGCAGCTACACGCCATTTAGTGAAAGGATTCTGTCTGTGCTCCTGATTTTACTTCTGCTCATCAGCGTGCTTTTTATTGTCATCTCGACGGTAAAATTCCACTTCCACCCATTTCTGGCCCTTATATTTGCCGCTGTTGGATTTGGCTTGTTTGCTCGGATGCCGCTTCCCGAAATTGTTAAATCAATCAATGGCGGATTCGGCGGAACTATTGGCAGCATTGGAATCGTAATCATCGCGGGCATCATCATCGGAACATTTCTTGAGCGTTCAGGCGGAGCCTTTGCAATAGCCGAAAGAATCTTAAATATTATCGGTGAAAAGCATGTCCCTTTGGCAATGTCTATTATCGGCTACTTTGTTTCCATACCGGTTTTTGCGGATTCCGGTTTTGTTATCCTAATGCCGTTGACCAGGGCACTCTCCAAGAAGGTGAAAATATCCTTGGTAGGACCGGTGGTAGCTTTGGCTGTCGGCCTTGTTTCTACACATTGCCTGGTGCCCCCGACTCCCGGGCCTATCGCCGCCGCTGGCATACTCGGCGCCGACCTGGGACTGGTTATTTTTTTTGGCATGATTGTTAGCGCGTTTGCTGTCGTCGTCGGTTGGCTGTTCGCCGTAAAATTCGCCTCGAAAATTTATATAGACCCTAATCCCGAGCTCTCGGAAGCAGATGTGGAAACCAGGCTCAAAGAAGCTCCGTCTGCGTTTAAGGCATTTACTCCGATTATAGTACCAATTTTCCTAATCGTAACTAAATCTGTTTCTGATTTTCCGACGCACCCCCTTGGGCAGGACAATTTGAAAAGTATTGTAAGCTTTATAGGAGAGCCGGTCATCGCATTACTTATCGGAGTCCTTCTGGCTTTTCGGCTTCCGAAGAAACTTGATATGCAGATGTTATCTACCACCGGCTGGATTGGCCAGGCCCTGTTAGATTCAGCTTTGATAATCATGATTACCGGTGCCGGCGGGGCCTTTGGAATGGTTCTGCGGAATTCCCCGATTGCCGAAGTGGTTAGCGGTTCTCTTTCGCACGCCAACCTTGGCATTTGGTTGCCATTTATTATCGCTGCAGCTCTAAAAAGTGCCCAGGGGTCTTCGACAGTTGCGCTTATTACGACCGCATCCTTGATGACGCCGTTAATGTCATCTTTAGGTTTTGAGTCCGGAGTTGCAAAAGCTCTGGTCGTATTATCCATAGGTGCTGGCTCAATGGTTGTTTCTCACGCAAATGACAGCTTTTTTTGGGTCGTTACGCAAATGACCGGAATGGATGTCAAAACCGGTTATAAAGTCCATACTTTTGCTACTTTGATTATAGGTGTTACCTCGGCTCTAATCATTTGGGTCATCAGCTTGATTACCTTGTAATGTACTGAAGAACTGTTGATTACGGAATAAGGATGACTTTCAACAGCATAGGCTCTTTATTGTACAGACGTTTGAACCATGATGTACCCTCTGAAAGAGTAGCGGAAGCGCTAATAAGAGCACGCAGTTGCATTACACTATCCTGGCCAGGAGGAGATCATGAGGTTCGTCATCAAGAATACAACCTATGAAATCACAAAGATCGTATACAGAATTACTATGCGAGCACCGGGAGCTGTCGTATTTTGTTATGAGGCTCCTCGCCTAACATTTGTTCGAGGAAATTGCGCCAGTTGAATCTGTTGAATAGGTTGCATCCTGGCAGCTGGACGAAACAGAAGGCGACAGACCACCTGCTAAAGAGAAAAAACGCCCAGAATTTCAAAGGGCTGGCAGCCCGAAACACTGTCGACCCTATTGCGTTTTTGTAGTGCCACGGCTTGAATCCTCTACATTCTAACAAATAGTCAACAAGTCGTAGATTCACAGTTTTATGAAAATTGACGTTAAATTAGTGATAACAAACATTTATCACAACTGGCTAAGAATTAGCGAAGTGCCGAAAATAGCCCTTTTCAGTTGTCATCGGTGCGCGCGCACTGGCCTCGAATGCTGGTGAGACCGGTCCGAGAAATTTCAGAAATAGAGTAGGTGATAAGAAAATAGAAAGGGTGTTCTATACTATCTGAATTTGTCAACTTTTTTCAACTTGTCACTCAATTGGAATTAGCTACTTTTCCTCATCTTCCTCAGGTGGGAGTTTTGCTCGCCAGTGTTCGGCTTGCTCCGTTTTGCCCCAGGCCTTGTAAAGCTCGATCAGATTATTCAGAGATTCCTGTGTATGAGGGTGTTTGCTACCGAGTTTAAGGAGTCGTCCTTTGACTGCTTCAAGCAATAACGGCTCTGCCTCATCATACCGAGCTTGCTCTTTGTAAAGCACAGCCAGTTCGTTCATGGATTCTAATGTTGCAGGATGATCCGGGCCGAGCTTCTCTCGCTGGTCTTGAATCACTTCACTGAGGAGCTTCTCCGCCTCGTCATGTAGGCCTTGCTCTCGGCGGAGCACGCCGAGATGGCTCTTCGTTTCCAGTAATACGGGATGGTCGTCATCCAGCCTGCCCTGCATGTTTCTCAGAGCTTCGTCGAATAGCAATCCTGCCTCTGCATGACGTCCTTGTTTCGTACGCAATACGGCCAGAGCAATCTTGATGTTTGCCGTGGACATGTGTTCCTCGCCGAATTCCTTCTGAGCCACAGCCAACGCCTTTTCGAGCAGCGGCGCCGCCTCATCAAGGCTTCCTTGAAGAGTGTGCAGATCGCCAAGCTCCTTCATGAGATTCCAGTATTCCTTGGTCTGAAAGCTTTGACTTGTCCGCAGGAGATTATCATATATTTGCTTGGCCTCATTGTAACGTCCTTGATCTCTGAGTAGATCAGCGATCCTCCCTACATACAACCGTTCCCTCCAATGCCCCTTGTCCCACCATGGGTGAAGGGGCGCCTCACGGATATAAGGCTCCACCTCATCGTACCGGCCCAGCAGTTGGCACACGCTGCCAAGGTGGCTCTTGGCGGCATAATATAAAGGGCCAGGTCCCTTTGCTTGTTGCTCATAGCGATCCTCCAGGGATTTCACTAATTCTTTGAATATTACCTCGGCCTCTTGGTATTTCCCCATTTGTACGTATAGCAAACCAAGCCAGTTCATAGTGGTATAAGGGTTCCCGTCGGGCTCGCGTCGCTGGAGTTCAATGGCGCGCTCCAGGTTTAACAAGGCCACATCATAATCACCGAATTGGAACGTATATATGCTACCGAACCTGAACCGCATCGATGCTTCAAGGAGGGGATAATCTGCAAACCGGGCCCCAATCTTTTCTGCCGCGGCGTCGAAGACCTCGCGGATGTTTGGGGGCTTGAAGCTCTCGGCGGCAAACGGCTCGAGGATGTCGTTGTTCAGAAACGCTACCATCGCTTTATTCTGGGCAAGGGCACTGGCCTGCTGGGCAAGAGCATTGGCCTGGCCGATGGCAAAAATTGTAGAGACTATTATTCCTGCGATAAGGACAATCAATACCGCTGCAATGCCGGCGACTAACGCTTTATGTCGTCGCACGAACTTTTTAAATCGGTAAACTGTGCCCGGTGGCCCGGCGATAAGTGGTGCCCTCTGCAGATAATTCTCGATATCATCGGCAAGTTCGGAGGCCGAGCGATAGCGTTCTGAACGTTCCTTACGCATAGCCTTTAATGGAATCCATTCGAGCTCCTTATGTAAGCGCTTGGCTAACGTCTTGACTTCAGTGCTCCGACTTTCAGCGACTTTTTTGGCTTCTTCGCCTAACTTGGTCAGCCGGGTGCTTGGCGTCTTGGGATCGGTCTCACGAATTACCTGCCGGATGTGCTCTATCCCGTTTTCGCGAAGTGCCGCCGAATCGAACGGCAATACGCCTGTCAGCAAAACATACAGCAGCACTCCTAAAGAATAAATATCCGAGCGCGTATCGATGTCTTCGCCGGCCTCCTGCGCCTGCTCAGGGCTCATATACTCTGGTGTGCCGAATAACTGACCGTGCTCAGTAATGAGCGTCCGTTTGGTTAGTGGCTGAGCAATGGCCTTGGCAACTCCGAAATCTATAATTTTGGGCACTGCCTTATCATCCTGAGTCGAGACTAATATATTCGACGGCTTGATATCGCGGTGAATGATCCCCTTCTGGTGAGCGTGATGGACGGCGTGACAAACTTGCAGAAATAGATTTAGCCTATCCTCGATAGTGAGCTTGTGGCGGTCGCAATGCTCGGTAATGGGTAAGCCTTCAACATATTCCATGACAAAATAAGGTCGGCCGGACTCTGTCGTTCCGGCGTAATAGACATGAGCGATATTCGGATGATCCAGCAGCGCTAATGCCTGCCGTTCCGCTTCGAAACGCGCGATAACACGCGCTGAATCCATGCCGGGCTTTATGACCTTTAATGCAACCTTGCGTTTGATTGGCTGGGTCTGCTCGGCTAAATAGACGACTCCCATCCCCCCTTCGGCCAGGACATTGAGCAGCTTGTATCGGCCTATCCGACCGCCGGGTTTTTCCAGAAGCTGCTTCCAGGAGGCTGTAGCTGATGCCTCTTCGTCCGAATCCGTCCCTTCCAGACCCATGGCAAAAAGCCGGTCTATGCCGTCAGGCTCTGCACCAAATGTCGTTTTATCAGCCATAATTAAATTACAATTGTTTCTCATCAAATCCCTACTCTACTGATAAATCCGAAAGATTTTTGGAATCTTGCGCTTTTTTTGAAAAAAACATAAAAATTTCCTTAAATTCTTTCGTTAAATCGTCCTCAGAAATCACAGTACTACGCAGGCTCTTCTTTAGAGCCGTCTGGAAACGCCTTTTTACGGTGATAATCATATCGGAGGCCTTGGCCTCATCTTCGATACTGTATTTGGTGCAGATTTCTTTCAAGGAAGGTGGCTCGGTGCCTTGTAAGATTGGCTGTACTACTCTATCGCGAAAGGCATACCAGTAAGCTTCCATGCCTTGCTCGAGATAGCTGGCCTGTACATCCGACAGTGTCCTATCCAGCAAAGCTGTCTTCCATGCGTAGTTGAAGCAATCTTCAGGACCTAATTTTGTGATGGCTTGGGGCAATTCCGGCGGCTCGACAATATCCAGCGGAACGAGTTTATCTTTTGGTATGCGTTTTTGGGCTGCTTGTATGCGTTTCTTGTCGATGAGAAATTGATTGAGGGCGTGCAAAAGATATGAGCGGAAACGCCCTTCGGCCTTCTCGACCCTTACAATAAAATCTCTACTCAGCACGATTTCATGAAAGAAACTCTGGGTAAGGTCTTTGGCCTGCTCGTTTCCATATCCTTTCCGGCGCATATAGCAATAAACGGGTTTCCAATATCGCTCGAGCAGTATGCCGATTAGAGATCGGTCTCTATCCTGGCTGGATTGGATGTCTTCGATAAGTGACCAATGCGTTGTAAGGAATGATTCCCTCACCCCGCCCATGCTTGTTTTATCATGGCCTATCATACTTTATGCCCCGAAACGTACTTTTAGGCGTCTGGGCACATTCTCCGCAAGTTGATGTGTTCAATAATAGTGCATTTTAAAAATTTTAGCAAGCGGTAAACCCCGTTAGAGAACGAAATTCTCTAACGGCCTGCTCCGACGGTGGCTTTAAACCACGGTCTGCTTCAACCGGTTATGACCACCGATTAAAATCGGTTGATTTCTCTAACGGGGTAAATCAAGATTTTTTCCGCACTTACGTCACACAAAAGAAATTTTTTCAAAAAATTTTCCTGAAAAAGCGCAGGATTGAAAATTTTTTTCGGAGTTAAGAGAGGAAAACCTGCTAAAAGGTTAGCCCCGTGATTTAATCGCGGGGTTAAAAATGGCCAAAACGGCAGAAAGGATGGTGGAAAATGAAATGGTTAAATGGTGCAAAAATTAGCTTTGTGTTAGTTGGATTAATCGTTGCTTCTTCAATGGCCTATGCTTTGGGACAAGCAGATGATAAAAATTCTGTTTCAGGGATTTCTTCGGCGGCAGGTCCACGACTGGGCAAAATTGTAGTTGTTGAAGTGACGTTTCCAGTTCGCGATGCCCTGGACGAACTCGCTCGATCAGGATACGACATAAGCAACGTACAAGGCAATGTTGCCACGATATACGCGAGCTTAGAAGAACTTGAACTACTCAAAGAAACCGGCTACCCCCTGCATGAAATCGAGCCTTGGGCGCGGGGCTTCGAACTCATGGCATTGGGTGGCTACCATAATTACGACACTCTAACGGATGAGCTGAACATCTACGCCGAGGCATACCCTGAGATTTGCCGCCTCTACACTCTTGGCCAGTCTGTTCAGGGACGCGAGCTTTGGGCCGTGCTCATAAGCGATAATCCCGACGACGACGAAGACGAGCCGGAGTTCAAATATGTCTCCACAATACATGGCAATGAGCCCGAAGGCACTGAGATGTGTCTTTACTTCATCGATTTGCTTCTGACGGAGTATGGGACGGACGAACGAATCACCAACCTTGTCGACAGCACAGCCATCTGGATTGTGCCTTTGATGAATCCAGACGGCCTTGCGCTTGGCACACGAAAAAACGCCAATGGTATTGACCTGAACCGCAATTTTCCATTGCTAACCGGCAACAGCCTTAACATATTTACAGGGGAACCACTGAACGAGGTCAGCCGGAGGTGCAACACGTCATGAACTGGATGGCCCAGAACAGTTTCGTGCTCTCCGCCGATTTTCACGCCGGTGAAGTGGTCGTTCTCTATCCTTATAGTTACACTAACGAGAGAACACCTGATGATGCGTTGTTTCAGGACATATCAAGGCGGTACTCGATGCACAATCCGCCGATGTGGAACAACTCTAGTTTCACCGACGGAGTTGTAAACGGGGCCGGTTGGTTTATTGCCGCAGGGGAATCAATGGACTGGTGCTACAGCTACCTGAGCTGCAATGCTGTGACAATTGAGCTGGTTAAAAGCCAGGCGATACTACCTGCATCTCGAATCCCCGCTCTCTGGTCGGATAACAAAGAATCGATGCTGAGTTTTCTGGAGGCAGTCCACATTGGCGTGCGAGGAATCGTTACCGACCGCGTCTCTGGTGAACCGCTTTGGGCGCAAGTGCTGGTAAAAGGCAATTCTCATCCCGTATTTAACGACCCTAACGTGGGCGACTATCACAGGATGCTCTTACCTGGTGTATACGACCTGATTTTTCACGCCTACGGATATGTTCCTTTGACAGTAAAAGATATCACTGTGACCGATGGGAATACTGTTCGCGTCGATGTCGAACCGATTCCGGAACAAGCATCTCCCGACTTTAACGGCGATTTTATAATCGATATCGATGATCTTTTGATACTCATTAAAAACTGGGGCCAAGAAAAGCCATCGGTTGACATTGCTCCCTTACCTGACGGCGATGGTATCGTGGATGAGCAGGACCTGGCTCTTTTGATGGAGTACTGGCAGCAGGAGATTCCGGAATTTAGGGATTTTGGCGAGATCGCCCACTGGAAACTGGATGAAATAGAAGGAATCATAGCTCACGACAGCGTCGGTGGCAAAAATGGCACCCTCAACGGGAATCCTGTTTGGCAGCCGACAGCAGGGGTATTAGGCGGTGCCCTGCAGCTTGACGGCATCAATGATTATGTCAGCACACCACTTGTCTTGAATACAACATCCCCAGGATCATTTAGCGTCTTTGCCTGGGTCAAGTGCGGTGCACCAGGCCAGGTAATCTTTTCACAAAAAGGTCGGTCGGATTGGCTGCTTGCAGATCCAGCCGACGGAAGTCTAACGACAAAACTTAGGTTTCTCACCAAGCCAGACCTCACATTGAAATCCGAGACAGTAATCACCGATGGCGATTGGCACCGAGTGGGCTTGGTGTGGGATGATTCCAACAGGATTCTATACGTTGATGGCGTGGAAGTTGCATCTGACACATATGATAAGGGTATGCTGATGGGCGATCTTCAAATTGGAGCAGGCAAGAATCTCGAGGCCGGCAGTTTCTGGTCCGGCCTGATTGACGATGTCCGCATCTACAACCGAGCGATAATTCCATAAAAAGATAATTAGAGGATACAGCCCAAAAGGGCAGAAAGGAAGGTATAGCATGAAATTGTTTAATTGTTCAAAAATCAGGTTAATGTTATTTGGATTTGTGGCCGCCATGGTTCTTGGCAACGGAAGTGCGAAGGCAGAAATCATCATGAGCGAACCCACTAATGTTGGACCAGTTATCAATGACGCCGCGGATATGCAGGAGTGCGACTTTTCACATGATGGGCTTGAATTATACTTCTCAGACGGTCGGCCCGGCGGGTATGGTCGTAAGGACATATGGGTGGCCAATCGAGAAACACTCAATAGTCCCTGGCAAGAGCCAGTCAATCTTGGTCCCAACGTCAACAGTCCAGCCGGTGAACTTGAGCCAAGCATCTCGGGCGACGGACTTGAGCTTTATCTCGGGTGCTGGGACGACTACATTTTGCGTGTGTGCACCCGGCCGTCCAAAGACGCTCCCTGGAGTAGCCAGGTAAAGATTGGCCCACCAGTTGGCTCGGATGAGCCTGCTATGGAGATCGGCTCAAATGACGCTTGGGCCCCGGATATCTCGGCAGACGGTCTTTCCCTATACTTTTCCTCCACTCGTGTCGGCGGACATGGTGGAACCGATATATGGGTGTCGACACGGGACACGACTGCCGATCCCTGGGGTGAACCGGTGAATCTTGGACCTAATGTGAACACTTCCAGTAGCGATTGGTCTCCAAGTATCTCTACCGACGGCCTAACACTTGTCTTTACCCGGTATGCACCCTGGAGCATGTGGGCATCTACGCGAAAATCAATAAATGATGACTGGGGGCCCGCTGTGCAGCTTCCCATCAACAAGCCAGGTGCTGTCCATGGCGCGGCGCTCTCGCCCGATGGCTCTACTCTATACTTGTAAGCCTATGATTGGGGCGGATACGGAGCTGGCGACTTCTGGCAGTTGAACTTCATTCCCATCGTTGACTTCAACGGCGATGAAATCGTGGACATCGATGATCTTGTGATACTAATCGAACATTGGGGTCAGGAAGAACTGTCATGTGATATTGCCCCATTTCCGTTGGGCGATGGCGTGGTAGATAAAGCAGACTTGGGGGTCCTGATGAATTACTGGGGCCAGGAAATCCTACCACCTGAATTAGTTGCTTACTGGAGGCTGGATGAGACCGAAGGCGACACTGCCTATGATAGTGCCAGCGACCACGACGGCACACTTTATGGAGAGCCCATCTGGCAGCCCGATGCAGGCAAAAAGAACGGAGCAATCGAGCTCGATGGCGTAGATGATTATATAAGCATACCACTGGTCCTGGATACATCAGGAGACCCATTCAGCGTCTTTGCCTGGGTCAAGGGTGGTATGCCCGGCCAAGTAATCTTTTCACAAAAAAGCCGGCCTGATTGGCTTTTTACAAATGCAACAGATGGCAGCTTAATGACAGAGCTCAGGTTCCTTCTCAAACCCAGCCAGTTGTTGCAGTCTCAGGCCTTCATCACGGACGGCAATTGGCACCGTGTGGGCCTGGTGTGGGATGGTACCAATAGAATCCTATACGTTGACGATGTGGAAGTCGCGTCTGACACATATGTTCAAAGCTCTTTATTAGGCGACTTGCAAATTGGAGCAGGCAAGGGTCTCGAGGCCGGCAGTTTCTGGTCCGGCCTGATTGATGATGTCCGCATCCATAACCGAGCTATAAGCCCGTAGGCAAACCACCAACTGACTAAACAATCGGCCAAAAAGTTGTTTGCGTAGTCCGCTTGGGGATGCCTTACGGCAAAAGAATACCTAAGTTACTTAGGTATTGATTAGAAGCTTGCACACAGCTTTTAGTTTAGCTGGCTAATGAATCGTCCAAACATCTGTTGGCGTAGCAGTAATACCTAAGATAGTTAGGTATTACAAATAACCGACGTTCGCATCCTTCGGCTCCGCTCAGAGCCTGCCCCTTCGACAAGCTCAGGGCAAGCTCTGAACGCAGTTGAAGGGACAGGTTCTACAACCGAGCCGTGACACCATAGGAAATCAAGACCTGTCACATTAAAATGTTTTAGAAAGAAACGAAGCGCTAAGAATGTATAAAGGGCTGGCTGTCGCAGTATCAGACCCGTCAGCCCTTCTTATTATTTGAGGTGTCACAGCTAAAACATGTGACTTAGTTACAAATAGATAGTATGTCGAGTAAACCTCTTTTTTTACCTAAAAAAGGACATTTTCAATGACCGGTGTACTTGTTAAATAATTGATACTTGTATAGCCTAATATGAGTACCGGATCAAATGTCCGTTGCTCTCTTTTATGACCTACGGATTTAATATCCGTTGCTCTTTTAAGACTCGTTATTAAGCTAAAAATCAAGGCTCGATTATGACACTTTGCTACCACAATCACTGCAGTAATTGGGATTGCCATTTAGCCGATGATCACACACGGGACATCTCCTCATAAAACCAAGTGACTTACCACTGCTCTTTGGATTAACGAGCAGAATAAGCAAAGCTACAATCACGGCGATTGTTGTCCCAGTTAAAAATTCTTCACGCAACCAATTTGCCTTCTGGTCGATTCCCTTTTCAGCTAGCCAGTTTGCCACAAGCAAAATATTGCCAGCAAGAAAGATTAGCATGATCAATGAGATTACGACAATTTTTCTGATTCCAAAGCTCATAATTTATCCTCTCAAAAATACAGTCTTTTTGGTTAGCATAGCGCATGTGTCATGCCGAGCGCAAGAAAAAAAATGTTTTCTCGGGGCTAAAATTTTATCTGATGGTGCTAAGTTGTTGCAAAAAAGGGAGTTATCTTGACAAACAAAGTAAAAATTTATTGACAACAGATTATAACAGATTAGAATAAATCGTAATTATTCAGAACTATTTGACTTAAATTCCTTCTGAAGGAGAATTACTGATGGGTAAAGAGCCTGGCTCGATCATGACTATTGAAGAGGTTGCCACATATCTCAAGATACCAAAATCCACTGTCTATATACTTGCACAAGAAGGAAAAATTCCATGTCAGAAAGTAGGAAGGCATTGGCGTTTTCGTCGTGAAACGATCAATCATTGGCTGGACAAGTCGGATGTAAGTGATAATAACAAAAAATGACTACT
>CAZRMQ010000031.1:0-19199 GCA_964601185.1 uncultured Pirellulales bacterium
ATATACGCCGGCGTTGACGGTTCCACAGGTTCGAATCTTGCTGTACATACTGTTGCGTCGAGCCTGCGATCGCAAATATCCCGGCTGGGCGGAACGCTATGTAAAGCGCAAAAGCAGGCGGAGAGAGTTGGCTCGTTTTCATCATTACAAGCGACATAACTTATTGGCTCCGCTAAGGGTTAAAGAACGAAAATGAAATTAGACAGTACAAATAATTACTCCACATTTTATTTTTAAATTTTTATCGCTTCAGAAGGGCTGATTACCTTGACACCTGCCATTAATTTAATCCAATCCTTTCTATATCCATTGTCTCAGTACATTCTTTATTACGGACGGCCTTTCTATCGACAGCTTAACTGCCTCTAACAGTAATAAATCATCAATACAGTCAGGCACCATATATAAGGCCTATAATTAAGGGGTATGGTTGATAAAAAAGCATTTTTTCGTAATAAAATTTGATTATTGAGCGTCTAATTATATGGAGTTTCATGGGAATTCGTATGCTTATTCTGCATAGATTTTGTGTTATTTCTTGTTCCCATTGTCGCAATATCGTTGTTGAAGGCTCTCTGAGGGGCCAAAAGGTAGATAAAAGCGGCAGATAGCACTTTGTTTGACATAACTTATTTTTTTATCTATACTTAGTGTTATATATAGATTTTGTTCTGATATAGGCGGACGGAAATGAAAACACGCGTACGTAAGAGCAGGAGCAACAAGAAAAGGCTGGGAGAATTGCTTTGTGAACGAGCATATCTTGATGATAAACGCCTCAAATTCGCGCTCACGGAGCAGAAGGTTGAGCGTCTTCCGTTGGGCCAGATTTTGCTTAAGCTTGGTTATATAACGCAAGCTCAGTTGAATGAAGCACTTGCGCTTCAGGCAGGGATAGCAAAGATAGATTTAACCGACATCACAATAGGCTCTGATATTATCTCTTTAGTACCAGCCGATTTGGTAAGTAAATACAGTATTCTACCATTATGGAAAGACGATGGCCGATTGGCTGTAGCTATGACGGACCCATTCCAGCCAAGGATTATTGAGGATCTGCGGCTTGTAACCGGCAAATCAGTGCTACGGTATTACGCTGACCCTGTGCAAATGGAAAATTCGATATTGAAATTCTACGGCAGCAGTGTGGCGAGAATGATGGATAACCTCGTACCGGCTGAACAGCAAGCCGAGGATAAAATAGACAATGGCGATTATTCACCTGCCAAGCTGCATGAATTGGCAAGAGAGCCGTCTTTGGTTAATCTTGTGAATTTGATAATTTTCGAGGCGATTGAGGCACGTGCAAGCGATATACACATCGAGCCGTTTGAGCACGCAGTAAAGATAAAGTACAGGATTGACGGTATGCTCGGGGAGAAGGCGCCTTCGTCGAAAAGACTTCAGGCAGCGATTATATCCCGCATCAAGATTATGGCAGATATGAATATCGCCGAGCGTTTTGTGCCGCAGGATGGGCACATCGAATTTATGGGTAAAAATGGAAAGATTGACATTCGTGTCTCAACTGTTCCTACGGTGTATGGCGAAGCTGTGCAGCTTAGACTCTTGGATAGGTCCGCATCGCTGATTAAACTTGAGGATTTGGGAATGAATCCCCAGAGCCTAGATGGTTTTACTAAATGCCTGCACAAAACACATGGAATTGTGCTTGTCACAGGGCCGACAGGCTGCGGTAAAACAACGACACTTTACGCATCATTACACAAGATATATTTGCCATCTGTGAAAATGATAACAATAGAAGATCCTGTTGAATATCGGCTTGAGGGTATCAATCAGATGCCGGTTAATCCGAAAAGAGGATTGACCTTTGCTACAGGTCTGAGACATATACTGCGACATGACCCGGATATTATAATGGTTGGCGAGATTCGGGATAGAGAGACCGCAGATATAGCGATTCGCGCTGCATTAACAGGGCACCTTGTTTTCTCCACGCTTCACACAAACGATGCAGCAGGAGCGGTTACAAGACTGATTGATATGGGAGTTGAGCCGTTCTTGTTAGCCAGCTCCTTGGAGGCGGTATTAGCTCAAAGACTGGTTCGTAAGATTTGTCTGAAATGCAAAAAGCCTTACAAGCCGGACGAGCACATAATTAGTAGCTTAAATGGCTCAGGGGAAATTAAGCCTGACACTAAGTTTTATCATGGTGTCGGTTGTAACGAGTGCAGCCAGACCGGCATGAGCGGGCGAATGGGAATGTTTGAGCTGCTTAGGATGACCAGTAAACTGCGTGACTTGATAGCAGCAAAACCGACGACCGACCAGATTGTAAGGGCAGCACCACCAGACCATATCAGCATGGTACATGATGGGATTGCCAAGGTGTTACAAGGCATTACGACTCCTGAAGAGGTTTTCAGAGTGGCCAAGAGTATAGGTGATGAATGATAAGAGTTGGTATTGGTATGAAAGCACAAAATCCTAAATACTAAATCCTAAATTCGAAACAATATCAAAATTCTAATTTCAAATGTTCAAAACGTTTGAAATTTCGGATTTTGGTCATTTGGATTTGTTTAGGATTTAGAGATTAGAATTTCGGATTTAATTTATCCGGACGGACTAAATTATGGGCGAGTTCTTTTACAAGGCGGTTGACAAGGCTGGTGAGTACTTCACAGGCGTAATAGAAGCGGCTGACCGCAGAAGCGCCGTTGCTGCCTTAACCGGTGAAGGCCGATTTGTAATAGAGCTTGCTCAAAAGACTCACGTGCGACACGTCAGCGACGAGAAGAAAGTAACACTGGATTTGACCGGATTTTTGAGATTTGGGTCGAGAAGGGTTACCAGCAAAGATGTTTTGGCTGTGACTACTCAATTAAGTACCGCTTTGCAGGCAGGACTTCCTCTATTGAATGGGCTTGTGCTTATTCGCGAGCAGCAGCATAAGGCAGCAATGAAAGAAATGCTTGGCGATCTTGTGCAGGCGGTAAGCTCTGGTCAGTCACTTTCGGAAGCTATGGCCAAACACGGGAAAATTTTTAGTCCATTATATTTGTCGATGATAAGGGTCGGCGAAACGGGCGGGATTCTCGAACAGACGTCAGCTCAGTTGGCAGCGATATTAACACGGGATGAGAAAATAAAGACAAACATGAAAAATGCCTCGGCATATCCGATTTTTGTCCTCTGCCTTGGCATTGTGTCAGTGGTTATCGTCCTGACATCAATATTGCCGAGGATTATACAAACAATAGGAGGTGGAATGCCGGCGATGCCGCTACCGACCAGAATACTGATGGGATTGAGCAGTTTCCTGCGAGTTCTGTTTACATCGGTTTTCGGCTGGGTTGTTATTGCCTTGATTGCAACCGGCTTATATTACCTGATCAGATGGACAAGGTCTGAGGGCAAGATCAAATGGGATGCTTTCAAGCTGAAAGTGCCGGTTTTAGGCTCGGTCTTACGGACAATAGCAGTAGGTAGATTTGCTCGAACGCTTGGTGCTCTGACCAAAGGAGGTGTGATTATTTTGGAGGCTCTTGGTGTTGTTCGCGATACACTTGGAAATGAGCTTTTAGGCAGGGAAATAGATAACGTAGCTGAAGAAGTTAAGCGTGGCCAGTCTCTGGCTGAGCCTTTGGGCGAATCGGGTTTTTTCCCGCCTTTGCTTGTGCAGATTGTCGCGATTGGCGAGCAGACCGGCAAACTCGATGAGTTGTTACTCAACGCAGCGGATACTTTTGACGCGGAGGCGGACTCGGCGATAAACAGATTTATGGCAATCTTTCCAGCGGTTTTGATATTGCTGCTGGCTTTAGTGATAGGTTTTATTATAGCGGCAACCTTACTGCCGATTGTGGTAATGGAACTCGGTGGCGGAGGATTTTAATGGCGATTTGTCCCGACTTGTCGGGACAGGAGACAATATTTATAAAGCGGTTTTTAGGAAAGGCTGGCCAAATGAAACAAAAGGAGAGAACTCGTGCTTCGCAGAGCAGTAAAAGAAAAGCGTTTACCCTTGTAGAGCTGCTTGTGGTAATTCTAATTATTTCTATGCTCGCTGCGTTCGTGGCACCCAGGATGTTTAAGGGACTCGGCAAGGCTAAAGCCGACATAGCAAAAGCAAGAATAGCAATTATTGAGAATTCGTTAGCCAGGTTTTATCTTGATTGTGGGCGGTATCCCGATGACTCAGAGGGTCTTGGAGTGTTGTTAGTGCCGCCTTCGGATGCTGAGGACAGGTGGAACGGCCCGTATCTGAAACAAAGTGATTTAATCGATCCGTGGAATAATCCGTACATCTATGTCGCAGAAGGCCAAATCAATCCAGGCAGTTTCGATTTGATAAGTTTAGGCGCCGACGGCATGGATGGTGGCGAAGATGACAACGCAGATATATATAACGATTAGCGGATACAGGATATACAAAAAATGAGCTAAAGTGAGCTAAAGTGTCTAAAGTGAGCTAAAGTTATAATCCATAATCCCCGCTTCCGCGGGGACAGGCTTGCCCCTGCGAAGGCAGGGGCACTTTAGTCACTCCAAATTTTAGTCACTTTATACTTTTGGGTTTATCCGAGAAGCAATATATGAGGTACGATATACGAGATACGAAATATGGTTTTACCCCGTTAGAAATTATTGTCAAGAGCAAAAGAGTCACTTGTGATACTTTTTTTCTAACGGGGTTTACCATCGCGGAGCTGCTGATGGTGGTTGTTATCATTGCGCTTATCGGTGGTGTCGGCGGTGGGCTTTATGTAGGGACATATAAGAGAATTTTAGTCGAAAGGGCGGCACGCGATTTTGTGCTGACCGCCAAATATGCAAGAATAATGGCAATAGAAAAGCAAAAACCATACAAATTGAGCTTAGATGTCGTTAATGGCAGGTTCTTTTTAACCACTTCGCAGTGGAGTGAGCAGACCGAACAGCTTGAGCCGGTAATTGTTAGAGACCTTTATTGCAGGCCGGTTGTGTTTGAGGGCGAGGTTGGATTTGAGGATATTAGAATTGCACCGGTTGGAACGGAGGAAACATTTGAGAGCGAGCAGACGGAAGAGGGTGAGCAGGTGATAACTTTTTCGCCCGATGGAACGGTTCGTCCGGCGGTAATTCAGATAGGTGACGGCCAAACACATTACGCCATAGCTATTAGTGGTGCAACAGGCAAGGCAAAAATTACTTTCGGCACAACCGAGAATGTGACGGCTGGGACTATTGATTTGGATGCGGAATAACTATGTGCGCAAGAAGATACACAACTCGTACTTCGCAGCGAAACGCTACTTCGCAGAGTAGCGAAGGTTTTAATCTGGTTGAGACAATGGTAGCCAGCGTTATCCTTTCAAGTGCTGTTTTGACGGTTGCAGCAATAAGTTCAAAAGCTCTGACCGGAACGAGACTCAACAGACAATATGAGGTTGCAGCGTCATTGATTGATAAACAGCTCGCCTTGGTGGATTATATCGGTATCGATGCATTCGTAGAATCAGGACAAACAGAGGGTGTTTTTGAGGAGGTTGAACCGGGATACCGCTGGGAAATTACTACTGAGTATCAGGGTATCGATAGTCTATATCTGGTGACTATAACGGTTACATGGATGGATAGAAATCGTCCCTACAAAATAGTTGCGCAAACCATGTTCGATGGGATAAGCACGTATGCTACTGTTAGTACAACAGCAGAGTGAGTAAGAAAAATGTATTTGAGGAAAACAGGCTTTAATCCGTTAGAAATTATTGCTAAAGGCAGGAGAGGAACCTCTGCAGCATTATCTCTAACAGGCTTTACATTGGTGGAAGTGTTGGTAGCCTCGACTATAGGGGCATTCATTGCCTTGGTAGCTGTAGGTGCGTTAAGGGCCGTTACGACCAGCGCAATGCTGGTTGAAAACAATATTAACGCAGCAGCCGAATTACGATTTGCAGCGAATATGATTGCTCGAGACCTGATGAATCTGTACCGCGATCCGAACTACGCCAATACGAGATTCATCGGTTTGGCTGAAGAATCAGAACAGGGCTATAACAGTTATTTGATTTTTTACACTGTCAGCAGGACAAAAGCCAGGAATGGTCAGCCTGAAGGAGATGTTTACGAGGTGGGATACAATTTAGTCAGAGATGAAGAGGAATCGGTTTTAATGAGGCGGTACTGGCCGTATCCAGACAAGGAGGAAACCGAACTGCATGGGATTTTAACTGTGCTCGCCGAGGATATTGATATTTTTCAGATTAGGTACTACGACGGAGAGGAATGGTCTTATGAGTGGCCGGAAGAGATGGAGGTTTTGCCTCAGCTGGTTGAGGTAAATATAGCGGCAAGACAACAAGGAAAGGCAAAACCGATTTCGGAATCTTTTATGGTGAATTTCGTAAGGACCGCAAGTATGGCAGGTATTACGACGGAAGGTGGTCAAGAAGAAACCCAAGGCGGTGCAGGAAGTGCTCCGGCAAGCGGACAAGGTGGTAATATGGAAACGGCTGGCTCAGCAGGCTCGGGTACGGGAAGATAAGCAACAGATCCGGACGGAGATTTTGGTTGATACTATGAGTATTAAAGCTGATAAAAAAGGGCTTGTTCTTGTAGCGGTGCTATGGCTGATGGTCATGCTCATAGCTATTGCTGCAACTGTCGGGCGCAACAGCAGGCTTGATATGAAGGTCAGCCTCTCAACGATGGAGGAGCTTAGATGCAAGTGGGCCTGCCGGGCGGGAATAGAAAAAGCTATCGGTATTCTTTATGAAGATCCGAGGGAGAGTGACAGCCTGGCGGAGTTGTGGAGTGATAACGACGAAGATTTTAATGATATCACCCTGGAAAGATGCAGGTTTACCGTCCAGGTCGTTGATGAAGCAAGCAAGCTGAATGTTAACACTGCTACCAAAGAACAGCTCATGACGCTGCCGAACATGTTAGAGGAGGTGGCCGATGCGATAATTGACTGGCGTGACACGGATGACACACCGAGTCCGACAGGTGCTGAAGCAGGGTATTATGAGAATCTGCAATATAGATATATGGCGCGGAACGGTCCTTTCAGAACGTTACGTGAGCTGCTCTTGGTCAAGGGCGTTACGGAAGAGCTGTTTTTCGGTGAAGATACGAACTTCAACGGCCAGTTGGACTACAATGAGAGAGATGGTGATGCAAGCCCACCACATGATGACGAAGACAGTGAGCTGGATCCAGGCTGGATTGCGTATTTGACGTGTTACTCATACGACAATAATACCGATGCCGCCGGCAACAGCAGGGTCAATATCAATCAGGCTAATGAAAGCCAATTGGAATCTTCTTTGGGCATTTCAAGTGCTCAGGCCAGATGGATCGTCCAGAACCGCCCTGACAACGGATACGAAAGTATAGCTGATTTGATAGGCGGTGGCGGTTCAACGCAGTCTCAGTCGGGTTCAAGTGGGAGTTCTTCGGGTTCGGGTGGAAGTTCGGGCCAAACTGAGCCTATCGATACACAGACATTCTTACAGATAGCGGACAAGATAACGGTCAGCAGCGGGCAGAGGATAGCCGGCAAAGTGAGCATCAATACGGCGTCGGAATATGTTCTTGCAGCTTTACTGGGTGGCGGCGATACGGCTGTCTCAACCGCTCAGGCTATAATCGACTATAGAGAGAATTTGTTGTATGGAATGGAGAGTATTGGAGAGCTGTTACAGTCGGCAACGGTGAGCACTGATAGTTTTAGGAGAATTGCAAATTATATAACCACACGTTCGAACGTCTATACCATCCGTTGTGTTGCGACGGCTGACAGGAGCGGGGCCGATGGGCTGTCACTTCAGACGGAGGCGGTGGTGGATAGAACTTCGAGTCCTTATGGGATACTTTACTGGTATCAGGGAGCTGGTCACTGATGAGTAGTATCGAACATAGCACTTATAAAAGACTGTCTGCAATTGCGATGTCCCGGGAGGAAAGCGGGCTTAAAGCTGTAGAGGTCGTAAAACTGGCCGATGCTCTTGAGGTACTCTGGGCAAAAAGCAGTCAGAACAGTAATACAAACTGGCAGCTTTTTGCAGCCGAGTGTGGTTTATCTGTTGGATTGGCAGAACAGCAAAAAACTGATGGTGATAAGACGACTGTGATTGGTTTTGGCTCGACAGGCGTGGCTTTTTACCACATTGGTTTGCCGGCAGCAAAAGAGTCTGAAATCAAAGCGATGGTAGGGATGCAGGCTGAAACGCTGCTTCCATTGCCGGTTGAGCAAATGGAGATGGCCTGGCGAGCCGGACGAGTGCGCAACGGCCAAGTGGCTGTTACTGTAGCGGCTGCAAGAAGAGAGAACCTGCAGAGGTTTGTGGAAAGTGTGCGTGGGCTTAATCCAGCAAGAATAATGTTAGACTGCGAGGGAGCAGTAACAGCATGGAAAGAGCTCTTTTACGGAGATGCAGAAGATGCAGTAGTTGTGAATTTGACGGCACGAAGTACACAAGTTTGTCTGGCTGAAAATGGACGATTGAGCAATGCTATTGTCTTGGATATGGGGATAGAGGATTTTGAGAATAAAGATGAGCCAAAGCAAACAGAAGCTACTGAAAGATTTATCTTTGATGTAAAAAGTGCTCTTGAAGCATTTGGTTATGCCGAAGCTGTGAATTTGCCAATTTATATACTCTCAGATGGCAGCAGCACGTTAAAAGGAATAGTTGCTTGTCTTAAGTCAGCGGGCCTGAATGTAAAGGCTGCGTTGCCACAGATTCAAAAAGTCAGAGCGCAGACAGGTTTTGGGGTTGAGCAGCTTTACGAATATAGGGTGCCGATAGGTCTTGCGCTGATGGCGCTTGAGATGCATGTCCTTCGACCCGGCTCAGTCCTAGGGACTCCTTACGGAGGACGGGCTGATGGTTTCGGGCTGTTTGATAGTTTGTATAGGCCGGCCGGGACAGAAGAAAAGAAAGCTATTTTGTATTCGCCTAAAATAGCAGGTGTGATTGCAGCGATAATGCTGGCCGCGTTTATTATTGTCTCTTATGTGATTGTCGTTATAACTCCGGGTGCGATCGAGGAGAGGTTACAAACGGCAGATTCGAATACGGATATCGATCTGTTGATGCAACGGCATAATCTTATCAGGATCGTTGCAATGGAAAGGCCGAATTTGCTTGAACTTATAAAACAAATCTCTGAAAGCGGTGACAGCAGTATAAAGCTGGAAAGCTTTCATTTCAAAAAGGGTCAATTGGTAAGCATAACCGGACAGGTGCAGGGTCCTGATCAGCTATACAAATTCCAGGAAGCTCTAATGAGTAAAAGTGGCGTGAAGGATGTAAAGATACTAAATCCATCGAGAGACAGTAAAACCAAAAAGCTCAAGTTTACTATGACTTTTCACTACAGGAATTTCACGAACAAGGGGACACGGACGTAGGCTCGAAAATAGAGAAGTTATGATGCAAAAGTTGAGTGAAAGAGATATGCGGGCGCTGAAGATTGGTGCTGTGGGTGCAGTCGCCATTATCGTGTTTGTAATTGGATCGAAGTGGATTGACCATTGGTCACAGGCTCGAAGCTCGCTCGAACAGGTGAAAGCCAAATTGGAGCTTATCGATATTGACAAGGCTAAACAGGCAGGTTTGTTATCGATTGTTCCTGTAATTGAGATGCCGCAGAAAGAGGAGACACAAACGCTTCTGTTTAGAAACAAACTTAACGAGCAGTTAAAAAGGGCGGGGATAAATAGTGAGTCATTACAGGTTCTTTCAGGCGGAAAAACACCGCGGGCAGGGTATAAGTTAGTACGGCTGAAATGTAGTGCCAAATGCCGGTTGACTCAAGTGCTCGATTTGCTCGCAGGGCTGAATGAAAATCCGTATTTGGTTGGGATAGAAGAGTTGAGACTGAGGTGTGATCCACAAAAACCTCAGGAAGTAGAGATGGATTTAACCGTGTCGACATTTGTGATGTGAGTTGGGAGGCTGATATGAATCTCGATTCTTTAGACTATCTAAAAGAGAGGAAGGAAATTGTGTCGGTTGTTCTGCTTGGGATATCGTCGCTTCTGGGAGTTCTGATTTTGTTTAAGGTCGGTGGTTTTTTTGTGGCCTCAGCTAAGGCGGAAGGCATAGTTGAAAAGGCTATCGCTCAAAATAAAGCCGGCGCAAAAGATAGCGAAAAATATTTTGCTGAGTCCAAATCACTTGCAGAAGAGCTTAAGAAGAACAATTTGTTTGCACCGCCTCCGCCAAAGGAGCATCCCGTAAAACAGGTGGAAGGAATAATGGGTAGTGAGGCATTTATAAATGGAGATTGGCGCAAAGTTGGCGATAGGATAGCAGACGCACGAATTATCGCAATTGGGCCTACAAGTGTCAGGATCGAATGGGACGGAAGCGAAAAAGAATTCTATCCAATCATGTCGGGCAGCTCTGAAGGGCCGGGAGGAAGACCAGGATCTGAGAGAGAGGCAGCCAGGGCGGAAGGCGGCAGGCCGGGACGCGCTGAGATGGTTGTAGTAGGGTCCGAGGCAGGACCAGTGCCAGGCCGGGGAGGAATGCCTGGATTTGGTCGGATGGGCGGTAGAATGGGGGATATGTCTGAGCAGGATAGAGAAAGGGTCAGAACTGAGATGCAGGAAATGCGAGAGAGGTTTATGAATGCATCTCCGGAAGAAAGGCAAAGATTGAGAGAAGAAATGCGTCAAAGATTTGCCGACAGATTTGGCGGTGGCCGCCGAGGGGACAGAGGCCAATAGAATAAGGTGAGGTTAATAAAATGAAAAGCTCAGGGACAACAATAGTGTTTGTAATAGTCTGTATTGTGATACTCTTAGCTTCTTATGGAATTGGTCTGTGCATAAGAGAAGTCAGGTTCCAGCATGCAGTTGTAGCGTCGAAAGCAGACACGCAGACCCAGGTGATCCAGGTTAGCACCGAGGTTCAAAAGCCGAGTGATACGGTTCAACCGGCAAATGAGCCTGCCGAGGTGACCCAAGCTCCGTCCGAGGCAAGACCAATGCCTGGTAACGAAGGCAGAATGCCGTTCGGCGGATTATCTGAGGAAGAAAGAGCTAAAATGAGGGAGAGATGGCAGAATATGTCTGATGAAGAAAGGGCGCAGGAAAGGGAAAAACGCAGAGCTGAGATGCAGCAGATGAGGGAAAGAATGGAAAATATGTCTGATGAAGAAAGAGAACAATTCAGGTCTGAAATGCGTCAGCGATTTGGCGATAGACAGTTCCCCGGTAGTAGAGGTGGTCGTGGACAGCAACAGGGTGAAGAATGAAAGTGACTGATAAAGTTTTGTTGAAAACCAAGGATTGTAATTTTTCGTTTTGCTCAGCCTAACCGGAATAATACATAGATGCTTTTTTAGAATCATTAACGATACGAGGTAGATAAAATGGAAAGGTCAAAAATAATAATATCGATATGCGTTGGTTTTGCGTCGCTTTTCATCATCTGGAGGGTCGGTATTTACCCACCAGTTCCTGAACAAGTAGAAAAACCAGGTGAGACCAAAGTAGTTGGCGAAGCCGCCAAACCAAACGTGGTACAGCAGCCAAGTGACGCGAATCGTCCTGTGGTGGCATCTGATGTTAATGTTCCTAAGGATGCTAACGAGCCGAGAGGCTTTGCTGATGCCGGTGGGCGCAGGGGCCTTAGAGGACGGCCGGGACAAACGGAAGGTGGTGATTTGCGTCGCGCCGGAAGGGTGACGGATGTTAATGATGCGAATGAGCCGATGGAAAATTTGAACCTTAAAGATGTAAAGATGAGTGACATCATTAAAAAACTTGCAGAGTGGACTGGCAAGACAGTGATTCCGCATGATGAGGCAATGAAGCAGAAACTTACCGTTTACGCACCGAATCCATTGCCCAGAAACAAAGCCCTTCAGCAGGTTTATAGTGCCCTGCGCATGAAAGGCTACATTATCGAGCATATGGACGACACGATTTATATCAAACCTATAGCTGAGGGGAAATTTGGCCTGGTTCCCACGATTCCGTCCGATCAGCCCCTTGCCATGATCGAGGACAAGAACCAGATGGCTCAAAGGTTCTTTAAGCTTGCAAATTACAATCCTTCTCAGATGGGGCAGGTCATTCAGCCTTTGGTCAGTGAATACGGTTACGTAAGCGCTGATGAGACTACCAGCAGTGTCCTTGTAGTGGATACTGTTGCGAACCTGATACGTATTGAGCGAATTATTTTAGAGCTGGATGTGTCACAGGCCGAGAAGATGGAGCAGGAGGTCTTTGAAATTCTTTACGGCAATCCTGAAGAGATTGTGCAGTTGTTACAAGTGCTTGTGGGTGATGGTAGTGGAAGCACGACCCAGGGCAGGGGCGGCGGGCCGTCCCGGGGGTCGCAGAGGTCGAGCAGGTCCGGTGGATCAAGTGGGGCAACCTCCGTCACCGTCGGAAGCGGACAGGCCCAAGTGACACTTATCGCTGATACGAAGAACAGCTTGATAATTGCAAAAGCATCATCTGAAAATATGGAGCAGATTCGCCAGTGGATTAAAAAGCTCGACAAATCGGTTCCTACAATAACGGCTGATTATCCGCTTACTGCTATTGAAAACAAAAATCAAATGATGCAGTACTTCTTTAAGTTACAGAATTACAGCCCAACGCAGATGGCCCAGGTCGTTACGCCTTTACTTAGCGAAAACGGATACGTAAGCGCTGATGAAAGCACTCGGCAGTTGCTGGTTGGCGATACGGTTAAAAATCTGATTGACATTGAAAGAGTAGTAAAGCAGTTTGATGTGCCTGAAGCCGAGCAGACCGTTCAGGATATATTTGAAATCCGTAATGGTGACCCTGGTGAGATCGTTCAATTATTAAGAATGCTTTTGGGCGATACCAGCACCAGCGGTACAAGCTCCAGAAGTCTTACCAGGGGCAGCAGTTATGGTTCAAGCAGCAGCCGAACTTCATCAAGGAGTTTTACCGGCGGTGCAGGCGGTTCCAGATCTGGCTCGTCAAGCTCGGTGTTAATTGGGCCAAGCCAGTCACCGGTGATATTAATCCCTGTTCCGAATCGCAAGTGGATTATAGCCAGAGCTTCGGCTGAGGATATGAAGCGGATTGAAGAGTGGATAGATAAGCTCGACGTACAGGAAGAGATCACAAAAGAATATGAAAGCATTCCCATCACGTATGTCGATGCCACAGAGGTAGCCGAACGTATTAATGAGGCTTTGGAGCAGATGCCGGGGACCGAGCTTCGGGCGAGTGTTCTTGTTCAGCCGCTTGCGCAGGCAAGGCAGATTATGGTTTTCGGCAGACAGGACCTGCGGGAAATGGTCAGGGCACTCGTTGCCGAGGTGGATCGTCCTCCCGGCCAATTCATAACTGAGCACTTCAAGTTAAAGTATGCCGACCCTGATCAGATCAAGACAAACATCGAGGAGCTTTATGCCCAAACCACCCAGAGCAGCAGATACTCTTATACATTTTACTATGGTTCCTCAAGATCTACGACATCATCCGATACTGTTAAGGTGATATCATACATTTCGCTCAAGCAGGTCACGGTGATTGCCTCACCCGAAAATATGGACAAAATCCGTGAGCAGATTAAAGAATGGGATGCTCCACTGGATATAAATGAGGTCAAGCCCAGAATAATTGAGCTGTATAATTCCGACCCCGTAGAAATGACCAATTTGCTAAAGACGCTGTTTAGCGAAGAAAGTGCCCAAGGCGTTTCATATTGGGATTACTGGTACGGTTCAAGTGGGGAGGATAAGCAAAAAATTGTCGGGCCGCTCTATGGGCAATTGACCTTCGAGGAGGTGCCTAGTACAAAGAAGATAATCATAATAAGCAAGATTCCCGAGGCTTATGACATCGTTGAAGCTCTGATACGTGACCTTGACAGTCAGCAAATGGCTGAGGTACCCAGGATTGTGCAGATCAAATATGCAGACCCGGAGGACCTGTCTGAGCGGTTAAATGCCATGTTCAACGAGCCTGGCACTTCCGCCAGGATTCGCTACACTGCGCAGGGACTGGGTACTTACTCAATGGACCAGCAGGCATCGAGCAATCAATCCAGCAGCGGCAGCCAAAGCGGAGGCGGAGGTACATCAAGTAGTGGTGATAGCACAGACCAGAGTACGACAGGCGGCACCTATACCCCATGGTGGTCCGGCTCGGGTGCTCGCAGCACGACTACTGACCAATTGCCTATAAGCAATGTCATAGGCAGGATACGCTTCGTTCCCGACCCGCACAGTAAATCTATTCTGGTTCTTGCTCCGCCAGGGTATATCGACCGGATAGAAGAGCTGATTAAACAGCTCGATATACCCGGCAAGCAGGTTATGATAAAGGCGGTCATCATTGAAGTTGACCACAAAAGTATGACCTCTCTTGGATTGCAACTGGCATCGAACTCATCTGCATTTGGTACATTAGGTGAGAACTCTTTAACTCTTGGAAGTGGTACTGCTGGGAATGTCCTTCAGTTTCTGGAAAAACACGGCGCATTAGTATTCGGTGCCGGCGGCGACCAGGGAACCTCGATATCGCTCGATGTGGCTATGGATGTTACTGCATTAATTGATTTCTTGGTCAAGAAAGTCAATGCGAAGATTCTCAATCAGCAGACTTTATGGACGAAAGATAACGAGGAAGCGAGCTTCTTTAAGGGTGATAAAGTGGCATTCTCCACGAGCGCACAACAAGCGACGGTACCAGGTGGAACAGGTGTACAGAATTTCGAATTTCAAAGGGTAGGTATGACATTGGCGGCCAGGCCAAGTATTACACCTGAAAAGAAAGTTGACATGGTTATAAATATAATTCTTTCACAGCTTACCGGTGATCTTGTAAACAGCCAGCCGGCAAGAACCGAGATGGAGACAAAGACCAATATGATAGTTCAGGATGGTCAAACCATCATGCTCGGCGGCATCCTTTTTCAGAAGGATAGCGTCATAAAACGGAAAGTCCCATTACTTGGTGATATACCTTTAGCCGGTGGTTTGTTCCGCCATACAGAGACTTTGCTGGCAAACAATGAATTGATTGTGTTTATTACACCATACGTGATAGATGAGCCAGGCGAAATGCTTCCTGAAACAACAGAAGAGATAGAAGCACCGAAGCGAAAGCTGGATAGCATACGCGAAGATTTAAAAGATAGAGTGGAGAAACTTAAAGAGGAACTGCAAAAGGACATGGATGACTGAAAAAAAGATTAGATGGACCGAACAGCAGCGGCAGGCCATTGTCGCACGTGGAAGTGACGTCTTAGTCACCGCCTCAGCAGGCACCGGAAAAACAGCAGTCCTGTCTGGACGATGTGTCGATATCATATCCGATAAATCTATATGTCCCGATGTATGGAGCATATTGGTATTAACCTTTACTGATATGGCCGCAGAGCAGATGCGCAGCAGAATCGCCGCTCAGCTCAGCCTCGCATTTACGGAAAGCAGAGACCCCGAACTGCGGCTGCATCTACACCGGCAGATTATACTGCTGCAAGGGGCCGACATCAGCACTATTCATTCATTTTGTAAACGCCTCATCACAGAATATTTCTACAAGCTGAGCTTGGATCCCACTTTTAAAGTGATAGATGCCGACGAGGCAAGGCTGCTAAAGACGGAAGTGCTCGAAAAAACCATTGACTGGGCCTGGCAGCAAAGCAACCTGCAGCAGGCACTTGAGCAGCTTTTGTATCGACGGGACCTTCGTACAAATGATGGTTTTCTTGCAAAGATAATAGAGCTTAGCGATTTTTTGGACGGTGTAGTTTCGCGACAAAACTGGTATGAAAAGGCGGCTCGGCTTACGGAAATCGCTAATCCCTTTACAACTGGCCTCGGCCAGAAGCAAAAACAAATTGTCGCGGACAGATTGCGGTATATACTCGCTCAAGTTAGATATGCACTAAAGCTTTATGAAGGTGAAAATGTAGGCCCCGTTAGAAATTCTGTAACGAAAAATGTATCCACAAAATTTGGTAATTCTAACGGGGCAAGCGGCAACTGGGCAGTAAGATGGAAGGAAACTTTTGCCGAGCCTGTTGCTAAATATATCAAACTTATAGAATCTGGTCAGTTGGACAAGTTCACCGAAGAAATAAAAAACCATCAAAGGCCGACAAGGTATGAATACAAACCAAAAGAGTTATCAGGGCCGGTTGCTGAGATTATCAAAAGTGTCACGGAAACCGCCAGGAAATCTTTTGACAAACTTTTCGACCTCGCAATTTTGAATCCCGACTACCTTGATGCTCTAAGCGGTTCTGTCAATTTGCAGACAAGAGTGCTTATAGAACTTTTAAAGAAATTTGACCAACTATACAGTCAGGACAAGTGCGCGGTCAACTGCCTGGATTTCGCCGACCTTGAACATTATGCTTTGAGGCTACTAACCGCTGAAGGTTCTTCAGGGGATAAGCCAATGCCTTCAGAGGTAGCTTTAGTTCTTCGACAAAGATACAAACACATATTCGTCGATGAATATCAGGATATCAATTCCGTTCAACGGCGGATACTTGATATGCTCAGTCCGGGCGGAAATATCCTTGAGGTTGGTGACGTCAAGCAGAGTATTTATGCCTTTCGAGGGGCTGAGCCGGATATTTTCATCGAGCATCTTAAACGGTCTTCATCTGATCCCAAAAATGTACCTCACGGCTTGCGTGTCGCTTTAAATGCCAATTTTCGCTCAAATAAAGGAATACTCGATTTTGTAAATAAAGTATTCTCGCGGATAATGACAGCCTCTTTCACAAAGATTAACTACGATGAATCCGCTCATTTGAAGCCGGCTCTCGAATTTAAAGATGGGCCCCAAGGCAGCCTAAAGAATGTGGTGGAGTTCCACATATTAGATGAAACGGGCAAAGACACAGACCTTCACGACAACAGTGCAACGGAATCTGATAGCGATGAAAATTTGAATGTTGTCAGCTCGCGGCAACGCCAGGCTGCGATGATTGCGCAGCGTATCAAACAAATGGTCGGCGCAGAGACCGGCAAGGCTGAGTTTCAAATACATGATAAAGACTTAGATAAATTTAGAGATGTTGAATATCGTGACATTGTAGTACTCATGCGATCGCTTGCCAAAAAGGCCAACGATTATGTCGAGGTGCTTCAGTCGGCCGGTGTGCCGGTCAGTTGTCAGGCGACAGCCGGTTATTTCGAGACGACCGAAATCACCGATGTGTTATGTCTGCTGAAAGTCCTGGACAATCCTCAACGTGACATCGAATTGGCAGCAGTATTGCGGAGTCCGTTTTTTAATGTCAGTGACACTGAGCTGGCAAAAATAAAATTACATAGCAAGGCAGATCAACAGCATAAAATTTTTTATGACTGTGTGCTCGAATACAGTAATCGCGGAAAAGATACAAATCTCGCCAAAAAACTCAAGGGAATTTTTGCTCGGCTTGAGCAATGGCGGACGCTCGCTCGGCGTGGTAATTTAGCCGATCTAATATGGCTAATCTATCGCCAGACACACTTTTTGGCATTTGTTTTAGCACAACCTTCCGGCAAGGCTCGCAGAGCCAATCTTCTTAAACTGCACGACAGGGCCATCCAGTTTGAGGGCTTTGTCACAAGCAGCGGCATACCTTCGCTGACGCGTTTTATCTACTTTATCGAAAAGCTGCAGGAGGCAGGTCAGGATTGGGCACCTGCTGAGCCGGAGGCGTCAGCCGGAAATGCCGTTCGCATCTTAAGCGTCCATAAAAGTAAAGGACTTGAATTTCCGGTCGTCTTTTTAGCTGAGCTGAACGGTGGTTTCAATAAGAGGGATATTTACGCAGACGTCCTCGCCGATGCCAATGATACGCTTGGGCTTCAAATCATCGACCGTGAGTCGAACAGCAAGATGTGTTCACTGGCACATCAGGTTATCGCAGAGCAGAAGCTTGAAAAATTATTAGCTGAGGAAATGCGCATCCTTTATGTTGCCACCACGCGAGCTAAAGACCGCCTTATTTTAACCGCTTCGCAAAAGCAAAACCATTGTAGGGATGTTATCTCAAACGGCTTGTTCTTCGCTAATGAAATGGGGGGAACCATTCCTGATTGGCAGCTTCGGGCCTGTCAGAGTCCTTTGGACTGGATACTATACGCACTTTCAGACCAGAGAGTCTTGCAAAATTCTTTTGAAACTGGCCTGGCAAAAGAGACTTGCCAGGACGATTTGTTCAGCTTGAAACTCTACAACCAGGCAGAACTGCAACGGCTTTCTGAGTTTGTCATTAAATTAAAGCAAGACAGAATTTTAGCCCCCACCTCTGTGGTGGGGGTCAAAGGATTAGCCCCCACCCCTGCGGTGGGGGTCAAAGGATTAGCCCCCACCCCTGCGGTGGGGGTTAGAAGACTTGACCAGCTCAAAAAGACATTGGCATGGCGGTACGGGTATTATGGTTCGACGTTGCTGCCTGCGAAGTCATCGGTGACACAGTTGACACATCGCAACGATGAATACATAAAGTTTGATTATTCGAATGTATTGGAGAAAGAACCTCGTGTAAAACACGGGGCTAAAATTTTAGCCGGCGGTAGGGTGGCAGCCTCAAGCGCAGCTTGGGGATGGTTTGGTACTGCTACTCACCTTGTAATTTCCAAGCTTGATTTGACTAAGCCGATAAACGAAGAAGAAATTCAAAAAACAAAAAAAGAGCTTCTGACTAATGGTTCGATAACCGAGGTTGTGGCTGAAACTATCGATACAGCCTCAATACTTACTTTTTTCAATAGCAAGCTGGGCCGGATGGCTCTTGATAAGGCAAATACTGTCTGGCGAGAATGGCCGTTCACCTTCGCCCTCCCCCTCTCCGAATTTCCGCTCACCAGCCACGAGTATCGAGCATCGAGTATCGAGCATCAAGATACGATTATTGTACAGGGCATAATTGATATGTTGATTCGCACGCCGAAGGGCTTGGTCGTTATAGATTTCAAAACGGATAATATCGCTGCCAAGCAAGTCCCGCAGCGGGCTGAGCTTTATCGCCGGCAGTTGGAACTTTACGCTAAAGCTGCCAGTTCAATTTTGAAAGAAAATATCCTCGCCAAATGGCTGTATTTTCTGACACCGGCCACTGAGTTTGAGATCAAGAATTAGCCACAGAGAACACAGAGCTGCACAGAGAAATGACCGATTCTCGATGCTGGATGCTCCGCCGTGAGGCGTCCTGTGGAGATACTTGATGTTCGCTGTCATCTCTGAAAGCGTGCCTGTTGTCAAGTTGGCGTAATGGTTAATTTCATTT
>CAZRMQ010000032.1:0-19175 GCA_964601185.1 uncultured Pirellulales bacterium
ACAGATAACAGAAGGCAGAAGACAGAAATTCTGTTTTCTGTTCATAAGAGAAAGGCTACTAAAATGAAACATGCGAAGCTGGTTGTTATTTCCATTACTTTCACCATCTTAATGCTATGTAGCTGTGCATCCACGCAATCCGGAACGAGCTCTGTCCAAAAGCTCCGCGAAGGAATGGCTTACCCAGCGGTGAATGTTCCGCCCGATTCGTTTTTCGAAAAGGTTCGGGAAAGAGACAGGGACGTAGCACGCGAATTCTACAAAAAGTATATTGATATCAAGGGCATGCCGGTCGTGGCCGCTGCCGAGGTTGCGGACCTGGCACTGCAGCGCACCTACGACATCGTCACTCACATGCTGGCTGGTCGGCCAGATGTGCTTAAAGCCATGGTTGATAGGGGCATGTACCTGGTCATCATCGGCAAGGACCAGGTCTACACCGACCTTCCCGAAAACAGGAACGCCCAAAATCCGGATTACCTCAACGAACGTGTGAGGGGCACCGGTGGCTTTCCAACCAGCTTCGGTGAGGAGAACCTGCTGAGCCTGCCTATCGACCGCTATGACGACGAGAGCATCGCCGTGCATGAATTTTGCCACACTATCGACAGCACGTTGAGAAGGATAGACCCGACGTGGAGGAGTCGCATGAACGCAGTCTATCGCAATGCGGTCGATAAGGGTTTGTTCAAGGACACATACGCCGGCTCTAACTCAGCCGAATACTGGGCTGAGACCGCCCAGGCTTACTTCGATAACAACCGCGTCAACAACTGGAACCACGGCCCCATCGGCGGACGCGAGCAGCTCAAGCTCTATGACCCGCAGGGCTACGAGTTAGTCAAAACTACTTTTAACCTGAGTCCAGAACAGGACTGGCGTTATACCTGGCTACAACCGCTGCCCAACGTTATTCCGCCGCCAGCCAAGTTCAATATCGATCCTTATTACACAAAATTCACCTGGGCGCGGGAATTCACCGTGGTTGGGCGACAGGCCAGTGACGATGCCTTGCTCAAGGCCAACGACACGATCCGCAAGATGTTCGCGTACCGTCACGATATCCTCAAGGCGCTCATCGCCGACGGCGTTAAGCTGGTGGTGCTGGGCCCCGGAGAGAAAATATCCGACCTGCCTGAATGTAAGAAATTGGCTGGAAAAAACCTTGATCTCACCGCGCGCTTTCTTGATTACTCGCCGGAGACTAAGCTGCTTGTGGTTGGCCAGGAAAACGTGCTGGGCAAGGCCAACGACCCACATGCTACCGGATGCCAGGTCATCCGTGTTTTTGCCAAGGCGCTTTATTACGTGACCGGCACGCGCCCGGTCGATCCCAACTGGGACAGTCGCCCCCGTTGGATTTGGCAGCAGTATGAATTGCGGGTCCAGCGCATGGACGTCCGGTTCGACGAGAAGCTCAAGGAAATCTATGACCGTGCAATGAGCAAGGGCTTATGGAAAGGCACTGCTGCTGTTAACGATCGAGTCGAATACTGGGCTGAAGGCGTACTCGCGTACTTCGACGCCACAGGCCGGGGTGCGCCGCCCAATGACGCCGACCACCCAATTACCACGCGCGAAGCACTGGCGGAATATGACCCGGACCTGTTTGCGATTGTGGACGAGACCATGGCCTATAAAGGAAAAGTAGACTGGCGCTATCAGCCGTGATTGTACTTTACCACTTCAGCACTGCCCCGGTGTCGGCGCTGGTAGCCATTGAGGCGTATTTGGCTAAATATCCTTTTGTAATCCGCGGCTTGGGCGGCTTCCACGCCTTTTTGCGCTCGGCAAGCTCTTTATCGGACAGCTTCACATTTATTTTGTTATTTGGGATGTCAATTTCTATGATGTCACCATCTTTCAATAAACCGATAGGTCCACCTACCGCCGCTTCGGGACTTATATGGCCGATGCAGGCACCTCTTGTACCGCCACTAAATCTGCCATCGGTAATCAAGGCAACCGACTCGCCCAGTCCCGCTCCCATAATATAACTGGTGGGACTTAACATCTCCTGCATACCAGGGCCGCCTTTCGGACCCTCATTGCGAATTACAACAACGTTACCTTCTTTTACCTTGCCGGCCAAAATACCTTCGCAGGACTCCTCCTGACTTTCAAAAATAACCGCTGGGCCGGTGTGTGTCAGCATTTTCTCTTTAACACCGGCAGTCTTAATAACGCTGCCATTCGGAGCAAGGTTGCCTCGCAGAATTGCCAGCCCGCCGGTCTTGGAATACGCTTTATCCAATGGGTGGATAACCTCTGAGTTTTTGATTTCCACGTCAGCAATATTTTCGCCGAGCGTTTTGCCGGTAACCGTCAGACAGTTGGCATTCAGCAGGTTTGGAATCTTGCTGATTTCCTTCAAGATAGCACTTATACCACCTGCGGCATCAACATCCTCTACATGGAAGCTGCTTGATGGAGCTACCTTGCAGATATTGGGACACTTAGCTGAAATGGCATTTATGCGATCAAGGTCGTATTTAATACCGGCTTCATTGGCCAATGCCAATGTGTGCAGAACGGTATTTGTCGAGCCGCCCATCGCCATATCCAGAGTAAGGGCATTGTCCAGCGACTTTTCGTTTATTATGTCCAGTGGTTTAATGTCCTTCTCGATAAGGGCCATAATCTGCTTGCCTGCGGCCTTGTACAACTGCTGCCGTTTCGGATCGACCGCCAGAATCGTTCCATTACCTGGCAGGGCCATCCCAATTGCCTCACATAGACAATTCATCGAATTGGCGGTAAACATTCCTGAGCAGCTACCTTGTCCCGGGCAACCTGTGCATTCAAGCTCTTTTAACTGTGCCTGGTCGATTTTACTGGCGTTGAACTCGGCAACGCCTTCAAAAATACTTATAAGGTCTACCGTCTTTCCATCTTTTGTTTTGCCGGCTTTCATAGGTCCGCCGGATACAAAGATAGTCGGTATATTGAGCCTGACTGCCGCCATTAACATACCAGGGATTATTTTATCGCAGTTGGGAATACAAATAAGACCGTCAAAACAGTGCGCTCGTACCATAGTCTCTACCGAATCGGCGATAATTTCACGCGAGGCCAACGAATATTTCATGCCGGTATGGCCCATAGCGATGCCGTCGCAAACAGCTATGGTATTAAATTCAAAAGCGGTGCCTCCCGCCCCGCTGACCGCCTCTTTGACCACGCGACCAACCTTATTTAGATGAACATGGCCCGGCACTATCTCGCAGAAGCTGTTGGCAATGCCGATAAACGGCTTTTCAATATCAGCGTCACTTAATCCACACGCGCGAAGCAGACCTCTGTGCGGCGCTCGCTGAAAACCTTTCTTGATGGTATCACTTCTCATAATCAGGCCTTTCCAAAAACAATTAACAAGCCAATCCAAAATCCAAATAATTGATTTTAACCGCCAATTAAAGATAAATGAAGAAAAAAAACGATTGTTCTAAAGCTAACAAAATATATAATCACAGCTTGACTCGACCCATGAGATAGCCAACTGCGATTTTGTCCTGATTCTCAATTTATTTATCTCACGGGTCTGGCCATAAAAATAGAAATTTGATTTCAGACAAATAACAATGTTAGACAAAACTTCCATAGTCATATTAACCGCTGTCGCTTGTTTACTTCTTCCTGCGGCAGGTTGCTCCCGGAGTGCCTATCTGGGGCTGAAATTTACTGCTGGGGATTCAACAACTTATAAGGTGATAACAGAAGTAGAAGACAGTATTAAATTTGAAGGTTCATTATTAGATGACCCCATATTAAAAAATAAACCTTACCAGCGTAATTACAGCCGAACCGAAATAACCTTTGCTCAACGGATACAAAGCACCGATGATAAGGGCAACGCTGTCACAAATATTACAATTAAAGGATTGAAGTGTTTGTCTATATATCAAAACAATCCTATACTGGATTTTGACAGCTCCGAAGAAAAAGACAAAAATAATCCTCTGACAAAGCTGATTGGGCAAAGTTATACCATAAAAATTGCTCCTACAGGCAAATTAGTGGAAGTTATCGACGCCAACGAGGCGCGAAATGCTGCCGGTGAAAACCTGACTCCCACTCAGAGAGCTTTGACGCTGCTTTCCGAGGATGCAATCAAGACGCGTCACTCAATCCAGGCCCTGCCTGACACCAAAAGAAACACAATAAAAATCGGAGACAAATGGAACAACTTAAGCACATTTTCCTTCCGCCAGATGGGTCCGAAAGCGTACGAAAGAATCTACACACTAAAAAAAATCAAGAACGTAAATAATCGACAGCTTGCAATCATCGAAATGAATGCAATACCATCCTCAGAAACGGCACGAGAGCTTCACCAGGAACAAGCGATGAATCTTATTTCAAGCATGTTCGATAATGTCGAGACATATACCGGCCAATTGTGGTTTGATTTGACCGCCGGCAGGATTGAAAAATATCTTGAAACACTCCAGACAGAATGGATTATGGCCAATCCGAATCCGAAGAAGGATGAAGCTCCCGGTGTAATAAGACTTAAAGCCGTTCGCTCTTACAATTTAGAGAAAATTGAGTAGCATGTAGGGCATGTCCCGCATTGCTTGTTGAAAGGGATAAAATTGAAAGCTGCGTTGATAATTTTTAATGCCGTTATCCTTATCGCCTTCACAGGATGCAAGTCCTCGCTTAGAGAAGGCTCAATAAACACAGGTAAAATTCTTTTGACGGTAGATTTCCAGCCCAGCCAGACCCTTGAATACAGATTTGTCTCCAGCAGGGTGACGAAAATCAACTGGGACCCAACAAAAAACACATCCAAATCTACCGGGACTACCATTAGTGAATATCCCGATTCGATGGAGATGGTTGTAGCCTATACCCCTATACAGGTGGACCAGTATGGCCTTACAACCATCAAGGCCACCTGCAAATCAGTGAAAGTTACACGCAGTCAAGGCCCAAGTGGTCGAGCCGGCAGAAAAGACGCCGTGGAAAGTCTACGAGGTGAAAGCTTTACATTCACTGTTGGCCCTACCGGCAAAATAGAAGACTATTCACAATTAGAGCAGTTAATCCAGAAGACCGGCACAAAAGCCTTCCGGGAAGACCAGAGCCAGGGAAGGATTAAAGAGCCTGATATGATAAATGATTTTATAGCCTCTCAATGGTTTCTCTGGGACTCGCAGTCCAGTCTGGTAAATCCTTCCAAAGGTATCTCGATCGGTCAAACCTGGAAGTCAAAACTGTCTGTGCCTACTTCTATGTTATTGAGAAGAGCAAGAGATGTGACTTACAAACTTGATGAAATCCGTCAGAGTGACAAAGGCCGGCTTGCCGTGATACGCAGTTCGTACGAGAATGCAGAAACGGTTCCACGCGGCTGGCCGATACCATACTCAGGCAGATTCCAGTTGAGCGGCCCTTTGGGCTTTCTCTGGATGTTCTCCAAAGGCTTTAAAGTTCTGGATTTACAGGGACAGGGCGAAGAATTATTCAATATCGATGCAGGACGGATAGAACAATATAGCCAGGAATATAGTGTGCTCCTTGAGGCATTGTCCACGCCACTTCCAGGCGCAAGACCCAGGGTGACAATTGAACAAAAACTGACAATGCAGCTTATCGAATGATTGGAGGTATGTAGATTGGAACAAAAGAATCTTTGGGCACCGTGGCGAATTAAATATATCCAGGGCCTGCCGTGTTCGTCACAGACCGGCTGTTTTATCTGTCACAATCAGGAAAATCCACAGGATGACGATAAGAATCTGGTACTGTGGCGAACAGAGAAAAGCATAGTGATACTGAATCGCTTTCCCTATAACAACGGCCATTTACTAATAGCGCCGGTTCGGCATATCGGCGAGCTTGAGCAGGCAACAGATGAGGAGCTATTGGAAATGGTTAAGCTCATCAGAGAATCTCAAAAAGCCCTGTCTCTGGTGATAAAACCCCACGGTTTTAACGTTGGAATGAATTTCGGCCGATGCGCCGGAGCCGGACTGCCGGAGCATCTGCACATCCATGTTGTTCCCAGATGGGATGGTGACACAAATTTTATGAGCGTATGCGGCGACGCCAAAGTTATAAGTCAAAGTTTAATTGAATTGCTCGAACAATTAAAACAAGTAACCAGAGACCACAACTTTCCCGACTTATGAATATGTCAGGTGAGCTTGCCGATTACACAGTCACTGAAAAAGAAAGTCACGGGCGGCAATTTTCGGAAAAGCCGCACCCGTATCGCTCGGACTTTGAACGTGACCGCGACCGTATAATCCACTGCTCGGCCTTTCGCCGGCTGGAAGGCAAAACACAGGTCTTTACACCCGGCTTAGACGATTATTACCGCACACGTCTTACCCACAGCATCGAGGTGGCTCAAATTGGACGAACAATCGCCAAAGAGCTTAGGCTGAATGAAAGCCTCACCGAAGCAATATGTCTGGCGCACGACCTGGGACACCCGCCGTTTGGGCATGCAGGCGAACAAGTCCTCAATGAGCTGATGGACTCGTTCGGCGGCTTTGAGCACAACCGACAAACATTGCGGATCGTAGATTTGCTCGAACATCCATACCCAAATTTTACAGGCTTGAATCTGATGTACGAAACTCGACTTGGATTATCTAAGCACAAAAGCCCGTACGATGAGCCGCATGATGAAACCTTCAGCGAGTTAAACTGTTCCCTCGAAGGCCAAATAGCCAACGTTGCAGACCGGATTGCGTACAACTGTCACGACCTCGAAGATGCCATGCGAGCACGCTTGATAAGACCAGAGCAATTACAAAATATACAAATATTCACGGAAGCTGAGAGCCGAATAGACGCCAAAGTTATCAAGGACCGAACCATCCGAAGGACAAGAACCGCAAAAGCAATTATAGACAGGCTCGTCGGTGATTGCATAAAAGCAAGTATAAAAGCTCTTGTGGCCGCGAATGTGAAAACCCCAAACGACGCGTATAACAAAAGCGAAAACCTGATCATCCTTTCACGCCGGAGCGAAACTGAGCTGAAAGAGTTAGAGAAGTTCTTATTTGAAAACTTTTATAAGCACGAATCACTTATGCAAACGGCAGGGAAGATTAAGATATGGCTCGAGCAGCTTTTTGAAAATCTGTGTCAAAAACCGCAGCTTATGCCTGGTTACTTCCAGCGGTTCATACCTGAAGAAGGCTTAGAAAGAACTGTGTGTGATTACATTGCAGGCATGACCGACAGGTTCTGCTTGAAAATGCTCAAAGAAATTTAGCCGGAACACACTTTTCGTACACCTTCAATTTTCACTAGGGATGAAATAGCTATGTAGTCTTAAGACTACATAGCTTTGCAGCATCATTGAGTTCTAAAGAATTATTGAAAAGATTATTTGAATCCGAAAATCGCTTGATTTTCAAGATAGTCTCTATGCGACTCGACGAAATCCAGCCGAAACTTTTCAAACGATTTGAGGAAAGAGACAAAGACATCATGTACCACATCCTCAGCTGAACTCACATCATTTAGCAGTGCCACTGCTAACGTTACCAAATCATCTTTGTACTTTTCGTAGATGCGCTGCAGAACCTCTTTTCTGCCGCGATTAAACTGCCATATAAGTAGTTTGTCCTGCAGCATTACGTTACTTTCCGAAACTTTAAACAATCGATTGTCACCTATATAACAGCTAATCCGGCTGTTTTAGTATAAAGAAAATAAACTCTTTCTGCTATATTCTTTGGCAAGCGCATAAAAAAGGCCGACCCCCGACTTAATCGGGGGCTGGCTTTGGTTTGCATGATATATGGGGCATATGCCTCCTTAGATCAGTCCAGCCATCCCATTAGCACTAATGTTGCTTCCTGGCGAGGTGTAACTACCTCACGGAGTTCCTGTCGAGCTTTAACTAATTGCTTATTGGCATCCTGTCTGATTTTCCGCAAGGCATCCATTTTTTGTTTTATTTTCTCTGATTCTGAGTTGTCATCTTCCAAAAGGTCAAGAAGCTCTTCAGCGATTTTCTCGCCTTCGGTCAGCTCGCTGGACTTCTTTCTGGAGGAAGGTCTGCCCCAACGCCAGCCGTGTTCCTCCCAACTTTGAGGCTCACTTTCTTTTGTGTTGCTTACTCCATTCTCACTGGGTTGATGCCGGGCGTTTGTTCCTCGATAAGACCTACCACCTGAGGCACCACCACTCGAGCCACCAAACGCTGAGCCACCCCCACTTGAACCGCCACTACCTGAGCCGCCACTACCTGCACTACCACCAGCGCTATAAGAGAGCACCCCTATGTTGACGCGTACCTGTTCAAGAAGAGTTTTGACTTTCTCAAATTTGGGCTTGATAATTTTCCATTGCTCTTCTGTTACTTCAAGTGCTTGTTTGGTCGCTTCTTCCTGGAGTTGAGCAGCTCTGCTTCGTGCCTCTCGATTTCTTTGTTCTCGCTGTCTATTCCACTCGGTTCTGCGTCGGGCACTTCTCCTTTCAAACTCTATGCGCCTTTGTTCCGCGTCCATATACTGCAACCTGTCCTGGTTGGGTGTTTCTATTGTTCTACGGGATCCTCGTGTCTGAGATAGCGATTGGCCCACAAATACTACTATTGAGAAACACACTAATGATCCAATAATCATTTTTCGCGTTGACATAGTAGGCTCCTTTCCTGAAGTTATCAGTATATGAAAATCTGCACCTTTTGACGGAATTGTTCAAAATCCATATCACCTTTTGCAAAGGTGTCAATGTCGGACTTTTTAGCGCGAATAGTCAAGACGGTCGATGAGGCAGATACCGTAGCGGAGCCATCCATGCCGACGCCCATACTCATCATGCCACTGCCCGTACCGTAACCGATACTACCGTAACTGCCACTATAGCCACCCGAGCTACCATAATTGCCGCCATAACCTCCGTAGCCGCCACCGTATCCACCACCGTATCCGCTCATGCCGCCGCCATAACCACCATAGCCACCCATTTCTCCCCCGCCGAAGCCACCGTAACCACCCATGGAACGCTGACCGTCTCCGGTGACGTTGAGAATCACCCATTCGTCAGCCTCGAGGCTTCGTATGTTAGCAGCGTGCTTCAGAGTTTTGATTAACTCCCTTTTTAATTCTTCGACCATCTGGGCATCATATTCTTCTGATGATCCAAATCCTCTTGGGACATTGCTGGGTCTTTGTGGAGAGAACAGTTCTCGTTGTACCTGCTGCCAGGTCGAATCAAGTTGCTCCTGCGGTTCCTTAGCTTGCTTTTGCTGTGGCTCCGGCTGTGGTGAGAAGGCGAAATTTACCTCCATCAAAAAGAGCGCGCCGTAGCCCTGCAGGTAGATAGCTTCTGTTTCGCGTTCGTCCCGCCCGAAGAAATCACCGAAATCCGTAAAAACCCCTGCAATCTGGCGACGCTCCTTAAATTTTTGATCGAGGATGTGTGACATGACATATAAATCCTGCGTTATAGTATCGAGGTCTTCTGCTTTAACATCAGTAGCGGGGATTACCAGGACTTTCCGCCTACCGATGTGCCGCAGCGGTGTCCTTACTTGTGTGATGGGTGTTGGCCGCCGAGAAACTGCTCGCCGTGGTTCCCTTGACGGTTCCGGCACACCATCTACTATATTTGTGGTTACATTAGTATAAGATCTGCTGGGTGGGTTAAAATCATACCCTTCTTTTGACAATGTGATTTCACCGCTCCAGCCGTAGGGCACATCTATACTGTATCTACCTTGAGCATTGGTTTTACATGAACCACCACCATTGTTAGCTGATACAAGCACATCCTGTATCGGGCTTCCCCCTAAAATTATCTGGCCGGATATAGTGAGCATCAGTGTGTGAGCAAGATAATCCTGATTAGTCTGATCAGAAGTGACGGCTGCATATGCCAGACTGGCTGGTTCAAAAGTGTATCCTTTCCTTTGCGGGGTAACCATGCCGGCCCAGCCGTACGGAACCTTGGCCTCGTAATAACCGTCCCCGCTGGTAAGAGTTATACCTGGCAGGCCCAACATTATGACCTGTCCCTCTCCGGTTGTACCAGAAATAGTAAAGGTCATGATCGTCGCAATGTAATTTTGGTCTGTCTGATTAGCAGCAACATTCGAGTATGGCCGGCTTGGTGGGTCGAACGTGTAACCTTGCTTTACCGGCTGAACCGTGCCACTCCAGCCACGCTCAACAGTGGCAGTGTAAAACCCCTTTATATCAGTAATGGGATTTCCCGGCAGACCTGCCATTGCCACACCGCGAAGACCTGTTGAGCCGGAGATGGTAAAGGTTTGTTTTTCTCCTTCTGTATTCTTTTGGGCCCAGGCAATAGTCCCAATTGTTAAATTGAGGATGACAAATACTAAAATTAAACGGCTAAAAGACTTCATTGTTTGTTCCTTTCGTATATAAATTTTATTAGCCGTCGCCGTACCGGCGACGGCTAAACGTGAACACAATTAGTTTTGTTCGGTACGCAGCAATTCGTTCGTCCGAGTGGCGAGGGCCTGCAAGCCATTGCCAAGTTTTTCTTTGTCCATTTCTATTTTTTCAATAGCCGCTGCAACTCTGAGGTGGTCCTGCATACGGGCTGCATCAATCAATCGGATAAGCTCTATTAAGCGCTGGTCGGTCGCGGTCGTTGAAGCTGCTAACGTCTGCGCGGCAAATTCAGTTAAATCTCGTTGCACCTGCTGATGAAGCTCATCCTTTATTTGTTCGCAACTCGCTGCCAAAGACGACCTCAGCGAGGCCTCAATTTCTGCGCGCAATTGTTCAATATCCACCGGCTGAGCAGATGAAACTCGACCTATGATGTATCCGGCACAGATTAGCAGCGCTGCAGCGGCTGCAAATTTAATAATTGGGCTTGGGCTTTTAATCTTGTAACTTCTGGTTGCCGTGCCCCACGAAAAACCAAGCCGCGCTCGATTTATAGCACGCTCAGTCGCTTCGTGGGTCGGCTTAATCTGTGAAAGTTTTTCCAGACGGCGAAGAATTTCATTTTCATCAATGTTTGACATTGTATATCTCCTTTCCTTCGACTACGCTCAGGACAAGTCTGTCACTTTCCAAGCAGGTCTCGGAGGCGATTTATAGCCTTATGGCACAAAGCCCGGACCTGATGGGTGGTTTTATTCATCTGTTCGGCAATATCTTCGTACGGCTGCTGCTGGATGTAACGCATTACGATGGCCTGACGAGGTGCTTTATTCAGTTGTCTGATTGCATCGAGCATTTCCTGCGATTCCTCAGAGTTTATCAGGTTGCTTAAGGGCGATTTCTCATTCGAGGCTATTTCAGGAACATTATCCAGTGAAAGACATGCCCTTTTTTGCCTTCGCCGCCAATCAAAAGCAAGGTTCACAGCGGCTTTATGTGCGTAAGCGTTCCAGTTTTTAATCTTGCGTAAGCCCTTGTAATTGCTAAGCTTAATGAATAATTCTTGCATCAGTTCCTCAGCAACATCTTCGCGCAGCGTTAGCCTTGTCAAAAGCGCATACAAACTTGCACCCGACTTATCCAACAATTCAAAGAGCTTTTCTTGCCGGTTTTCCAATAAACCTCCTTCTGCTTTTTACTGGTAACCTCATTTATTATAGACGAAGAAGGTGGTCTCGGCGCAACCTCTTTTTCGTGCGCATAAAAAAAGCCGAGCTAGAAAACCCGGCTTTTGTGTTTATGCTTTTACAACGATTACTTCGGCTGGAGCGCTTCAAGCTCAATCAACTCTTCGGCGGTAACATCCAAAGTTGATAAATCTCCAAAGATTACACGATAGTATCCATCTGAAATTTTCCACCGTAAAAGCACTGATTCCACATCTTCAGCCGTTACACTATCTCCGTAATATACTGCTTCTTTTTCCGCTGCAGCCAACTGGACATAGAAAGTTCCTGCTTGAAGGATATCCACTAATACGCTTGCATATTCATCTTGCTTCTCGGTAAATTCTATACCATATTTTTTCACAAAGGCTTCAGAGATTTCCTTCATTAATGTCAGCAATGCAAGGTTACTTGGATATCGTCCATTGGTAAGCTCGGCGAAGAGGCGAAGGCCATTAATCGCTGTACCTTCATTTGCTTCGGATAAACTCAATTCCTGGCTGGTATAATCTGAAGGTATATCGGGAACAAACAGGGCCGGATCAAGGTCAACATTCCATTGAAAATCATCCATGACCATACTCATTTCCATTTGTCCCCCAGAGACAATACCCTCAATTTCAATACGAACGGGAAAATCAGTTCCTATTTCAACCCATAATCGAGCTGTTGCGTCTTCAAACATTCCGCCCATTACTCCTGGGCCTGTACATTCAATCCCTTCGACATTAATTCCGTTAATTTTATCCCGGCCAAGCGGTTTATACTCTGCCGACATCATATGCCTGACCATTACACGAGGATCATCCTTTTCGGCTATTTGTTTTAATTCATCCGGCGATTTGTCGGTGAATCTCATAAACTTCTTTTGTTCCGGCATCACACTAACATAGATATTTTCTTTCGGATTCAAATACATTATAAAACTGAGTTGGTCATTGATATAATTTTCCGCTCGCGTTCCATACTCTGAAGAATAGTAAGCTATTGCTTCGGTTTTTGGAGTTTGTCCCTGTGGCATGCCCTGCATTTTAACGTTAGTTGTTAAACGATAAACAACGCTTTCGACACTTTCAATTTTTTCGACCAAAGCTCCCCACGCTACACCTGAAGTACTGAATTGAAAATTTATTATTAACGCCGCAATAATTATCACCGCTGCCGCTGCGGCTAATTTTGTAAATCTGCTTTTCATAATATAATCTCCTAAAACAATGTGCCTGGGCTGTTTTGGCTGCGCTAAAGTTTTACTAAAATCTTTGGAGATATTCTCTGCGATTTTGTGCACATCAGCCGGCACATCGTTATTACCGATATTTTTCAGAATTTCTTCGATTTTTTCACCATTCATCGTTTTGTTCCTGTTATGTTAAAGCTGCCAACCTGTTTTTTAGGGTGGCCAGGGCTTTTGATACATGCGACCTAACCGAAGCTTCGGTGCAGGATAGTTTACCGGCGATAGCTTGGTAATCCTGCTGTTCGAGGTACCGCATGACGATGGCCTTAGCCTGTTTGGCCGGGAGACGGCAGATTTCGCGTCTGACTAACGTAGCTAACTCGTCTCTGTCGGGCTTCTCGTCAGGGCTTTTCTCACAGTCGATGTGGTTTGGGGTTAATTCTCCATTTCTGCCGATCCTGTTTCGCCAGGCCTTGGAATTAGCCGACAGGGCAATTCGATAGATATAAGCGTGAGCCTTTTTCCCATTTAGTTTGCCGACGTGCTGCCACATCCCCAACAGAGCGTATTGCATCGCTTCGGTGAAAAGTTCCCGATCACCTGTCAGTTTCCACAGAACCGACACCAGGAATCTTGTGTATTTCGCTCTGGCTCGTTCAAAAATATCAGCTTGCCTGGAAAAATTCATTTGCTATGTCCTAAGGATCCCTTTCATCTGTCTATAAGCATGAACATGTTCAGCCTTCACATAATATTAACCGGCGAACACACATTTTGTGTAAAAATTTCGCGAATAAAAAAAGGCCACCGATATGTCGGTAGCCGTTTTCCAAATATTTAGCCCCCAGTTTTACTGGGGGTTATTCATTGTGTGGAACTTTTTGCCAGTCAGTTGCTCGTAGGCCTCGATGTATTTCTGGCTGGTCTTAGCTACGATGTCCTTAGGAAGCTCCACGCCAGGTCCAGATTTGTCGAAATTTATGCTCTCAAGATAATTACGGACAAACTGCTTATCGAAGCTCTCCTGGTCTCTGCCCGGCTTGTATTTATTCGCCGGCCAAAATCGCGAAGAGTCCGGCGTCAAAACCTCATCGATTAAAATAATTTTGCCGTCGGTAATACCCCACTCAAACTTGGTGTCGGCTAAGATTAAGCCTTTGCTCTCAGCGTACTTGCCTGCCTTTTTGAAAATCTCTATACTTTTGTCACGCACATACTGGGCTTGTTCTCGGCCGACCATATCCACACTCTGCTCGAAGCTGATATTTTCATCATGCGTTCCTCTTTCAGCCTTTGTTGCCGGCGTAAAGATTGGTTCGGGCAGCTTCTCGCATTGCTTCAGGCCGGCTGGCAATTTCACTCCGCACACACGCTGGCTCACTTTGTATTCTTTCCAGCCGGAGCCTGCCAAATACCCTCGCACGACACATTCTATCGGCAGGACGTCAACCTTTTTAACTAACATGCTCCGCCCAGCTAACTGCACGCCATAGTTGCAGAAAGGCTGCGGAAAGCTTTTTACATCATCGCTTATCAGATGATGCTCGACATCCCCAGAGAGAAAATCGAACCAGAACAGAGAAATTTGTGTCAGAACAATTCCCTTGTAAGGTATTCCGTTGGCCATAACCACATCAAAAGCGCTTATCCTGTCGGTCGCAACTATGAGCAGCTTATCGCCGAGATCATATATATCACGAACCTTGCCCTGACCAGACTTGGCTTCTGTTATGTTAGTCTGTAACACCGTCTCCATGATAATCCCTTTCTTTTTTATTTCTTCGCATCTGGAATCAACATATCCTAATATCTTTTCTTCGACCTTCTGTATATCTTCTGTTTGCGGCAGGAAGCCAAGAAGCATCTCAAGAAACTTTCGCTGTTTTATCCTTTTCAGAGTCGGTGGGAAATTCACATCATAGACCCAACCGAGCTGCAAAAGTTTCATATCGTTCAATGTCCGCACATGATTGTAATCTATCTGCCTGCCATTTAGGATCGCCTCCACCAGGCCGTGTGAATACCCCGGCTCATCCGGAACTCCCAGCTCCAGGAAAACCTTTTTTTGCTTGTTCTTATAGTGCTTAAAATATTCCGTGGCCACATAAAATACGTCCAGCTTGTCGGCATCGCGTATCAGTTTTGAAAGCAGCAGACACTGGCCGTTCAAATCGCCCGGCAGCTCTTTCAGTCCGTGATATTCAATCGCTTTTTCTATCAATTCTCTTTCTTCCTTGTCCACATCCTCCAGCACCTTTTCTTCTTTAAGAACTTCCAAACCCAGTAAAGAGTGGCTCACGGTTTTCACATCGTTGTACATTCTGTATTTGATAAACTGTTTGAATCGCCCGATATCATGAAAGAGTGCTATCACCTCGGCGATGCGTTTCTGGTTTTCAGCCAACCCAAGCTCATTTGCTAAAAATTGCATCTCTCGACAGACCCGCAGGGTGTGCTCTTGCTTCAATTTCAGATGAGCGTTGACAAAATCGTCATTGTTGTAAAAACCATCTACGTAATTATCAAACCAGCTCCTGAATTTCTCTAACTGCTTTCGCTCCACGGTTGTAATTCTTTCAAACTAAACAATTTACTCCTAATTTACAGAAAACCACCTGCTCATACTACCAACTTTTAGGAAAAATTCATCTTGCGTCTTCAAAATTAGCGCATTTTGTGTATAATTCAGTGTCTACCCGTATTAATGGCTTAGCCATCAATTATCTTTGTGTTAAAAGTAGAAAAGAAAGGATGTACGATATGCCGACAGTTAAAGACGTCATTGTCCGAAAGCCGACCGATGAAGAAGCCAAGACCTGCCAGAATTGGCCGATCTGGAAATGTGAGCCCAGCACTTTTGATTGGGCATATACGGAAAAAGAAACTTGCCTCTTAATCGAGGGCAAAGTAACGGTATCAGACGGCGAAAATTCAGTAAGTTTCGGCCCCGGCGACCTCGTAGTCTTCCCCGAAGACCTGGAGTGCACCTGGAAAGTTCAGGAGGCCGTGACAAAATACTACAACTTTGGATAAAAAGATTTTAGGTTATTCGCTCGGGGCAGCGGTTTGACCCGTGAGATAAGCTCTTTATAACTTTTTTATTCCTGAGCAATTTATTTCACGGATTTAACCATTATGTTTTTAAAGTATACGACGCTTTTCGGGTCATGTCCCTGCAAGGCGAAGGTCCCACTGGATAGTTTTCTCCCAGGCTGACCCTCAAGAGCGAAATCTTCCGGTTCCGTCCAATCGACCATTGTTTTGCCGTTTACCTTGATGATTATTCGCTTGTCACGGACTATGATGTGTTCTGTGAACCATTCATTATCTTTGGTCGGTGACTCATTGACATCCTTTACGGCGTAGAGACTACCGGTCTTTCTCCAGTCAGTGTGAGTATTATTGACCTGTGCCTCATAGCCCTTGCTCGGCCAGCCGGTTTCCTGATACTCTGTGTGAAAGTATATACCTGAGTTGGAGCCGGGCTTGGTCATAACTTCTGCTTTTAACTCGAAATTTTTGAAGTTAGCATTTTGAATCGGCCCAACATAAAAAAGATGGCTGCGCGGCCCGGCAGCTACTATCATTCCATCGCGCACGCTAAAGGTGTTTTTATTTTCACTGGCCTTCCAGCCATTCAATGTTTTGCCGTCAAACAGGCTTTCCCATCCTTCTTCCTTAACGGACATTTTCTCCGCCGGTTGACAGCCGGCTAAAAAGATGAACACACAGACCAGCATTAAAATCAATTTTCTTGCCATCTGATTTTTCTCCTTAATTATTCGGCAACACACGAAACAGACATCCCTTATTCACTAACTTTTGGTCCTGTTGCGAAGTGTAACCTAAAATGCACACTCTCGTCAAATCTAAAAGTACGTTCCGTCGGCTGAAAAACCTCTGTGAATATAAAAACGCTATTTACCCAACCGCACGCTTGTTATGCTAATCCACAATAAGAATTATCGATGGCACAAATGTAAATAACTTGACGGATAGGTCTTTGTCATAGATACAATTGTGAAGCACGCCCAGCATCAATAAATTGATTTAGGCTTACAAGTCCTTTATAATTGTTTGATTATGAGCAATAAGAAAAACACAAAATCACAACAGTACTTGCTGCATGTATGTTTTGAATCACGGATAATCTTCGAACATAACGTCTATTTCAATTACTATGGCATAGACTTTAAACTGATCAAAGGAACCAAGAAATATCAAGATGTTTTGTGCTGTATCTTTGATATTAGTTCCAGCAGTGGGCCAGAATTCGACAAGGTAAGAAAAAGAGTAGAAGTAATTGCTTTTGAGTTCCTAAGTTGTTTGAGTTGGGAGTTGAAAACTGGGATTGTTTACTGTCCTGCTGGTGGCCGCGGATGGAGCCAAGAACACGGTGGCCTTTCAAGCGTCACGCGAAAAGCCTGTACTTCGATGCCAAGACAGATGTCCAGGCACATCAAAGGCATTTCTATAGTCGGATTGCCGAAAATTGGGCATGATAAGTACAAGGCACACGCACTGAGTTTGTTCAGAGAAGCCAAGTCTTCTAACAGTACATACTACAGGTTTCTGTGTTATTGGAAAATATTGGAGATTCATAATTTTAAAGGTGGAAAATCGATGGATTGGATAAATGAAACTATCAAACACAATATTTGGATATTAAAACATGCCCATTTTAATAGACAACTTCTGAAAAATAAAAAAATCAGTACTTACTTGAAGGATGAGTGTAGACATGCAATTGCACATGTAATGCCCAGATATAAGCTAAAACCCGATTCTGGAGAAAGCTTGTTCAAGATCTATACTGCTAACATTATTATGGAGTACCTGGTAGATATCTTTATCAAAAAGGAATTAGGATTGGCATTCACAGAAGATAATAAAGACAATTATTTGTATCTTAGAAAGAAGAAAGGTAAAGCCATTCCAGTATTCATCCCATATAAAAACTGCAAAGGCCCATGTTTTTGACTGATTTACGCATACAATGACCAATTATAAAGCGTATTTTAAAAGCTTTAGCGAAGGGAAATTATGCTAGGAAAGTTCGCTCGCAAAAGTAAATACTGGGTTTATATAGTTCAATGTAGGGATGGGACATATTACACAGGTAGCACGAATAATGTAGAGGATAGGATTAAGCTGCATAATAAAGGTCATGGTGCTAAGTATTTAAGAGGAAAACTTCCTGTAAGTTTAGTATATGCTAAGGAATATCGTTACTATAAGAATGCCTTACACCGTGAAAGAAATATTAAGAAAATGACTCGCGAGCAAAAAGAGAATTTAATCAAAAGCTACAATGAAAATAATAAACACAATTAAAAAGATTCGGATGCTCCCACAGATTTGTCCCCCTAGCTTTCTTGCGAAAGCAAGAAGGGGGACAAATCTAAATGTGGGAGCACCCATGTTTAGGTTTGGAGGAATACTATGAATGTATTCCTAAAAAAGTTTGGGTGTCCCTGCAGATTTGCCCCAGCGTCTTCCTGTCGGAAGACAGGAGCAGGGACAAATCTAAACGCAGGGACAACCGTGTTTAAGTTTTGAGGTGAATTAGCATGAAAGTTCACCTCAAAACTTACGGTTGTCAGATGAACAAGCTGGATACAGCATTGGTGGTTTCTGCGCTTAAAGCTAATGGCTTCAGCCTAACCGATAGTGTCAAGGAAGCTGACGTGGTCTTGATAAATACCTGCTCGGTTCGCGAGCACGCAGAGCAGCGGGTTTTTTCACATCTCGGTCATCTAAAACATATCAAAAAAACACGGCCGGATTTAATAGTAGCCGTGATCGGCTGTATGGCACAGAGACTCGGTGCGGACCTGCTCGGTCACGAAGCCGTCGATATTGTTTGTGGGCCGGCTCAAATTCCTCAAATAACCGAGCTTGTAACAAAAGCTCTGAAAGAAAAACAAAAAACCTTAGTGGTAATGGAAAAAATTCGGCAGGCATCAGAAGAGCAAAGCCTGGAGCTTGAAAAATTTGAATCAGTCTATGGAATCGAGGACAAACAGATACCAGGTCAGGCCTTTGTTCGAGTGATGCGAGGCTGTAATAATTTCTGCTCGTACTGCGTAGTCCCGTACGTACGAGGGCCGGAAGTCTCAAGGCCGCCGGCGACAATTATCGAGCAAATAAAAAAGTTAGCCGATGCCGGTGTAAAACAAGTTGCACTGCTGGGTCAGCGGGTAAATGCGTATAAATACGCAGCAGGCGAGAAAACCTATTGCTTAGCCGATTTGCTCCAAATGGCAAGTGACATCGATGGAATCGAATGGATAAGGTTTGTCACTAATTATCCATCGGAAGAATTTTTTAATGAGATTTTGCAGGTTATGGCTGATTCACCGAAGGTTTGTAATTATCTGCACATACCCGCACAGAGCGGCTCAGACAAAATCCTGCAAGTGATGAATCGCCACTATA